>CAXMPN010000075.1:0-8595 GCA_964195195.1 Pontiella sp. | reverse complement strand
TGCGGCATCCCGAAACGGAACTCGGCTGTCTGGTGAGCCTTTCGGACACCGGCCGCAAAATGAGCGATGTCTTCCCGCACCTGCGCGGCTTTTGCGACGACGTCATTGTCTCCCCCGACGATCCCAAGACCCAGGAAGCCTGCGATGTGGTGTTCTTCTCCACCCCCGATGGCGTCGGCATGGTGACGGCGGAAGAGGAAATCGCGCGGGGCGCCAAAGTAATCGACTACAGCGGCGACTTCCGGTTCGGATCGGTCGAACGGTATGCTGAATATGCCAACTTCATCGGCCTCGACCCCGTCCACAAGGCCCCCGCCTTGCTGACCGAAACCGTCTACGGCCTTGCCGAGCTGCACGATATCACGGATAGGCAGACCATCGTGGGTAATCCGGGGTGCTTTGCGGTCAGCTGCATACTCGGTCTGGCTCCGGCGGTGGATGCCGGTATCATCGACCCCATGAGCATTATCTGCGACTGCAAGACCGGCGTATCCGGAGCGGGGAAGAAACCCCATCCTGCATTCCACTATCCCAACCGCTACGACAACATGAACGCCTATAAACTGGCGGGCCATCAGCATGCGGTCGAGATCGAGCAGGAGCTTGGGTTGCTGAGTGATGATGATGTGCAAATCACCTTTACGGCACAGGTCGTACCCGTCTGCCGCGGGATCATGTCTTGTCTTTACGCAACCCTGAACGGGCAAAAGGCGGACGAAGTGCTTGAAATCTACCGCGAGTTCAACCGCCACAACCTCTTCGTGCGCGTACAGGATGCCAACACGCCGGCCAGCATTGCCGATGTGCGCGGCACCAACTACTGCAATCTGACCGTGGATGTAGACGAGCGGAACAACCGATTGCGCGTCGTTTCGCACATTGATAATTTGATGAAAGGTCAGGCAGGCAATGCGTTGCAGAACATGAATCTTATGTTCGGCCTGGATTCTGGCACGGGTCTTGCACTTCCTGGACAGTATCCATAGTGGATAAAGTCCGGAAATGGCCATGACGCGATATATAAAACCTATTCTTGCCGTTGCCACCGTTGTAGCCTATCTGGCGCTGTTGCGGTATGTGGCACCTAGCCGGGAACCCTACTTTATCCTGGGAACCGCAGTAGTCGGTCTGGTGGCCTGGTTATGCGGAAGCATCCCCGGCCTGATATGCGCCTTGTTACTGATCCCCTTCACCAATTGGGTGTACGGCCAGTTTTCGGCCTCCACCAGCTACTCCAGCTTTGCAACTTCCCCGGGCTATCTCGCGATGCAGATTTTGAGCGCCGTTGCGCTCGGCCATCTGCGTCGGGATAAAATGGCGCTGACCCGGAAGGAATCAGAACTCGCGAGTGCGAATGAAAGACTCCGTTCCATGTTGTCGAAGGTTCAAGAGCTCGGCGGAATTCATAACCTGTGCAGCAAGTGCAAGAATATCCAGGACGAGGACGGTCGATGGCAGCTCATTGACAGCTACCTAAAGGATCGCACAAAAATGGAATTCAGCCACTGCATCTGCCCGAGTTGCGCCGAGAACTTCTATGAGTCCACGGAAAGCAAGGAACCCACCTGAGCCCCACCTACTCTGTCAGGGTATGCCTGATGTTGTGCCCGAGATGGCACGTGATTTCATAGGGAATCGTATCCGCCAATAGGGCGAGTTGCTCAACACTGTTCGGAGCGGCCGGGTTGGATGAAATGATCTCCACCTCGTCACCCACGCGAACTTCCGGGATATCCGTCACGTCCACGGTCATCTGGTCCATCGATACACGCCCGCAAACGGGGGCCGACATACCGTTGATTCCCACCACCGCCCTGCCGGAAAGGTTGCGGAAATACCCGTCGCCATAGCCGATGGGCACCACGCCGACCTTCGCATCCCGGGTGTGCCGATGCGTGAGCCCGTAGCCGCAGCGGCTTCCTTCGGGTACATGTTTAACCGCGATAAGTTTGGCCTTCACGGCCATGCAGGGACGGAGCTCCACCTTATTGGAAAACTGGGCGGATGCATGGCACCCGTAAACGGCGATGCCCGGCCGCACCATGTTGAAGTGGGTCTCCGGCAGATCGATGGTTGCGGCGGAATTGGCCGCATGCAACACAATGTCTTTGTCCGGCGGAATGATGGATCGGAACAGTTCTAGCTGTTGAAAGACGGGTTCGCGGTCGACTTCGTCCGCCGTGGCAAAATGCGTATAGATGCCCGTAAGCCCGACCCCCGCCGCTTCTTCAATGGCCGACACCATATCGGGTGCCTGCCGGGCTAGGACACCCAGCCGTCCCATACCGGTGTCGACCTTCAAATGCACCAGCGCCTTTCCTCCGACCCGCTCGGCGGCAGCCTGGATGGCGTTTAGCGCGGATCGGGACATCACCGTTTGTGTGATGCCCTGTCGAACCAACTCGTCCTGTACATCAAAATCGTCGAAATAGGCGGAAAGGAAACAAAGAATGAATCCACGATATCCCTTTTCCCTCAACCAGAGCGCTTCGATGGGCGAAGCCACTGCAAAACCATCCACCAGCTCAGCCAGAATCGGATAAAGCACCTCCATGCCATGGCCGTAGCAATCATCCTTTACCACGGGGCACAGTTTGACATGCGGGGCGATCAGGGCGCGCAGGACCCGCACATTGTGCTGAACCGCGGAAGCGGAAATCGTTGCTGTAAGGTAGTTTTTCATTCCGTTTAAATCCAAAAAAAGCTTCCAGAAACTGGAAGCTTCAATTTGTAACCACCCGTGCGGCTCATGAAAAGATTAAGTGTTGAGCAACTGGGCATCATGCTGTGTTTCGAAACCGGAAATATCGGACTCGTACATCAGTGACTCCGCAATATCATCCAGGCCCAACAGTAGTTTTTCCTTAACGGACGGCTCCACCTCGAAAACAAAGCCGACTTCACCCCCGGGCTGTTTAAAAATAACCCGCTGCTGTTCCAGATCAGCCGTTGCCTCGAGCGGTTCATCCGCCGCCGCCATTTTAAAGATTTGGTCAACCTCTGCACTGGACAACTGAATCGTCAGAACACCGTTCTTCGCGCAGTTGTTGCGGAAGATATCGGCAAAGCCGGGAATATCCCCTTCCAACGGAGCAATCACCACCTTAAATCCCTGCTGGGCAACGGCCCAAACTGCGTGTTCACGGCTCGATCCACACCCGAAGTTGTTTCGTCCCACCAGGATTGAAGCACCCTTTGTCTTCGGCTGGTTCATGATGAAGTCGGATTGGTCCGATCCATCGTCGTTGTAGCGCCAGTCAGCAAAGAGAGCAGCGCCGAACCCCGTGCGCTTGATCGATTTGAGATGCTCCTTGGGAATAATCGCATCCGTGTCGATGTTCGCACGGTCGACGGCGCACACCACGCCGGAGAATGTTTTATACTTATCCATGATTATCCAAGCTCCCTGATATCTACAAAATGACCGGCTATCGCCGCCGCGGCAGCCATGGCCGGACTGACCAGATGTGTGCGTCCGCCACGCCCCTGTCGTCCCTCGAAGTTCCGGTTCGAGGTGGACGCGCAACGTTCCTTGTTCTTGAGTTTATCGGGATTCATGGCCAGGCACATACTGCAGCCGGCAAAGCGCCATTGGGCACCCGCTTCAGAAAACACGCGGTCCAAGTGCTCCTTCTCTGCTTCGTGTCGGACTTTTTCGGAACCCGGCACGACCAATACGCGTACACCGTCGGCGACCTTCCTGCCTTCCATCACTTTTGCGGCCTCCCGCAGGTCTTCGATGCGTCCGTTGGTGCAACTGCCGATGAATACGGCTTCCACCTTGATATCGGTCATTTTAATACCCGGCTCGAGACCCATATAGTCGAGCGAGGAACGCACGTCCTCCGGACTGTATCCCGCAACGGCATCCAGTTCAGGTACCCGCTGGTTGACGCCGGTCACCATTCCCGGGCTCGTACCCCAGGTGACCTGCGGTTCAATTTTTTCCACATCGATAACGAGCGCCTTATCGAAAAAGGCGTCTTGGTCTGAATAAAGTGTCTCCCAGTACTCAATGGCCTGCGTAAGCGCAGCCTCCTTCGGAGCAAAGGGACGATCCTCGGCGGTGATGTAGTCGATCGTGGTCTGATCGGGGGCAATCAGACCCGAACGCGCGCCCGCCTCGATAGCCATGTTGCAGATCGTCATGCGCCCTTCCATCGATATTGAACGAATCGCCTCACCGCAGAACTCAAATGCACAGCCTGTTCCGCCGGCCGTACCGATTTCGCCGATCAGCGCCAATACCATGTCCTTGGCCGTTACGCCGAAGGGGAGCTGGCCCGTGAACTCAACCTTGTACTGTTTCGGCTTTTTCTGGCGGAGCGTCTGGGTGGCGAGCACATGCTCCACTTCCGAGGTTCCTATCCCGAATGCAATGGCACCGAATGCGCCGTGCGTAGCGGTGTGCGAATCGCCGCAAACAATGGTGGTTCCAGGCAGCGTGATGCCTTGTTCAGGGCCGATGATGTGCACCACGCCCTGTTTTTCGGACCCCATTCCGTAGAACGTAATGTTGTGGTCAGCACAATTGTTCTGCAACGAGTCGACCTGCGCCTTGGCCAACGGATCGCGGATCTCGGTACGGCTGTCGGTGGGTACGTTGTGGTCCGTTGTCGCAAAGGTCAGTTCCGGGTGCCGAACCTTGCGGTTTTGTAGGCGCAGGCCTTCGAACGCCTGCGGGCTTGTCACTTCGTGAACCAGATGGCGATCAATGTAGAGCAGGACTTCGCCGCCCGGAAGTTCCTTGACCACATGCCGATCCCAAATTTTCTCAAATAGCGTTTTTCCCATAATAAGCACCTGTTTTTGTAAGAACGCGCGATTATAGAACTCCCGAGAGTGCGATCAAGCCAATCCTTGTGGTTTATCGGCACCGAAATGCGGATATTGAGACCTCGAAGATCGTCAGCACGATATGAGAAGGTCTTCCGCTAGCTTGCCGGATGTCACGACGCATTGAAGTCGGGCGCGGTATGTCCGGGGGGAAGATTGCTGGCGGACCGCGCAGGAGCCCCTTGAATATCGGAGAAAGCGGGGGTATTCAGCGTCGCCCGTTTGCGGGCACGTAGATCGCATTCCCGCATATTTCCATCTGTGGCACGTTCACCGGGACAACAGTCCTCGGGCAGAAAGAATTCACGGTCATCTGACAGTTCATAGCAGACTTCGGAATCGTCTGAAAACTGGGCACGGATGCGCTCCGCGATTTCCTCACCGGTCTCGTTGAACTGCTTCCAGTTAAACTCGTATGGATAGGCCTTAAACTTGTCGTCGTAGGTGTCCTGTCATTGCTTCAATGCGTCAGCCAAAAGCGAATCGACATCATCCAGCACCTTGTCCAGCGTGATGGGACCGAAAGCATCCCAGAGCCCAGTGGAGAGAATGTATGCCATCACCTTGTATTGCTTCTTTTCCACGACGGTCTCCTGTTTGAAGCCCGCTGGCCAGACAAACGAAGGGCAACGGTAAACGATCGATAACGCGTGGATTATCAGAGAAATAAAGGCGTATTTACCAGTCAATATTTCTAGTAATATTTACTAAATATATTTCTTTGCAAGTGAATGGGATAAGCATCCATGGAATGGCATAAAACGGCCGTGGAGCATCTTGTCCGCCCTGTCGGATCAGGCGGTGACCGTGAATTCGAAAGCAGCGTGCAGTACTATCTTTGCCCGTATAACCTATGGCCTTCTTTAAGGAATACTCATATATTCCACCAATGTGTTTTAGTTCGCAGAGAAGGCATAGTCATGCACGATAAGCTCGTTGTCGAAAAAGCCATCGCGATTCATACCGAAACCTACGGAACTGAGCCTACCACCGTTTCATATGCTCCGGGCCGCATCGAGGTATTGGGAAACCACGCTGACTATAACGAAGGGACCGTTCTCTCTGCGGCAATCCATATGGGCCACTGCTTCTGCATCTCGGCAGCTAATAAGCCGGGTGCACGCCTGACCGCCGGAGATTTGGGGGCTACCATAGAGTTCGATCCATCCAATGGCACTCCGCTTGATCAACCCATCCAATGGGCCAACTATGTCAAGGGCATCATGTACTACCTCCGTGAAAAGGGCGTAGTGGTTGATCGTGTTGACTGCACCTTCCTCGGCTCCATACCGATGGGAGCCGGACTCTCCAGTTCTGCCGCTCTCGAAATCGCGACCGCCTACGCGATCCTCGACCACGCTGGAGCGACGCTCGACCAAACCGAAATAGCCAAGGTGGGCCAGCAGGCGGAACACCACTTTGCCGGATGCAGTTGCGGCCTGCTCGACCAGTTTTCCAGCATCTTCGGCATTCACCACGGCCTCATTCATTCGGACTTCCGCACGCTCGAAACCTTCCCGGTCAAGCTGCCCGATGATGTGGTGTTTCTGATGATCAACCCGCACGTCAAACACGCCCTTGCGGAATCGCCTTATAACGCACGGCGTGCCAGTTGTGAAAAAGCCGCCGCCGAGTTAAACAAACGGGTCAACTACGAGGTCAAGGCCCTGCGCGATATCAGCTGGTTAGACTTCGAGGCGAACAAGGACAAGATTAATCCAGAAGCCGCCCAGCGCGCCGCACATGTCGTTGGCGAAATCACCCGCGTGGAGGAAGGCACTCAACTACTGGCGGACGGTAAGCTCGAAACATTCGGTCAGCTCCTCTACGACTCGCACGACTCCTCCCGTACTTCTTTTGAAAACTCGTGCGAGGAACTCGACCTCATCGTCGAAGCCGCGCGCGAAGCCGGTGCATTGGGCGCACGCCTCTCCGGCGGCGGCTGGGGAGGAAGCGCGATTGTGCTCGTTCATGCCGGCAACACCGACGCTATGGCTGCGAAAATTATCGAAATCTGCAAGACTAAAGGGCTGCATCCCACGGCGGAAACTATGATACCTTCCGCTGGTGCAATGATCGTAAAATGAACCTATCGGAGACCTAGAAATGAAAGTTCTCGTTGCCGGCGGTGCCGGATATATCGGAAGTGTTACGGCCGAAATGCTCTGCGAAGAAGGACACGAAGTCGTGGTGTTCGACAGCTTGGAGCGCGGATATCAACCCGCGGTCGACTCCCGGGCAAAGTTCATGCAGGGCGACCTGTGCTACAAGGAAGACATCAAGAGCGCCTTGCTCGCGGAGCGCCCCGATGCCGTGATTCATTTTGCGGCCTACATTGAGGTCGGCGAATCGATGAAGGAACCGATGCCCTTCTTCGAAAACAATGTCAGTGGATCGATCAACCTGATGAATGCCATGGTGGAATGCGGTTGCAAGAAGCTGATCTTCTCCTCCACGTGCGCCACCTACGGCACGCCAGAGCGCATCCCCATGGATGAAACCCTGCCGCAGAAACCCGAATCGGTTTACGGCGAATCCAAGTTACTCTGCGAAAAGATATTTTCATGGGGCCAGGTAATCCACGGTATCGAATGCGTCTTCCTGCGCTACTTCAATGCCTGCGGTGCAACCGAACAGTACGGCGAGGCGCACCAGCCGGAAAGCCATCTGATCCCGCTCGTGCTGCAGGTCGCCCAGGGCACGCGCGAAAAAATATTCATCTTCGGCGAGGACTATGAAACCCGCGACGGCACCTGCGTGCGGGACTACATCCATATCAAGGACCTCGCCCAGGCGCATATTCTGGCACTCAAGCCGGGAATATCCGGCGCGTTCAACCTCGGAAACGGCAATGGCTACACCGTCAAGGAAGTGATCGATGTCTGCCGCGAAGTGACCGGTCATCCCATTGCGGAAGAAATCTGTCCACGCCGTCCCGGCGACTGCACCACGCTGGTGGCCGATGCCACCAAAGCCAAGACCGTGCTCGGATGGGATCCGCAGCATGCCGATCTCAAGGAGATCGTGCAGAGCGCATGGCAGTGGCATCGGGCCCACCCCAACGGGTACGAAGAATAGGTCCCGCACACACCACCCGCAACCTGCTCCTGTGAGTCGCAAATTCCATGAAGCATTGCATTGATTATTCATGGCGTAAAACGCACAGTGTTCGGGTCTAGTACGCTCCAGCATTATGAATGATAATCGATCAGACGCATACACACCGGCTGAAATGGCCCAGCGCGCAGAAGCTTCCGGTATTCGTAAAGCCAATCGTGACACCATCAGCGCGTTTTTCCTCGCCATTCAGGCCGGTGCATTCATCGCATTCGGCGCGGTATTGTTTACCCATGTTGTCCACGATTCGACCCTGGCCATCGGAATGACCAAACTGATTGGTGGTCTTGCGTTTTCGCTCGGCCTGATTCTCGTGGTGATTGCCGGAGCAGACCGGTGTACCGGAGACACTCTGATGGTGATGGCCTGCTTCACGAGAGCGATCACCTACCGCCAGATGCTGCGCAGCTGGACGATTGTCTTCATCGGAAACCTGGCCGGATCGCTGGCGATTGTACTGTTGGTTCATCTCAGCGGGCACTGGCTGGGGAACGACGGGGCCATTGGCGCCGAGGCACTTTCCATTGCCCATGCCAAAGTGAACCTAACACCGGTTCAGGCCTTCACTAGCGGCATGCTCTGCAACGTTCTGGTCTGCCTGGCTATTTGGCTGTGCTATAGCGCCCGTTCCGTTACGGATAA
>CAXMPN010000074.1:288-8710 GCA_964195195.1 Pontiella sp. | reverse complement strand
CGCGGAGACGTACTGTTCGAAAATAAGAAGGACGAACGCATGGTTTTCCGTTCGCCTTGCGGCGGAATCATCAAGGCGGTCAATCTAGGGGCACGTCGCTTCCCTGTTGAGATCATTATCGAGCGTTCAGCTGCGGAAGAGAGTGTGAAGTTCGAAGCTTTTTCACAGGACTCGATCAAGTCGCTGAGCCGTGAACAGGTGGTCAACCACCTGCTGGACTGCGGTTTATGGCCGCTGATCAAGCAGCGTCCGTTCTCGAAAATCGCTGATCCGGACACTGCGCCGAAATCGGTCTTCATCAATGCTGCGGGGTCCGCCCCCTTCCAGGCCGACTTCAGTCTGATTCTGAAGGGAGACGCACCCGCCTTGAAAATGTCGAAGGCCATACCTTCAGCGGAAAACATCCTTCCGGAAACACCAGCGTACACATCAACCGCATCAATCCGATCCTGCCCGGAGACACCGTCTACACCGTCGCAGCTCAGGACGTTATTCTGATCGGTAAGCTTCTTCAGACCGGCGAACTCCCGAAAACCAAGGTCATCGCTCTGGGTGGACCCGCCGTGAAGGAGGAGTACCGCAAGCATTATCGGGTTCAGACCGGAGCCAATCTACAACCGCTGTTTGAGCAGGCGATTGAGGACAGCCCGGCACGAATCATTTCGGGCAACGTGTTGTGTGGCGACCAGGTAGAATCCAACTCCTGCGCGCGCTATTATGGCTCCGAATTCTTTGTACTGGAAGAGGACCGATCACGCCACCTGATGGGCTGGACGATGCCCGGTTTGTTCCAGTACAGCTCGCACCGCGTCAATCTTTCGTCCCTGATGAGCTTCTCCCACGAGTGGAAATTGGGAACCAGCATGCATGGGAGCCACCGTGCGATGGTTGTGACCGGCTGGATGGATAAGTACCAGCCCTTGAATATTATGACTGACTATCTGGTGCGCGCCGCATTGGCCCACGATACCGAAGAGATGATCCAGCTAGGCATCCTGGAAACCGACCCCGAGGATTTTGCGCTGGCGGCTTTCGTCGACCCGCACAAGACCGATGTGTGCGGAATCATGAAAAAGGGCCTGCTTGAAATCGAAGAGGAAGGAATCTAATGAAGTTTTTATTCGATATCATGGATAAGCACATTGCACCTCTCTTCGAGAAGGGCGGCAAGTTCGAGCGGCTTTACCCGCTGTTCGAGGCGGGTGACACGTTTGCCCGGACACCGGGTGATGTAACGCCCAGTGCGCCGCACGTGCGCGACTCCATTGACCAGAAGCGTCTGATGATCTTCGTAATCTATGCGCTACTTCCCTGCATCCTGTTCGGAATATGGAATGCGGGCAACCAGTTCAACATCAACAATAATGTTGAAAACGCCACGCTGATGACCGACCTGCTTCGGGGATCGACCATGGTGCTGCCGATCATTATGGTTTCCTACATGGTGGGCGGGATCTGGGAAGTATTGTTCGCATTGGTTCGCCGGCACGAAATCAATGAGGGTTTCCTCGTAACCGCCATGCTGTTCCCGCTGGTGCTCCCCCCCACCCTTCCCCTCTGGCAGGTGGCGGTCGGTATCTCGTTTGGCATCGTAATCGGCAAGGAAATCTTCGGGGGGGTTGGATACAACATTCTTAACCCTGCACTCACGGCCCGTGCGTTTCTCTTCTTCGCCTATCCGGCCCAGATTTCGGGCGATGCCGTATGGGTCGGAACCGCTAAAACCGCGTTCGACAATAATCCTATCTTCGGAACGGTTGCTGAAAACGTTGATGGTGTAACCATGGCCACTCCTTTAGCCGTTGCTGCAGCGGTAGAAAAAGGCGGTGATGCGGTCCATGCGCTGGCTGAACAAGGCTTTACCCTACTGAATATGACGGTGGGCAACATACCCGGCTGCATAGGCTCCACATCGGTCATCGCCATTCTGCTGGGTATGGGCTTCCTGATGCTTACCGGCATTGCCTCATGGCGGGTCATGGTCAGCGGTATCATCGGTTGCGCGGCGATGGGGGCCCTGTTTAACGTACTCCCACTTGATAATGCATTTGCTGACTTGCCCTTTGTCTACCATTTGGTGATGGGCGGCTTCCTGTTCGGTATCGTCTTCATGGCGACCGACCCGGTTTCCTGTGCAGCCACCAATACCGGTAAAATCATTTACGGCTTCCTGATCGGTGCGCTGACGGTATTGATCCGTGTGGCCAAACCGGCCTATCCCGAAGGGGCCATGCTGGCCATCCTGTTCATGAATGTGATGGCCCCCTTGATCGACCACTTTGTCGTGCAGGCGCACATCAAGAAAAGAACTGCTTATGCGAGGGCTTTGAACAATGCGTGAAGATACTAAGACATTGGTTTTCGCAGCGGTGGTCTGTGTGAGCTGCAGCCTGCTCCTTTCCGGGACGGCTGCCGGTCTGAAGACCCGCCAGCAGGCGAACGAAGATTTCGACGTCAAACGAAACATCGTAAAGGCGTTTGGAATTGATATCAGCGCGATGACACGGCCTGAAATAGAAGCAACGTTTGAAGGCCATGTTTCGGAAAAAACCGCCGACGATCTTCCGCTCTACACATGGACGGAGGACGGTACGGACCGGCCTTCCAAATATGCGTTTCCCGTTTCCGGAAAAGGGCTATGGAGCATGCTCTATGGCTACCTTTCACTGGAGGCCGACCTGGAAACCATCGCAGGCATCAGTTTCTACAAGCACGGCGAAACCCCGGGCCTGGGGGCTGAAATCGAAAAAGCCTGGTTCCTGTCCCAGTTTGCCGGGAAGCAACTGTATGCCGATGGCAAACCGACCAACTTTCTGGTAACAAAACCGGGGTATGCTACCGGAGATATGGAAGTGGATGGCATTTCAGGTGCGACGCTCACGGGTAAAGGGGTTGAAAAACTCGTCCAGAAGGATGCGGCGGCCTATGCCAATTACTTTAACTCAATCAAGGGGAACTAATCATGGATTCTGCTGCAAAGAAACTACTGATGGATCCGTTTTCGGATAACAACCCGATCACCATTCAGGTGCTTGGTATCTGCTCCGCCCTTGCGGTGACGGTCAAGGTGGACACCGCTATCGTGATGACCTTGGCGCTAACGGCGGTGCTCACCCTTTCCAACTTCGTCATCTCCTTACTGCGCAATGTGATTCCCAGCGGAATCCGCATGATTGTGGAAATGGCGATCATCGCATCACTCGTGATTGTTGCCGACCAGTTGTTGCGTGCCTTCATGTTTGATATCAGCAAACAGCTCAGCGTATTCGTCGGCCTGATCATCACGAACTGCATCGTAATGGGCCGCGCGGAAGCATTCGCGCTGCAGAACCCCCCCAAAGACTCGCTTCTTGACGGTTTGGGCAACGGCATGGGCTACGGCATCATCCTGATTGCGGTCGCAGCAATTCGTGAGCTTCTCGGGTTCGGTGCATTGCTTAATAGGCAAATTCTGCCGGAAAGCTACATGGGGAACGGGCTGGTACTGCTCGCCCCGGGCGCATTCATCATTCTGGGACTGCTGATCTGGGCGCAGCGCACCATCAGCAAGTATGTGGAGGAATAACCATGGATTATCTAAGTCTCGCCATTAAATCGATTTTCATTGAAAACATCCTGCTGGCCTACTTCCTGGGCATGTGTTCCTTCCTCGCCTGCTCGAAGAAGGTCGACACCGCGATTGGTCTTGGTTTCGCAGTGATCTTTGTCTTAACGATCACCGTCCCCGCCAACTGGGCGATCCACCATTTCCTGCTCGCGCCCGGTGCGCTGGTATGGGTCAACCCGGGTTTTGCTTCGCTGGATTTGAGCTTCCTCAACTTTATCTGCTTCATTGCAACCATCGCCTCCATGGTGCAGCTGGTGGAAATGGTCCTCGACAAGTTTTTCCCCACGCTCTACCACGCACTCGGCATCTTCCTGCCGCTCATCACCGTAAACTGCGCCATTCTCGGCGGCTCGCTGTTCCTGGTGGAACGCGAGTACGGTGCCATGGAATCGGCGGTGTACGGATGCAGCTCAGGGCTCGGCCGGTTACTGGCCATTGCATCCATGGCGGCCATTCGCAAGAAACTGCGCTATTCGCATTTGCCGGACGGGCTCAAGGGCCTTGGCATCACCATGATCATGACCGGCCTGATGGCTATGGCATTCATGTGCTTCGCGGGCATTAACCTGTAACCTCTATTGAGAAATGGCCAATATGGAAAACGTAACCTATATCGTATCAAGTGTTGCCGTCTTTAGCTCTGTGATCATGTTGCTGGTGATCATGCTGATGGTTGCCTCCAAGAAACTGGTTCCGCAAGGGCTGGCTAAGCTGGATATCAACGACGGAAATCTCAAACTGGAAGTCAAGCCGGGAGCGTCTCTGCTGACGATACTTTCCGGACAGAAAATCTTCCTTCCGTCCGCCTGCGGTGGCGGAGGAACCTGCGCCATGTGCAAGTGCAAAGTACTCGAAGGCGGTGGCGAACTGCTCCCGACGGAAGCCGGACAGGTCACCAAGGCCGAAGCCAAGGAAGGGGTTCGCCTCGCCTGCCAGCTCAAGGTCAAGGAAGACATGAAGCTTGAAATCGAGCCGGAAATTCTCGAGATCAAGAAGTATGAATGCACCGTCCGTTCCAACGACAACGTCGCAACCTTTATCAAGGAACTCATCGTTGAACTGCCCAAGGGCGAAAAACTTGATTTCCGTGCCGGCGGCTACATCCAGATCGACGTCCCGGCCTACAAGGATCTCTCCTATAAATCCTTCGAGGTAGCGGATGAATATCGTGGCGACTGGGACAAGTTCGACCAGTGGCAATATGTGGCCAATAACGAAGAGGCTTGTTTTCGCGCGTACTCCATGGCCAACTTCCCGCTCGAAGACGACATCATCATGCTGAATATCCGTATCGCGTCCCCCCCGCCGGGTAGCAGCTATCCGCCGGGGGTGTGCTCCAGTTTTACGTTCGACCTCAAGCCGGGCGATAAAATCACTATATCCGGCCCTTACGGCGAATTCTTTGCGCAGGAAACCGACCGCGAAATGTGCTTTATCGGTGGTGGCGCAGGCATGGCTCCCATGCGTTCGCATATCTATGACCAGCTTAAGCGCATCGGTACCGATCGCCAAATCACTTTCTGGTACGGCGGCCGCTCCAAGCGCGAGCTCTTCTACATGGAAGAGTTTTATGAGCTGGAAAAACAGTTCCCGAACTTCAAGATGTATGTGGCCCTCAGCGATCCGTTGCCGGAAGATAACTGGGAAGGTCTGACGGGATTCATCCATCAGGTATGTCTGAATGAATATCTCAATAAACATGAAGACCCGGCCGAAATTGAATACTATCTCTGCGGACCGCCTATCATGCTCAAGTGCGTCAACGACATGGCCTACGACCTTGGTGTTGAGCCCGAAATGATTCGTGCAGACGACTTCGGCATCTAGCAGACTTCCAGCCATTGGAAACGAAAAGCCCGGCACACGCCGGGCTTTTTTTGTATTGAAGACTGCGTAAGCACCCAGCGTCCATGGACAACGGGGACGTTGTCCCTCGGCAAAACAGGGAGCCCTGATGGAGGGACATCGTCTCCGATGTCCACAAGTGCGATGGATGAGCAATGCAGACCCGCTAGGGTCTGACACGTGTTGACCCGCTAGCTTAGCCCAGCCGGTTGTCGGCAATGTGCCATTCGAGGTCTTCGATGACGCTGACCTCAACGATGTTGTCCGCCTTTTCCATCAGCTCCAGACATTCGGGACTGAGATTCAGCAGGTGCAGACTTTTCCCCTGGTCGGCATAACGCTCGGTAATGTTGTTAATGGCTTCTATGCCGGAATGGTCGTAGACGCGGGCATTTTCGAAGTCGATGACCACATCCTGCGGATCGTCTTTTGGATCAAACAGATCCTTGAACGACTGGGCGGAACCGAAGAAGAGTGCGCTTTCAAGGTGATAGACCTTGGTTTCATGTTCATCGGTCATGATGTGGGCGTGGATTTTCTTTCCGTGCTCCCAGGCAAAGGCCAGTGCGGAAACAACAATGCCGACCAAAACTGCGATGGCGAGGTCGTGCATAACGGTTACGACAGAAACCAGGATAATGATAAAGATATCCATTTTGGGGATGCTGCCGAACAGGCGGAAGCTGGACCATTCGAAGGTGCCGATCACCACCATAAACATCACGCCGACGAGCGCGGCCAGCGGGATGATTTCCACAAGGGGTGCGGCGATCAAAAGAATTGCGAGCAGGAACATGGCTGCGGCAATGCCGGAAAGCCGACCCCGGCCGCCGCCACGGATATTGATCATACTCTGCCCGATCATGGCGCACCCCCCCATGCCGCCAAAGAACCCATTGACTACGTTGGCCAGTCCCTGCCCCATGCATTCCTTGTTGCCTCGTCCGCGGGTTTCGGTAATTTCGTCAACCAGCGTCAGGGTCATCAAGGATTCAATCAGACCCACCGCTGCGGCCAGTGCGGAATAAGGCAGGATCATTTTAAGATTGGCCCAGGAAAAGTCGACGTGCGGAATGCCAAAGGTCGGCAGGCCGGCAGCAATGGTTTCCTTGGCTGGATCCATGCCTTGAACGAAGTCGAGTACGTTGCGCGACTCGTGGATGCCGAATTTCTTCAGCAGCAAGGAAAGAACCGTAACCGTCACGATGGCCGCCAGCGTGGCTGGAACGGCCTTGGTCAGCTTGGGCAGGAAAGCGCTGATGACCATCGTCAGAGCAATCATACCGAGCATGATCAGCAACGGACTCATCTCCAGCAGATGGGCATGCTCGCCATGGCCCACATAAAACATTTCGAACTGTGATTTAAAGATAATGATCGCCAATCCATTCACAAACCCGAGCATCACCGGATGCGGCACCAAACGGATAAACTTACCCAGCTTGAACACGCCAAACAGCAATTGGAACACGCCCATCAGGATTACCGCAGCAAACAGATACCCTTCTTTCGTCACGCCTTCCGGAAGTACACCCGGCTGAGCCAGCTCAATCATCAACGGAGCAAAAATAACGGCCACAGCACCGGTTGCACCGGAGATCATACCCGGACGTCCACCGAAGATCGCGGTAATCAAACCCATCATAAAGGCGGCATACAGTCCGATAACCGGATCCACCTTGGCGACGAATGAAAAGGCGACCGCTTCCGGAACGAGAGCCAGCGCCACGGTCAGACCGGAGAGAATATCGTTCTTCACGTTGCGCGGACGTTCAATCTTCAGTTTGAATAGCTTGTTGGTCTTGCCCATGTTTGCATGCTCCATGTTAAAAAATCAAAAGCCCCGTCCGAACCTTGCGGAGAACGAGGTAAATCGCGGCGCACTATCCCAGACTCATCCTTTAATACCAGTCCTTTTAAGTTTTATTTCAACGGCGCACCACGAACGAAAAGGCCCCTGCATCTAATAAAAAATACCATTCATTGATCGCAGGTGCCGTTGACATCAACAGGGAGGTCGGATAACAATTCGCGTTCACTTTTATATAAGATCAGCCGACGAAGGAGAAGAGCACATGGCCACCAAGAAAGCCGCCCCCGCAGACAGTTCCACCGCACTCAGCACAGTCATCGCGCAAATTCAAAAGCAGTATGGTGAAGGGGCGATTGTCAAGCTGGGTGATGCCAGTGCAAACCGCCATATTGAATCCATCTCAACCGGTGCCCTGACACTGGATATTGCTCTGGGAATCGGCGGCCTTCCCCGTGGCCGCATCGTCGAAATCTACGGCCCCGAATCATCGGGCAAAACCACTCTGGTGTCCCATGTGATCGCCAATGCCCAGAAGGCGGGCGGCGCGGCGGCCTTCATCGACACCGAACATGCGCTCGATCCGGGATACGCAAAGAAGATCGGAGTCAATATTGATGATCTACTGGTTTCCCAGCCGGACTCCGGCGAGGAAGCGCTTAATATTTGTGAAGCCTTGGTCAAGAGCAACTCGCTCGACGTCGTCGTCGTCGACTCCGTGGCCGCCCTTGCACCACGGGCCGAACTGGAAGGCGAAATGGGCCAGTCGCACGTCGGCCTTCAGGCCCGCCTGATGTCGCAGGCCCTGCGAAAGCTGGTCTCCGCCATCAGTCACTCGGACTGCGTTGTTATTTTTACGAACCAGATTCGCGAAAAGGTGGGCGTCATGTTCGGCAGCCCGGAAACCACCCCGGGAGGCCGCGCGCTGAAATTCTACTCCTCCGTCCGGCTGGATATTCGCCGGATCGGCCAGCTGAAGGACTCCGCTGGCGTAACCTACGGCAACCGTACGCGCGTCAAGGTGGTCAAGAACAAGGTCGCTGCACCCTTCCGGCAAGCAGAGTTCGACATCGACTACGGCGAGGGCATCTCGCGCATGGGCGAGCTCATCGATCTCGGCGTCATCCACGACGAGGTCACCAAGAGCGGCGCCTGGTTCT
>CAXMPN010000074.1:0-278 GCA_964195195.1 Pontiella sp. | reverse complement strand
CGATAAGAAGGGCTCATGGCTTTCGATGGATGGAACGCAACTTGGTCAGGGCCGCGACTCCGCTGTCCGCGCCATGAAGGAAGACCAGGAGATGTGCGATTCGGTCGTCGCACGCATCCATACGTCCCGCGAAGAAGCCGCGAAGTAACACCAATGGGCCGCTTCATTGCCATCCGCCCATTCCTGTTGGCCGCCGTGCTTGTTCTGGTTGGTTGCCGAAACGAATCGTCCAGCTTCGGAACCTTTGATGGACAGCGCGCCATGACCGAAGTGGAAGC
>CAXMPN010000073.1:5892-9005 GCA_964195195.1 Pontiella sp. | reverse complement strand
GGTGTGCAGCGTAGATTGCAAGGGGATATGCCCCCAGTGCGGAGTCGACCTGAACAAGGGCTCCTGCACGTGCGAGACAGAAGAAGGTCCAACCCCTTGGTCGGCCCTGGACAACTTGAGTTTATAGCCTGTAAGGAGGATTGCCATGGCAGTTCCAAAAAGAAAAACTTCGAAAAGCAAAACCGCGAGCCGCAAGGTCCAGAATATGAAGAAGCCCGTTTCGCGTGCCTCTTCCTGCTCCCAATGCGGTGCGCCGGCCCTGTCGCATCATGCCTGCACCAGCTGCGGCTACTACAACGGACGCCAGGTGCTAACCGTCGCTGCTGAAGAGTAGGCGACATGCGTATCTCTATAGATGCGATGGGGGGCGACTTTGCTCCCGCGGAAATCGTTGCCGGAACCCTTCAAGCCGCCAACACGCTTAAGGGTATCGAAAAGCTTTTTCTCGTTGGTGACGAAACTGCCATCAAGGCAGAGCTGTCCAAGCACAAGGGTCCGCTTCCTTCGTGCATTGAAATCCTGCATGCCTCCGAGGTGGTCGGCATGGGGGAATCCCCGGTCGTAGCGATTCGCCGGAAAAAAGACTCGTCCATTGCCCGTTCCATTGAACTGGTCAAGGATGGCAAGGCGGATGCGGTCTTTTCCGCCGGAAATACCGGGGCTGCTGTGGCGGCAGCCACGCTGAAGCTTCGCACGCTGCAAGGAGTGGCGCGCCCGGCGATTGCAACGATTCTTCCGACGCCCGATAAGCCGTTTGTTCTGCTCGATGCCGGAGCCAATCCCGACAGTACGCCGGAGATGATCCAGCAGTATGCCGTGATGGGCAGTATCTATTCCCGTGAAATTCTCGGGGTGGACAATCCCTCCGTGGGTCTTCTCAGTATTGGAGAAGAGGAAGCGAAAGGGAACGAAACCACCAAAAAGACCTTTGGTTTGCTTGAAAATACGCCGGTTAACTTTATCGGCAACGTTGAAAGTCGCGATTTATTCGGTGGCAAGGTAAGTGTTGCTGTCTGCGACGGCTTTGTCGGCAACGTGGTGCTGAAGACCAGTGAAGCCGTGGCCAAGATGATTTCAGGATGGCTGAAGACGATGTTCAAGCGGAATATTATCCGCATGCTGGGCTACTTTTTCTCCCGCGGCGTTTTCAAAGAGATGCGTTCCCATGCGGATCCGTCCAGCTATGGCGGGGCACCGCTGCTGGGTGCCAACGGGATCGTGATCATCGGTCACGGATCCTCCAATGCTTTTGCTACCTTTAACGGAATCCGTGTGGCTTCCGAAGCGATTGATCATGATTTAAACCATTTGATTGAAGCGGAACTAAAGGTTATTAATTCCGACATCTAGTATTTTTAACGGAACGCTTGCATGGATTCTAAACGGATAGTTTCAATCATTGGGACGGGGTCGTATGTGCCTGAAAAGGTGCTGACGAACCGGGATCTCGAAGAGATTGTCGAAACCTCCGACGAATGGATCTACAGCCGCACCGGCATGCGCGAGCGACACATTGCCGCGGCGGATCAGGCGGCCTCCGATCTCGGCGCCGAAGCCGCGAAAAAGGCGTTGGCGGATGCGGGCATCGGGGCCGATGAAATTGATCTGGTGATCGTCGCCACGCTCTCTCCCGATATGTTTTTTCCCAGCACCGCCTGTTTTGTGCAGGACAAGATCGGTGCAAAGAACGCCTACTGCTACGACCTCGGTGCGGCCTGTTCCGGTTTTCTCTATGCGTTGGACAGCGCCAAGAACCAGATTGCCAGCGGTGCCATTAATACGGCGCTGGTCATCGGTACGGAGAAAATGAGCACCTTCATCGACTGGGAAGACCGCGGAACCTGCATCCTGTTTGGCGATGGAGCCGGTGCGGCTGTTTTGCGGGCCGGCGGCGAGGGTCGCGGGGTTATGAAGTCGGTGATGGGCTCGGACGGATCGCTGGCCGATCTGCTCTGGACGCCGGGCGGCGGCAGCCGTAATCCAATGACCCACGAAATGCTCGACCAGAAGCAGCAATACCTCAAAATGGAGGGACGCGAAGTGTTCAAACACGCGGTCGTACGTATGGTCGATACGGTGGTACAGGCGCTGGAAAAGAATGGGGTGTCGGCGGACGATGTGAGCTGTTTTATTCCGCATCAGGCCAATATCCGTATCATCGATGCCATTTCCAAGCGACTTGGTGTGGCCGATCGCATGTACTGCAATGTCGATAAATATGCCAACACCTCCTCGGCTGCGCTGGCCATTGCACTGGACGAAGCGGTTAAGGATGGAACCATCCTCAAGGGCGACCTCGTCGTTCTCACCGTGTTCGGCGGCGGATTTACCTGGGGCGCCAATATTTTGGAGTGGGGGAAGTAAATGAAAAGAGCCATCGTTTTCCCGGGACAGGGATCGCAATCGGTAGGCATGGGTAAGGATCTTGCTGAGGCCATTCCCGAGTGCAAGGCTTTGTTTGATCAAGCCAATGAAATTCTTGGCTACGACCTCGAAACCATTTGTTTTGAAGGACCGCAGGAAAAACTCAACCAATCGAACCATGCTCAGCTGGGAATTTTTGTGGCGAGCGCGGCAGCATTCAAGGCGATGGAACTGAAGCAACCCCTTGAATACGATCTTCTGGCCGGGCACAGCCTCGGCGAATGGACGGCGCTCCATGTGGCCGGTGTGGTCAGCTTCGAAGACACGATTAAGGTGCTCAAGGCCCGCGGTGAATTTATGCAGGCCGCGTGCGAGGAGAATCCGGGCGCGATGCTGGCGGTCATGAACCTCGACGGCGAAGTCCTGGTTGATATTTCCGAGCAGGCCGGATGCCATGTGGCCAACTTTAACTCGCTGTCCCAAACGGTGCTTTCCGGTACGGCCGGATCGATCGATCAGGCCGAGACGCTCGTGAAAGAGGCCGGCGCAAAGCGTGCGATCCGTCTGCCCGTGGCCGGAGCGTTCCATTCGCCGATCATGGAACCCGCCGCAGTTGAACTGAGCGCTGCCCTTGGTCAGGCCGCTTGGAACCCACCGAACTTTGCGGTCTGGGCCAACGCCACCGCCGATCGTCACGGCATCGATGTGGCATCGACGTTGCTGCAACAGCTCACCTCTCCAGTCATGTT
>CAXMPN010000073.1:0-5882 GCA_964195195.1 Pontiella sp. | reverse complement strand
TCCATTCGCCGCTGATGCAGCCTGCCGCCGACCAGATGGATGCATTTCTGGCGAAAGTGGCTTTAGCCGAGCCCCGGATCCCCGTACTTTCGAATGTAACGGCCGATGTGCATGACGTTGCGGCGATCCGCAGCAATATGGTCAAGCAGATCACTTCGTCCGTGCAGTGGGTCGCTACCATCCAGAAGCTAGCCGCCGATGGGGTGGAGGAGATGGTTGAATGCGGTCCCGGCAAGGTGCTCGCCGGACTGATAAAGCGTATTGACAACACGGTGTCGGTTCGTAACATCGGCCAACTAACAGATATTGAACATCAATAAGGAATTCCTATGTTTGAATTGAACGACAAAGTGGCCATGGTGACGGGTGCCGCCCGCGGGCTGGGACAGGCGATTGCCGTCAAGCTGGCCGAGGCCGGCGCGGATGTTGCGCTGTGCGACCTCAATGCGGAGTGGCTCGAAGAAACCGCCGGCAAGGTCAAGGCCCTGGGCCGCCGTGCCGAGTGCTACGGCGTGAATGTAGCCGATGGGGCCAGCGTGACCGAAGGCGTGAAGGCTATCGAAAAGGATTTTGGAAAGATCGATGTTCTCATCAACAATGCCGGCATTACCAAGGACGGACTGATGATGCGCATGAGCGAGGACGACTGGGATGCGGTGTTGAACGTGAATCTCAAGGGAGTGTTCCTCTGCACGAAGGCCGCGATGCGCGGCATGATGAAACAGCGCTCCGGAACCATCGTTAACATCGCCTCCGTCATTGGACTGATGGGCAATGCCGGTCAGGCCAACTATGCCGCTTCCAAGGGCGGCGTTATTTCTTTGAGCAAGACCGTTGCGAAAGAGCTGTCTTCCCGCAACGTGCGCTGCAATGCCGTCGCTCCGGGCTTTATCCGCACGGCAATGACCGATGCGTTGGACGAGGACGTCCAGAGCAAGATGAAGGAGCTGATCCCGCTGGCGCGCTTCGGTGAGCCGGAGGATGTCGCCAATGTGGTACTGTTTTTGGCAAGTGATGCCTCCGCGTATGTAACAGGGCAGGTGCTCTCGACATGCGGCGGAATGGTAATGTAGTGTTTGAAGTGTAAACCATAGGAAAAGGAGAAAATAATGGCACTTGAAGGTAAGGTAAAAGATATCATCGTCGAACAGCTCGGCGTCAACATGGACCAGGTCACCAATGAAGCTTCCTTCATCGAAGACCTCGGCGCAGACTCCCTCGACACCGTCGAGCTGGTCATGGCTTTCGAAGAAGAGTTCGGTGCTGAAATTCCGGACGAAGACGCAGAAAAGCTGACTTCCGTTGGTGGAGTGATCAGCTACCTGAAGGGAAAAGGTTTCGAGTAAGCCCTGCTGAAGGTTTTTCAATGGCCGGAACTGCTCATTGAGCCGTTCCGGCCATTTCAGCATCAATTTCTACAGAGGTACGGATTATGAATCGGCGTGAAGTAGTGGTAACCGGTTTGGGGATTGTTTCTCCCGTTGCGAGCGAACTCGGAAGGTTTTGGGAAGGTATCCAGGCCGGCGAGTCGGGTATCGACCAGGTCAAGGCCATGGCGGATATTGATCAGTTCCCCGTGACCATCGGCGGAGAGATCCGCGACCTCGATTTGGACCGGTTTCTGGACAAGAAGGATATTCGCAAGATGGACCCGTTTGCGATCTGGGGCGTGGCCGCTTCCGTGATGGCCATCGAGGATGCCGGTCTGGACTGCGACCAGTTGGATTTGGATCGTGTAGGCGTGCTGGCCAGTTCCGGTATCGGCGGCATGCAGATCATGCAGAACGAATGCCTCAAGGCGTACGAAAAAGGCCCGAGCCGTATTTCCCCGCAACTCATCCCCCAGATGATCACCAACATCCTTGCAGGATATGTGGCCATTCGGTACGGATTCCGGGGACCGAATTTCTGCGTTACCAGCGCGTGTGCATCCGGAACACATTCCATCGGTGAATCGATGCGTATGATCCAGTATGGCGATGCCGATGTCATGATTGCCGGCGGGGCGGAGGCCTCTGTTGCCATGCTCGGTGTCGGCGGGTTTTCCGCCTTGCGCGCCACCAGCCGCCGCAACGACGATCCAAAGGGCGCCTCCCGTCCATTCGATAAGGATCGCGACGGATTCGTCATGTCCGAGGGTGCCGGGATTATCGTGCTCGAAGAAAAGCAGCACGCGATTGCACGCGGAGCCACCATTTACTGCAATGCAGCGGGCTATGGCCGTACCTGCGATGCCTACCATATCACAGCCCCGGCCGAAGAGGCGGTTCAGGCCGCTCGCGGCATGTCGCTCGCGATCACCGATGCCGGTTTAAAGCCGGAAGATATCGATTACATCAATGCGCACGGCACCTCCACGCCCTACAACGACAAGGGCGAAACCCTTGCCATCAAGAAGGCGTTTGGCGAAGAACTGGCCTACAAGGTGGCCGTGAGTTCCACCAAATCAATGACCGGTCACATGCTGGGTGCAGCCGGTGGTGTTGAAGCGGCGATTATCGCCCTGGCGATCCGCGACAGCATTGCACCGCCGACCATCAACTACACCACGCCCGATCCCGATTGTGATCTGGACTATGTGCCCAATGTTGCGCGAAAAATGAATATCGATGCCGCCTTGAGCAACTCGCTAGGTTTCGGCGGGCACAACGCGACGCTGTGCTTTACCAAGAGCAAGTAGTCGGAGCGATCCACTGCAACGAAAGGCGCCCCCTGATAGTGGGCGCCTTTTTCTTTTACCGCTTTGCAAGAAGAAGTGAATACGGCATGGTGTTCCGATTAAAGAGGGATTGGAATGGCGGTGGGCATAGCCGAGATCATATTGCTGGGGTTGCTGGCGGACTGGTTGTTCCGCAAGCTGCGTATGCCCGGCCTGCTCGGCATGTTGCTGCTGGGTGTGGTGTTCGGTCCCTATGTATTGGATCTGCTGGAACCGGGCTTCCTGGAGGCCTCTGCCGAACTGCGCATGATCGCGCTCATCATCATACTCCTGCGGGCCGGCTTTGAGCTGAGCCGGGATGTGCTGAACAAAGTCAGCGTGCAGGTGCTGCTGCTGTCGTTCATTCCGGGCATTCTTGAAGGATCGACCATTGCACTACTTGGGCCCACCTTCCTGCCGCTGACCCATCTGGAGTCGGCGATGCTCGGTTTTATTATTGCGGCCGTATCCCCCGCGGTCGTGGTGCCCATGATGATTGGTTTCATCGAACGACGGAAGGGGGCGGACAAGGGCATTCCAACGATGATCCTCGCGGCGGCCTCACTGGATGATGTGGTTGCCATCGTGATTTTTTCCGTATTTCTGGGGTTCTATACGGGCACGTCGGGCGGCATTTGGATGAAGCTGGGGGGCATTCCGGTGTCGATTATTGCCGGTGTGGTCTGCGGCCTGGCCGTTGGATGGCTCTTGCTGAAGCTATTCGAACGATTCAATCCCCGCGCCACCAAGCGGACCATGATCGTAATCGGAATCTCTTTACTGCTCGTGCGCCTGCAGCAGGTGCTTGAAGGGGTTGGAATTCCATTCGCCGGCCTGCTGGCGGTGATGGCAACAGGATTCATCATCCTCGAAAAGCGCGAGCATATGGCGCATGAGATATCATCGAAGCTAGGCAAGCTGTGGGTGTTTGCATCGATTATGCTCTTCACCTTGGTGGGAGCGCAGGTGGATGTGTCCCTGATATGGAAGACGGGTCTTGCCGGGCTTGGACTCATCGCGTGCGGCCTGGTTGCCCGCAGCGCAGGGGTATTGATCTCCTTGACGGGAAGCCCGCTCAATGGCCGGGAACGCCTGTTTGCGGTTGTGTCTTACTGGCCCAAGGCCACGGTACAGGCCGCCATCGGTGCGGTTCCTCTGATGGCCATGCGGTCAAACGGCATGGAGACCTCGGCGGGCGAGACGATTCTTGCTGTTGCTGTATTAAGCATTGTGGCCACGGCTCCCTTGGGGGCGTTCGCGATCAAGTGGGTGGGAGAACGCGTACTGACCGCTTCGCCAGATGCCGAACATGCCGCGTTGGATGCTCTTTGCGACAGCCGATAACCCCGCCCGTGCACCGAGGAGTATCCGGGTTGCATGGCACCCCGTTCTGCGGGCAGAATTGCAGAATCCGGCAGTTCCGTTTTGGTTCGCAGGTTCAGCGTCTCTCCAGGACCTGGAAACCATCCCTTGGCTGCTTTTTTAGTGCTATTGACTTGAATTGATATAGGTGGACGGTAGCCTGACAAGCATTACTGTATATCTGTATGAGCGGTGTTTGGGGTGGCGGATGCGGCGGTGTAAGACTCCGCCGTACTGCGTTTTTTTTAGTGTAGCGAGGTGATGAGAATGCGTTTAATTCCACATGGTTGCAGAAAGCCGATCGCGGTCGCGGGTGTGGTGCTCGTCTCCCTGGTTCTTTCGTCAACGACTTTGGCGAAGAACTACGACTCGATGGGTATCAGTGATGTTTTGACATCGGCGGAACTCGCCATGCAACGAGGCGACTACCAGGATGCGATACCGGCATTGCAGGAAGTCATCAGTCGTACCTCGATGTTGACGGATGACCAGGCGAAGCAAACCGCACAGGCGTGTCGCTATGAACTGGCCCGGGTATACTACCAGATGGGGGATTTCGCTGCGGGTATGCCTTTGCTCGACGAGTACCTGAACGAAGAACCGCGGCCGATGGAAAAAACGGCGATTCGGATGCTTGCAGAGGGCTTCTTTGACTCTCAGGACTGGGACAAAATCATCGAATTGGCGGAGCGCCTGCTCGCCTATGAAGACCTGAACCGGGATGACCTCTTCAACGTGAACTTGCTGGTGGGTCAAGCCTACTTCCATAGAGGAGCATGGGCCGAATGCGTTGAGCCGCTGATCTATGCCGAAGACCATACCGACGATGACCGCATTAAGGGTGTATGCCAGATCATAGTGGCACGGGCCTGCGTGGAATCCGAGCAGTGGAGCACGCTGTACGACTGGATTCTTCGCGTATACCGGACGGACCGCAAGTACGACATCACGCTGAACCTTGCGCTGATGAAAGCAGGCAAGGCGCGGTATGAAGATGGCGACTATCTGAATGCGCTCTATCTCTACCGGATGGTGCTTCCGCGCGAAAAGATGCTGGCCTTTGCGAGCAAACGCGTTGAGGCGCTGAAGCAGGAAGTCGCTATCGGCCTATCTCCCGTGAAACTGAAGGAGCGTCAAAGCGAGATCGAGGAGGCTCAAAACTCGATTAAGATATTGCAGGAAATGCCTCCCTACGAAGATGAAGTGGTATTCCGCACCGGGCAGATCTATGCGGATGTTAAGCGCTACTGGGAAGGTTTTGTCCTGTTCGATAAACTGTACCGGACCGACCGCAACAGTCAGATTGGTGAAGCCTCCCTGCTGCAGTCGGTCGTGGTGCTGTATGAAGTCATGGAGTATGACCGGGCCGAGACCCGGGTGCTGGAATATCTGGATGAAAAGCCGGACGGCCTATATGCCCGTACCCTGCTTTCTATGATGATGCGCGAACACCTTATCAGACAGAACTACGAGAAGGTGATCGGTCTCCGAAAATATGTGGAGGGTTTGCCTTTGTCTGAGGATGAGCATGACCGGATGCTCCAGGCCGACCTGCACTATATTCTAGCTTTTGGCTATTTGCAGATTATGGAGTACACGGATGGAGAAGAGCAGTTCGGAGTCATTCTCGACCAGTACGATCAGAGCGCGCAGGCATCGGCTTCTTTGTACTACCGGGGCATGAGCCGGATGCTGCAGGCCGACTACGCCAACGCCCTCTCCGACTTCGTCGCCTATCAGGACCGCTATGAAACCGGCGATTTTCATTCGGATGCGCTTTTCCGGCAGGGAGTGTGCCAGTTCGGCTTGCAGCAAATCAGCG
>CAXMPN010000072.1:0-9314 GCA_964195195.1 Pontiella sp. | reverse complement strand
GCTGAACTGCTCTGTGCCGAGATTTACCTGGAGATGGGCCTGCTGGACTCGGCGGAAGAGGTTATTCGCGAGATAGCCTTGATGTACAAGGGCAGTGTTGAAGCCGAGCAGGCCCAGCAGCTGAAGGCGAACGTCGATAGGGCACGTGCCCGGCAAAGCGCGCAGGAACTGTAGGAACTTAAAGTGTAACCGAAGGAGAAGGAGTAATACCATGATGAAGAAAATGATTAAAATTGCATTTTGCCTTAGCTTGTTTGCCGGACCGATGGCCTTTGCGCAAGACACGGCTGCGGCCGATGCGCCGGCGGTAACGGAACAGCAAACCACGTTGGGGACACTGATTCTGCAGGGTGGCTGGGCCATGATCCCGCTGGGCATTATGTCAGTTGGAATGATTTATTTGATCGTGCAGAATGGGTTGGCATTGCGCGAAAAGGTATTGCTTCGCCCCGATCTGATGCCTGAATTCATCACGCTGATGAAGGACAGGAAAATCGTAGAGGCTTATACTCTCTGCAAGGAGAACCGAACGCTCTTCACCTATGTGTTTGGTGCGGGTCTGGAGCGTTGCTCCACCAAGCGTGAAGTTAACTTCGGTAAGGTGAAGGAAGCGATTGAAGAAGCCAGCACGGAAGAGGTCACCACCTTTATGAAACCCATCGACTATCTCTCGATCATTGGCGCCACCGCACCGATGCTTGGGTTGTTGGGTACAGTATCCGGTATGATCAAAGCCTTCCAAACCATCGGAGCCCAGGGCATGGGCAAACCCGAAGCGCTGGCGGGCAATATCGGTGAAGCACTCATGACCACGGCCACGGGTCTCGTGATCGCCATTCCGGCCATGCTGTGCTACTACTATTTCCGGAACAGCTTCATCAAGTCTACCGCAACACTTGGACGCAATATCGGTGCCTTACTGGATACGCTGGAAACCGGCGAACTCCCCCTCGGGCACGAGGACATGGGTAGCTAGGGCGGGCCTCAGTCAATGCCTGTACTAGGTAAATCCCTCCAAAGAGAGGTGCGGAATGAAAATTAAACTACCAGCCAGAGAAGATGCCGCGGTCGATATGGCACCCATGATCGACCTGGTGTTCCTGTTGCTCATCTTCTTCATGGTGGCGTCGGTTGTGACGGAATTGGATAAAGTTGAAGTGGCAATACCCAAATCCGAACATGGCAAGGTGCCCGAAGACACCAAAGGCCGCATGATGCTGTCGATTGATGCCAATGGGCAGATCTACGACGGTACGAGTCCCGTTACGATCAATGAGCTCAAACCCAGGATGGTGGACGAGCTCAATATGAATCCCGACCTGCGCATTCTGATTCGGGCTGATCGACGGGTGGAATACAAGACCTGCAAGGATCTGATGATCGCGTGCGGTGATGTCGGGGCCACCGATCTGATCTATGCGACCTTCGAGGAATAGCCATGAAACTACTTGATGACCTGATGAATACAAAAGCGGAGTTACAGATTGCTCCGCTCATTGACGTGGTGTTTCTGCTGCTGATCTACTTCATGGTAACGGCATCGTTGATTAAGAAAGAAGCAGACCTCTCCTTCCTGCTGCCTGCAAAAGTGGAAACCAACGAAATCGTATTGCTTCCGATCGAAGTGATCATTGAAGTGTCGGACCTCGGAGATGTACTCATGGAAGGCATGCAGTTTGGCCAGGATTCGCAGAGCCTGAACGATCTGATCGGGCAGTTGGTCTCGCTGAAAGAGGCCGCCGACTCGTCAGGCAGCGAGTTCATCGTGAACATCCTCCCGGACGACCGTGCGTTGCATGGACGCATCGTGCAGGTCATGGATGCCTGCGCGGCAGCCCAGGTGAAAAACATGTCGTTCAGTACAGCGTCGATGTAGTCCGAATTAACCGTTTAGGTCCCGCAAAAAGTGCGCCAGCCGATGGGTTGACGCGCTTTTTCCGTTTTACAGGAAGTCGGTTCCTCGGTGGCTCTAGATCACCTTGGTTTTAGTTTTAAGATTGGATTTATCAGCGGTGTCCGTTGCGCAAATCACTGCGATCGCGGGCCGCTCAAATGCCGAGGTCAGTAGGTCTCCGAACGCCTGGAAATGCACCTGTGTCGTGGCCAGCACCTCATCGCGGAGGCGTTGCCGTTCTTCATCGGTATAGCCGAGGAGGAAGCGCATGCAATCCGAGTATCCCTTGGCATCGGGAAGCTGATGGGCATCCAGCTGTCCAATGGCTCCGATCAGAGCCCTGGTCAGCTCATCCTCGCTGAGCGTCAGGTTTTTCAGGAAATGGCCTGTGGCCTGGTACGTGTCGAGCGATGCCTGCAGGTTGGGGTCGCGGTAGGATGCAAAGGTAAACACGCCGGAACGCTGGTCGAATCCGCACATGCCGCCGTAGGCTCCCCCTTGTACGCGAATCTTTTCCCAAAGCCATGCGGTTTGCAGATAGCGGGTTATCACGAGGGACGACCCGTGCATGGCATAGCCGGCATCGAACAGGTTGGCCGCGCACCCCACATAATTCACTCGCGTTGGTGCGGTCAGTGCTTCCGAATGCGGCAGCGTAGCGGGCGTCCATACCGTGGGCATAAAGCCGCCGTTTGATCCGAGGCTCGCAATAAAGGATTCCATCGATTGCAGCACACCGGGCAGGGTAGCTGCATCGACCGTGATATTGATTACCATGTTGTTCCGGGTCATCAGCTTTTCATGAACGGTTTTCAGGCGTGTACATACGGTATCCCAGTCCTGTTCCATTTCATCGGCCAGCCTGCGGATGAAAAACAACGCTTCGATTCCACCCATCTGTTCGGCGGCCCAATGCGCCTCGTTGAATTGTGCCTTCAGACGGGAGATCACCGCCGAATGGCCGCGCGGGACCATGGCGGTTTCGAGTTCCGATTTATGTTCGAGCACGATCTGTCGGAACCGTTCCCTATCGCTGAAATTGGGTGCTGTGAGGACGTCGCGGAGGATATCAAGCAGCTCGGCGGTATTTCCGGCCATGCATTTGCTCCGCAGGAAGAAATGGGCCAGTCCCTGATCCGTGTTTTCCAGCGCGGAAAGGAAGGGCATACCGTATATGCCCCCCGTTTTTTTGGCAATGCGCTGGGAGAGGGATACGTAGTCTTCGTGTTGCGTCCCCATTTCAAGGAGGATGCTTCCCAGCAAGGAAGCATAGGGGATGTCGTCCTGATCCAGGCCGTGCAGGTCCAGGCCGATATCGAGGTAGAGGATCCCGTTGGTAAACAGGTCATGCGCAATCACAGTGGTACCGTGGATGTTGATCTCCTGCCGGCCAATCGGGCGGATATGCTTGTCCAGGTCGTCACGGCGCAATAACGGGATGGTGGCCATCGCCTCTGGCGAGTCGGGAGTCGACTGCAACTTCATCAACTGGCGGGTGGTTTGGATCACCTCTTCAACCTGTGCTTCGTTCATGCTTGCTTGTATGGCTGTCAGGCGTTCGGATTCTTCTTTTTCCGCTCTGCCGGCTTCCTCCGGATCCGGCGACAGTACCACCGTGGAACGGTGCCGGTTTTCGATGAAATAGGTACGAATAAGACCTTCGAAATAACCTTTTTCCTGAGCATGCGCTTTAACGGCCTGGAGGGGGCCTTCGAACGCGATCAGTTCCAGCGGGTCGGCGTCATAGTTCCAGGCATTAAGCGATTTCAACATCAATGACAAACCTCTCGGAAAACCGCCGCTGTTGTTTTCACGCAGGTCAAACTCGAAGGTGTTGACGGCCGCTTCGATATCGTCGCGCGATATGCCCTCATCGGCCAGCGTGCTAAAGGTTTGGTAGACCCGTTCCTCGGCTTCCGCGAGATGGGCGGCTTCGACCCCTTTCATACCAATGGAAAAGGCCATCTGGAGCATGTGTGTCTCCATACCCCCACCGGTGATGTCTTCGCCGAGGCCTGATTCGATCAGTGCCTTACGCAGCGGTGAAGCGGGCGTACCAAGCAGGATGTGGTCGAGCAGCTCGAAGGAGAAAACCAGCTCTGCATCCGTGGGGGAAGGCAGCAGCCAGTTCACGCAGAACATGGGTTTCGGGTCTTCATCGTCGGCCGATACGGCATAGGGCTTCTCGACGCGGACCGGTTCCGCCAGGGAGGTCTGCAGTTCGATTTGCGATTTTGGTTCGATTTTTTCGAAATCCGCGAGGTATTCCTCGAGTAACTCAAAGCGCTGCTCCACGGGATCGTCTCCGTAAAAAACAATCCTCGCGTTGGAAGGGTGGTAGAACGATTCGTGGAAGGCCTTGAATTGCTCGTAGGTAAGGTCGGGAATGACCTTCGGATTGCCCCCGGAGTCCAGCCCATAGGTCGTGTCGGGGAAGAGAGATTGCTGTGACGCCTCCGCGAGCAGGGCATCCGGCGATGAATAGACGCCCTTCATTTCGTTGTAAACCACGCCTTTGAACTTCAGCTCGTCCTCGGGCGATTCGAGCTCATAGTGCCAGCCCTCCTGCATGAAGAAGTCCTTGGTAATGCGCGGGTGGAAGACGGCATCCAGATAGACATCCACCAGGTTGTGGAAATCCTTAATATTCTGGCTGGCAACCGGATAGCAGGTCTTGTCGGGGTAGGTAAAGGCGTTCAGGAAGGTTTGCAACGATCCTTTGAGCAGCTGGACAAAGGGGTCCTTGACCGGATATTTCCGTGAGCCACACAGCACGGTATGCTCGAGAATATGCGCTACGCCCGTCGAGTCTGACGGGGGGGTTCGGAATGCAATGCCGAAACACTTGTTCTCGTCATCGTTCTCCATCGACAGAATCTCCGCTCCGGTCGGGATATGGCGGTAAATCTGAGCCTGCGTCTTGAGTTCCTTGATTTCCTCGGTACGTATCAGTTCAAAATTCTTCATTTCTGCTCCATGCGTTAAAGGACAAAACCTTTACAGGATTCGTCCGCATCGAGCGAATTGAAACCATTGGAATTGAACCATGCCGTTCTCTCGGGGATTCGGCGGCCGGTAAAAGGTCGTTTTATTAAACGGAATTGCCGATATCTCCAGTTGTTTGGTGCATTGCGCCGCGCTCCCGCGCAGAGGGCCCAGACCATGAGCAACGGGATCAGCACCGGAAGCAGGAACGGGAATACGACTCCAAGCAGGAAGACTCCGGCCAATGCCAATACACCAAGTATAACCAACCCCACGCGCAGACTCAGGACAGAATCAATAAAGAGATCAGCGCGAGTATTTTTATTCGCCTTCCACTCCTTCATTTCCGCCGCTAAACATTTGCTTGGCCATTTCCAGCTGGGCCAGCTGCATATCGGTGGTGGTTTTCAGGGCGTTTATAAACGCAACGAACTGTTCCGGAGTGAGCAGGTTCTCCGCTCTCCGGCTAATGGATTCGTTCAGTTGCTGGATGTCGTTGGCATAGTTCTGCAGGTTTTCGTCTGAAAAGCGCTGGGCGCTCATATCCATGTTTTCCTCATCGTGCAGGTCACCTGTAAAATCAAAGCTTTCCCGTTCATCGTGCATCATGCCCAGCAGGTCCCGATAGGTTTCATCGGAGAGTGTCGCATCGGATGCGGCCAGATCCTGATCCATCTGCGAGAGCATCATGCGTTCCCCCACCGTTTTTTCGTAAAACTCCCACTCGGCATAATCCTCCGGGTTGTTCAGAAACTTTTCCATTTCCTCTTTGACGGTATCGCTGGCCGCTGCAACCTCATCTGTAAGGGTCTGTCTTTCCTCATCGGTCAGTCCGCCGGACATCATCTTCATGGCAAGGTCAACCTGCTTCATCTGCCTATGCATTAGCAGATCCATGAAATATTTTATTTCATCCGCATTCAGGTCGAGGTAGTCGATCAGGTCGGTGTATAGCGCTCCGATCGCACCACGCTGACTGGCCTCCATGACCTTGTTCATGGTCGGGTTTTCCATCATCCTGGCCATATTTTCCATCATCCGGCGCCCACTCGGGTCGTTCTCTTCTGTACCTTCCTTATCCGGAGACGGTTCCGCCATTTGCACCACGTTGTCTGTTTGTTCGGCAAGGGACCGTTCCGCGCCTTGGCCGGCCATGGAAGGCACATCTGTTGCCTGAAGCTGTGCAATCTCCTCGCGCAGTTGATTCACCGTCTTGTTCGAGTTGGCATATGCAAACAGCAGTGCGATGCATACCATTGCGAGTACGATGGCTGGAACGTGCTTCTTCATCTAAATTCCCCTTATTGTTGCGGTTACCAACGTTGGTTGGGAGCCTCAATTACCTTGGCATATTAGACACTTATATTTTGCCCCTACTGTATGTGCCATATTTTGACATTCCTGCGCATGGGTTGCCGGAGGATGAACGGCTAAAACGGAATATCCGTCCACAGCTCGACGCTCGGGTGGTCGGCGAGGGCGATGCCGGACGCGATGGTTTCGGGTTCGGTGAGTAGGGTCTTGATGATCGCGCGCTTGGACTCGCCGCTGACGAGCAGGATAATCCGTTCCACCCGTTTAAACAGGGCGGGCGTCACGCTGATGCCGCGCATACCGTCGGGACGATCAGTGCTCAATGTGAGCGGACCGGATTTCAGGTTGGCCTGTTCGGACGTGAAGAAGCCGGCGGTATGGCCGTCGTTGCCCATGCCCAGGAAGCCGAGGTCAATGGATTTCAACGGTTGGAGATCGGCCTCGAACCGGGCTGCGGCCTGGTGGGTCGGCAGAGTAGTGTCGATCCGGATAAAGCGGTCTTCACATTCCAGGGCGCGAAGCATGGGCATCAGATTGTGCGCATTGTTTTTTTCGGAATCAAACGGCTCCATGCGCTCGTCGCTGAGAAACAGCCTGCGGCCGGAATGCACGGGGCAGGGGAATGCGGCGAGGCGGTTGTAGACGACATAGGGCGTCGAGCCGCCACTGAGCATCAGGTTGCCGGCCGTTGCAAGAGTTTGCCGGAGCCGTCCCACCGTTTCGGCTATCAACTCCTCGGGGGTTTCAAAAAAGCGTGTCTTGATCATGGCGTTAACGATAGCTGCTTGTCCGCACGTGTAAAGCATGTGTTCTTAAAACGCATTATAAATACGTTGTCCGCGGATAACTGAATTGCAGAATACCACTTTCCCGGCAGGTGCATTGTATTCAGAACGGCAAAGCAGCGAGGGTGGGCTGAGTTATGATTCCTTCAAAGGCGCGTTGTAACAAGGCCGACCTTGTTTAACGCGCCTTTTTGATTTAGCCTTCTTTTTCATATGGTGAACTTTGCACCGAACGGGAATCGAATGAAAACACGATGGTTGATAGGGCCGCTATGTCTGACGCTTGCGGGGTGCGTATCTGCGCCGGTTCTGGTGGAGGAAGACTCGCCGGTAATGGAGCCTCCGCGTCCATCCGTGCTGTTTCCCGACTACCTCCTCATCGATGGCTTCGAACTCAACGATCATGGTCGTATCTCCGGAACGGGGCTTGTTGGCGCCGACATGACCGTCGTGCAGGATGTAGGAACCGTCCGCAGCCTGATCAGCGAGCAATTGTCCGCTCATGAATGGACCACCGATAAAATGGAAATCGGCCGTCAGCATTTCCGGGTGCTGGCTTCGCATGCGGGAGAGGAAGTTGAAATCCGCGCCGTTCAAGGTACGGGGCCAACGCAGGTGTTCATCCTGTACCGCCCCACCGCATTTCAGGAGAAGAAATGACGGCACCGGATTGGAACCCATTGGATAAGTCGGCGTCGCTGCTGCAATGGATCGATGTGCTGAACAACGAAGCGCGGCGGCAGTTTCTCGAGGCGGGCACGCATGTGGATATCTTCTTTATCTTCGGTAATGAAGGCCTCATGGAAGTGGTTCCCATCGTCGGTATGGCTAAGGACGATGTGGTGCACGAATTAAAAAAGATGCTGGACGAGCGCGACGGCTATGCCTTTATTCATATCGCCGAGGCCACCGCGCAGCATATGGATAGTGCCGCCGCGTCCGATATGCTCCTTGTTCACGCTGAAAGCCGCGATGGTGTTACGGTGGCCTGCTGCAGCACCGTCGTCCTGCAGGGCGATAAGAAACTGCTGCTCGACGCGGTCAGAGTGGACGGTTCCATGCTCGATGGGCAGTTTGCAGGCATATTCAAGGGATAGGGCGTTCGCTGCTCAGACCGTGGCGCGGGTGAATGGGGCCCCATCAGGAGGCGCCAACGTGTTGGCGATGACGGTATCCGGAGATTTTATATTTTAAACGCCCTGGTTTATGGAGACGGTCCAGCTACAGCATTGAGCAGAATTTTAAAACACATCCAAATAGTGTATTATGTAAGGTGTTTATAAATAGTAAATTATAACTTGGTGCGAATGTGAGCTTTGAATCATGGAATGGGCTCATCTATAGTGCCCGAATTGATTCAAAGGTGAGCGAATGGCCGCACGAAAGAAGACGAAAAACAAAGCAAAGCCGCATTATGTGAGGGCGAAAAAGCGCAAGGGGGCGGTGTCCGGTGTCAAAGCCCGCCGTGTGGGCACGATCGCTTTGCTGTTACTGATCGTTGGCGGGATTTTATTCACGCTCTACAAAGGGTGTGAATGGATCAAAGGCGAGTTGTTTTCGAACAATCCCCGCTTCGAGATCCATCATCTTGAGATTTCATGCGACGGCAATCTGGGCGAGGACTACATCCGTGAAATCTCCGGCTTGCGCGAGGGTATGAACCTTTTCGAGTTCAGCTTTGAGCAGATCGAGGAAAAGCTGACCGGAGTATCGCGCATCGAATCGGTCTATCTCGAACGCAAACTGCCCCATACCTTGAAGGTCGATGTCAAGGAGCGCGCTCCCGTGGCGCGGATTGCCGGGGCGCGTGCAACCAAGTACCCTTTTCTGGTCGACCGCTATGGCTATGTACTGCCGCATCGTCGCAGCGCGGCGACTCTTCCGCTGATCAAAGGCCTCGACCAGGAACTGCCGCTGGGGGAGCAACTGAAAAATCAGGATGTGGATACGGCGCTGAAGATCATTGCGCTGTGCGATAGCACGGGCTATCTCCGCACCTATGTCCGGATTGAAAGTCTGGACGTCAAGTATTCCGATTTCATCGACCTGCGCCTGCAGGGAGGTATCCGTGTTCGTATGCCTCGTTTCTCGCTCAAACCCAAGCTGCAGAACCTGGCCACCGTCATAAAGATCGCGAACGGGCAGGGGCAACGGGTGAAGGAAGTTGATCTGACGCTCGATTCGGCCAAGGTGCCTGTCACCTATTATTGATGCAGGGAGACCCATGGCACTCGAAGCAACGGCAGTTTTAGAAATCGGCACCAGCATGGTGCGCGTCCTGGTGGGAGAGATGCGCGATGATGGTACGGTCATGGTAACAGCGATTGGCGAGGCGG
>CAXMPN010000071.1:0-9455 GCA_964195195.1 Pontiella sp. | reverse complement strand
CATGAAACCGACCAGTACAATGTTGCGCATCTATAGCCTCCCGGCTCCTTAAGCAGAAAAACGCCCCGATTGGAGCGTTTTTCAAACATCTAAAACAGTTTTTTATGCACCTGTTTTAATGATTGCAGCGCGAATATCCTTAGTGTTCATGTGCACCAGCTGTTCCGTAGTGTACCCGGCACCCTCCAGACGCTTCTTCTGTTCCAGTAAACGACGACGCTTCAGACGCGGCTTCTTAACAGGACGGCGCAGGGGCTTTTTACGCATTGCTCTTCTAATTCTCATGACAAACCTCTTGAATCTATTGGTTACAAAATCAGGCGGAAAAATACACGCATGCCATAGACCGCGCAACCCTTATCTGCGGCAAATTCGGACTTCAGTCCGGCATCCGCCCATAGGGGTTACTCGCCGGCCCATTCCTTCAGGATAGTCAGCTCCTCATCGGTCACCTTCGCATCGGAATGCATCGTCAGATAGGATGTTAAGGGCATTTGACCGCTGGCCGCCATGTGGTAGATCTGAATGCGGAACCAGACGATATCCTTCAGCGGTTCCCAGTTGGAAAAGTTCAGGTGCTCCCGGCCTTCCTTTACGTCGTGGGCAACCAGCCAGGACATAGGAGCCACATGGCTATACCACGGCCATTCGGTTTCATTGGAGTGGCAATCGTAGCAGCTGCGCTGCAGGATCGCCTTCACCTCCGGCGGACCGGAAAAATCCGAAACCACGGCGGGATTGATTCGTTTGACGGGAATGAGCTGTATTCCCACCACGACGGCGGCCAGCGCGATGATGATCCGTTTCATGGACTTCTCCGTTTTCTGTGCGTCTCAGGTTAGCGGCAGTTCCTACCTATTCCAGCACTTGAAGCGCAAGATCGACGATGCCGAAGGGGGCGCTGATCTGGAAGCCGGCCACCCGGTCGGAGATGGCCTCGCAGATTTCGCGGGCGATCTCGATGCCGATCTTGCGGCCGTCTTCCTTGGTCTTGGCTGCGCTCATCCTTTCCAGGATCGCCGGCGGGACTTCCACGCCGGGCACCTCGGTGTTGAGGAATTCCGCATTGCGGAAGGAGACCAGTGGCCAGACACCGGCCACGACCGGTATGGTGCGGCTATGTTTTTCTGCAGCGTCGAGGAAGCGCAGTAACGCCTCCGCGTCGAAAATCGGCTGGGTGATGGCGTATTCCGCCCCGGCATCGATCTTGTTGAAGAAATGCTGCAGTTCGCGTTCCGGCTCCACGGCACAGGGATTAGCGCCTACGCCAATGAGGAGACCGGTGGGCGGAACGATCGGATTTCCTCCCACATCCCGGCCGTGGTTCAAATTATGGACCACCTGCACCAGGCCGACGGCATCGACGTCGAATACGGGTGTGGAGTCGGGATAGTCGCCGAGCTTCGGCGGGTCGCCGGTGATGATCAGATAGTTGCGCAGGCCGCCGGCATAGCCGCCGAGCAGGTCGGACTGCATGCCGATCAGGTTGCGGTCGCGGCAGCAATAGTGCAGCACCGTTTCGATGCCGACCTCGCGCTCGACGGCCAGCGCGGCCACCATCGGCGAAATCCGCGCGCTGGCCCGGGGGCCGTCGGGAATATTGATCGCGTCGATGCCGGCATCCTTGCAGGTACGGCATTTATCGAGCATGGGCTTTAGGTCGATGGAGCGCGGTGGTGTGATTTCCACACTGGTTACCTTCTCGCCGCGAACCAGCTTGGCGGCTAAAGAGCATTTTTCAGCCATGGGCACCACGACCACTTCCGGAAGGGCGGTTTCATAGTGCGCAATCGTGACGTGTTGCTTCACGCCCGTGAGCGACTTCACGCTCTTGGCCATCATCGCAATATGTTCCGGGGTCGTACCGCAGCATCCACCGACGCCGCGTACGCCGACCTGGATCATGCTTTTGGCATATTCGGTAAAGTATTCCGGCGTTGACATGTAGATCATCCGTCCATCGACTTCCTGCGGAAGACCCGCGTTGGCCATGACCGTAAAGGGTTTTGTGGTGTGGGGGAGTGCGCGTTCGGCGATGCTGAACGCTGCCGCCGGGCCGATCCCGCAGTTGATGCCGATCCCGTCTATATTAGCGTCCTGATCGAGCGCAGCGACGATGTGCTCGATTTGTTCGCCTCGCCGCGTTTCTCCGTCTTTCCCAACGATGACCGAAACGAACACCGGTAGTCCGAACTCCTTGGCTACCCTGGCGGCCAACTGGGCTTCCCCGACGTGCGTAAAGGTTTCGAGCAGGAAGAGATCGATGCCTTCGTCAGCCAGTACGGCCATGTGTTCGCGGAAAACGTCCGACAGTTCTTCTGTCATGAGGTCGACGAATAACTGGTCGGATTTCAGGCAGGGTCCAACCGAGCCAGCCACAAAAACACCCTCGCCGGCGGATTCGCGCGCCAGTCTGACCGCCGCGCGGTTAATGGCTTCGAGCTGGTCAACCAGTCCGTGCGGTTGGAGCTTCAGCCGGTTGGCGCCGTAGGAGTTGGTTTCAATGACATCGGCCCCGCCGTCGACATAGAGGTCGTGGATGCCCTTGACCAGTTTTGGGCTGGTTACGCACAGGTGTTCGTAGCAGGTGTTGATGAACACCCCCTTGGAGTAGATCATCGTTCCCATGGCGCCGTCGAAGATGAGCGGATGCTCAGACATGCGTTCTAGAATATTTTTCATGATGTGGTCTTTACTTTCTGCGAGTCCGTGACGATTGAGCCGAGAGGCGTGATTGGAGTGACGAGTGAATCGTGATCCGTGAAATCGAAAGGGACTTCCTGTTCAATAAAGTTATTCGTCAAGTAGTCGAATTGTTCTTCTTTGATCTTATAGCCGCGTTGGTCGGGAACCATTTTGATCAAAAGCCTGATGACCTGCGTCGCCATTTCCATTCGATGAGTACTGACGGTTTCTCCCAGAAGATGACGGCTCTTGTAATACCATCCTCTACTTTCACGGGCGGAACCCAGTGCATATTCATAAAATCGCGCACGATCCTTCGCGCTTTGCTTAGAGTAACCTTCCTCGATATTGGCACTGATTGATCCAACCGAACGATACAACTGGTCGGAGAGTGATCGGGTGCGGCTATCCTTTGAGAGTTTTGTTGCGTCACTCCAACTGACATCGGCAAGGAACAACGAAAGCCGGTAGGCCTCGACGGTCCAAAGCGAGTCTTCTCGAATTAACTTGGTAACGCGCTCTTCCCATTCAGCAAATCTCATCTCTCCCTCCAATCACGCCTCAATCGTCCATAGTCACGTCCGCAATCACGGCTCAATCGTCACGCCTCACGTCTCACGCATCGTATCCCAGGATGGGTGAAAGCCACTTCTCTACTTCCTCAATCGTCCAGCCTTTGCGTGCCGCGTAGTCCGCAACCTGCTCGCGGTCGATTCGGCCGATAGGGAAATAGCGCGAGTCGGGATGCGAGAAATAGAGACCGGAAACAGAGCTGGGCGGATTCATCGCCATGCTTTCGGTCAGTTCGATGCCGGTATGGTTCGTTGCATCGAGCAGCTCGAAGATGGTCCGCTTCTCCGTATGGTCGGGGCAGGCGGGATAGCCCGGAGCCGGGCGAATGCCCTGATAGTTTTCGCGAATGAACTCTTCGAAGGTCAAACCTTCGGCCTTGCCGAATCCCCAGTCGTCGCGGGTTTTCTTGTGCAGATATTCGGCGAGGGCCTCGGCGAGGCGGTCACCGATCGACTGTGCAATGATGCAGTTGTAGTCGTCGTGATCTTCCCGGTATTTTTGTGCCAGCTCGCCGACCCGCGAACCGGAGGTGACGGCGAAAGCTCCGATATAATCGGCCACCCCGGAATCCTTCGGTGCAATGAAGTCGGACAGGCATCGGTTAGGCGTGTCGTCCTTCTTGATCATCTGCTGGCGAAAGTGGTACAGGGTAGTGAGTCGTTCGCTGCGCGTTTCGTCGGTATAGACCTCGATATCGTCGCCGACCCGGTTGGCCGGGAAAAATCCATGCACACCGCGGAAGGTGAAGAGTTCTTCATCGATAATTTTTTTGAGCAGGGTTTGCGCATCGTTGAACACCTCGCGGGCCCGTTCTCCGATTTCTTCCTGGCTTTCGAGAATAGCGGGGTACTTGCCCCGCAGTTCCCACGTCCAGAAGAAGGGACCCCAGTCGATAAAGGGCACGAGGTCTTCCGCGCGGACATCCTGGATGACTTGAAGGCCGGTAAACGAAGGTTTGGGCGGCGTATAGGTGCTCCAGTCAAACTGGAAGGCGTTGGCGCGGGCTTTTTCCAGCGGCAGGAACTCGCGTGCCTCCTGCGAGGCGATGTGCGATTCGCGGATAGCGTTGTATTCAATCTTAATGCCGCGGCGGTAGGCAATGTCCTGACTAAGCAGTGATTGCACCACATTAACGGCACGCGAGGCGTCGAGCACGTGGACGGCGGGGCCGCTGTATTGAGGCTCGATCTTTACCGCCGTGTGCTTCTTGCTGGTGGTCGCACCGCCGATGAGCAACGGTGTTTTCAGCCCGATGCGCTCCATCTCCTTGGCGACGTGCACCATTTCATCGAGCGATGGCGTGATGAGGCCGGAGAGACCGATGATGTCGGCGTCCCATTCCTTAGCTTCCTTCAGGATCGTGTCCCACGGGACCATCACGCCGATATCCTTGACCTCGAAATTATTGCAGGCCAGCACAACGCCGACGATGTTCTTGCCGATGTCGTGGACGTCTCCCTTAACCGTGGCCATCAGAATCCTTCCGGCGCTGCGGACCTTCTTACCGTCCTTTTCGGCTTCCATGTAGGGCAGGAGGTAGGCGACCGCCTTCTTCATGACGCGGGCACTCTTTACGACCTGCGGGAGGAACATTTTTCCGGAGCCAAACAGGTCGCCGACCACATCCATCCCGGACATCAAAGGACCTTCGATGACGTGGAGCGGGCGGTCATATTTTTGCCGAGCCTCTTCGACGTCGGCTTCGATGTGGTCGACAATGCCTTTCACCAAGGCGTGCGAAAGGCGCTCCTCGACGGTACCTTCGCGCCAGGCCTGTACTTCCGCAGTTCTCTTTTTTTCGCCGCCTTCGTCCTTGATGCGTTCGGCATAGTCGATCAGCTTTTCGGTGGCGTCGTCCGCACGGTTGAGCACGACGTCCTCGACCAGGTCCATCAGCTCCTGCGGTACTTCGTCGTAGACCTCCAGCATGCCGGGGTTGACGATGCCCATGTTCAGGCCCGCCTCTATGCCGTGGTAGAGAAAGGCGGCGTGGATTGCCTCGCGCACGCGGTTGTTGCCACGGAACGAGAACGACACATTGCTGATGCCGCCGCTGACCATGGCACCGGGTAGGTTTTCGCGGATGTATTTTGAACCCTCGAAGAAGGAGACGGCATTGATGAGGTGCTCCTCCATGCCCGTTCCGACAGGAAATACGTTCGGATCGAAAATGATATCGGTGGGCTCAATGCCCAGCTCGTTGACGAGAATGTTGTAGGCGCGCGTACAGATTTCAATGCGACGTTCGGTGCTGTCGGCCTGGCCCTTTTCGTCGAAGGCCATCACCACCATGCCGGCCCCGTAGCGCTGGATCTTGCGGGCGTGTTCGCGGAACACATCCTCGCCTTCCTTCATGCTGATGGAATTGACGATGCCCTTGCCCTGGACGCACTTCAGGCCGGCTTCGATGACCTCCCATTTCGAGGAGTCGATCATGATCGGTACCCGCGAAATATCGGGTTCGGACGCCACTAGATTGAGAAACTTGACCATCATCGCTTCGGAGTCGATGAGGCCTTCGTCCATGTTGATGTCGATGATGTTGGCGCCGGATTCGACCTGCTGGCGGGCGATCTGCAGTGCCGCCTCCAGATCGCCTTCGCGGATGAGCCGAGCAAACTTCGGGGAGCCCGTTATATTGGAGCGTTCGCCGACCATTACGAAATTCATTTCCGGTGTGACGCGCAGGGGTTCGAGGCCGCTGTAGTGCGGATGAATATCATGCGCCGGCGGGATGCGCGGTGGATGTTTCTTTACAGCGGCGGCCATGGCGCGGATGTGGTCGGGGGTGGTGCCGCAACATCCGCCCCAGATGTTGGCCAATTCGTGCTCGGCAAAGTCGCCGTAGATTTTCGCCATGTCTTCCGGGGTATCGTCATACCCGCCGAAGGCGTTGGGGAGTCCGGCGTTGGCGTAGATGCTGATGTAGCAGGGCGCGACTTCGGCCAGCTCCTCGAGGTAGGGGCGCATGTCTTCCGCCCCGAGGGCACAGTTGATGCCGACAGAAATCGGATTTGCGTGTTCAATGCTGTACCAGAAGGCAGAGGGGGTCTGGCCGGAAAGGGTGCGCCCGGATTTATCGGTGATGGTGACTGAAATCATGACCGGCAGTCTCTGTCCGGTTTTTTCGAACACTGCCTCGATAGCGAAGAGCGCGGCCTTGGCGTTGAGCGTATCAAAAATAGTTTCAACGAGCAGAACATCGACGCCACCGTCGATCAGAGCTTCTGTCTGCTCGGAATAGGCCTCGACGAGGCCATCGAAGGTAACAGCCCGGAATCCGGGATCGTTGACGTCGGGCGAAAGCGAAGCGGTGCGGTTGGTCGGTCCGATCGAACCGGCGACAAACAGCGTGCGGGAAGGATCCTTGGCTAAAACCCGGTTAACAGCGTTGCGAGCCACTTTGGTCGCCTCAAGATTCAGTTCGCGGACCAGTGATTCCAGAGCATAGTCGGCCTGCGATATGGTGGTGGAGCTGAAGGTGTTCGTTTCAATGATATCCGCGCCGGCTTCAAGGAATTCGACATGAATGTCCTCGATCAAGTCCGGCTTCGTGATCACGAGCAGATCGTTGTTGCCCTTCAGGTCGGACGGATGATCTGCCAGACGATCGCCGCGAAAATCAGCTTCCTCGAGCTTGTGCTTCTGGATCATGGTGCCCATGGCGCCGTCGATCATCAGCATCTGTGTCTTGAGCAGCTCGGCAAACCGTTGCCCGCTATCGGTATAAAAAGTATGTGTATTCATAAATTCACCTGCAATGAGCTATGCAGAAACTAAATATCCGTTTATCCGGATATATCAATATAAAACGTCCAAATAGTTATAATAGGGTTTTTAACCGCTTTCCTCCAAGTTTGTAAGGTTAAAACGGGTTAATCCAGATCCGAACCTCTTCTCAGGCTCCGGGGGCCATATTTTCGCTTAATATCATCGGCGGTGCGGCTGAGCTGCTTGCGCTTCTCATGGTGGGTGGTGTCGGGTTCATCGAAAAGGTTGAGCTGATGGATGATGGAGCGGTCGGTTGTCTTCAATCCGCTGACCCCAAATCCGATCAGGCGAACTGGCTGACGGTGCAGATGCTGTTCCAGCAGCTCCATGCCTGTTTCGCGTAATGTCATGTCGTCGTCACAGGGTTGGGCCAGCCGCGTCTGGCGTGTGATGGTGGAAAAATCGCCCCATCGGATCTTAAGGTGCACCGTCGTGGCGTAAAGTCCGGCCTTGCGCAGGCGGGTTCCCACCTGGTCGATCAGTTGTTTGTAGGCGGCTTCGATCGTGGCTCGTTCGGTGAGGTCTTCCTTGAAGGTCGTCTCGTTCGAAATGCTCTTTTCCCCGCGCGCGGGTTCAATGTGCCGTTCATCGATGCCCCGGGCCAGACGGGCAAAGGTCCTTGCAGCGTGAGTTCCCACGGCGCGTTCCAGCAGGCGCGGGTCGGCGGTCTGCAATTGTTCGATGGTGTTCAGTCCCAGCGAGAGCAACTTTTTTTGCGTCACCTTTCCGACGCCCCACATGCGGCTGATCGGCAGAGGAGCAAGAAACCTTTCGATCGCCTCCTGCTCAAATGGAACGAGAGTCAGGCCATCGGGCTTGTTCATGTCGGAGGCGATTTTTGCAAGGAACATGTTCGGAGCAATACCAACGGAAGCCGTCAATCCGGTTTCAGCGTGAATGTCACACCGAATTTTTTCGGCGATGGTTTTGCCGTCTCCGAACAGCCTGTGTGCACCGGTGACATCGAGGAAGGCCTCGTCAATCGAGAGGGGTTGCACCAGCGGGGTATAGGTTTCGAAGATCCGCATGATCTGGCGAGATACCTCCTTGTAGCGCGTCATGTTGACGGGACGGAATACAGCCTGTGGGCACTTTTGAAAGGCCGTGCGTGAGGGCATGGCGGAGTGGATGCCAAATGGCCGTGCCTCATAAGAAGCGGCGGATACAACGCCGCGCTGGTCGGGCGGGGATCCCACCACGACCGGCTTTCCTTTCAGTTCCGGGTGGTCACGTTGTTCCACCGACGCGAAGAATGCATCCATGTCTACATGCAGATAAGTGGGATGCCCTTCCATCATAGTCAATCTAAGCGCGGGTTAAGGCTTTTCATTAAGCAATAATTAATTAACCTTACAACACATCTACGTATAGAACACACGGTTGCTGCCATGGAAGAGAAATCAGACGCGCACAAAGAACGATCGGACTCCAAGGATATCATATTGGATCTTAATTTTGTACCCCAGTGGGCGCGCAAGCCACCGGGTGAGAGCCATTATGCCCGCAAGGAGGATGTAGACCATAGGCCGTCCCCGCGGCGAGATGACCGGCGTCGGACGGAACGCCGGGATGGGCATGCTGCGCGCCCGCGACGGGAAGCGCCCGAGCGGCGGGAGCCTACCCGTCCGCCGCGCCAGCCTATCAGGGAACTGCCTGTATCCGTCTCGTTCCTTCCCGAGCAGCAACGGCTGGCTTCGCTGGTACGGCAGATCCATCACAGCCGCCGCGCCTTCCCGCTCATGGATTTGGCCAACCTGTTGATCCACGATGCAGAAGGCTATCTGGTCAAGATTGAGGTCAGTAAGGATGCCGGCGATTTCGCGTTGTTCCAGTGTAAACAGTGCAAGTCTGTGGCGTGTGCCGAGGAACTGATGACGCAGCATATCCTGTCGCAGCATTTGACCGACTTCTACGACAGGGAGGATATCGAAGGCGAGCCGCCGAGCGGAAACTTTCCCGGTGTGGCGCGCTGCAGGAAAACCGGTGTATTGCTGGGGCCTCCCAATCATCATAGTTATACCGAGAAGCTCATGGAGTTTCACCAATCCCGTTTCTCTCATCTTCCGCTCGAGGAGTACAAACGCAGTATCGAAGTGGTGAAAGATGAGGAACTGATCGAGCAATGGCGGGAGGAGAGCCGGAAGCAGACGCTCTATCGGCTGAAATCCGCACCCGAGGTCGATCCGGTGGATTTGCGCAAGGCCGAAATCGCTTTTGCCAAGGAAGTTCCGGGACTCTACGAATCCGTGCACCGTGCGATCGTTCCCTCCAAGGTGGCGCAGCATCTGGAGGATCGGGACATCGTCCATGCCATCCATCAGGTATGGTCGAAGGAGAGCCGCTTTCCTTTGAGCATGTCCTTTGCGATGCGCGCCGCTTTCCGGCACATGCACCTGCACCTGTTCAAGGCCGGCAAGGTGAATTTT
>CAXMPN010000070.1:0-9480 GCA_964195195.1 Pontiella sp. | reverse complement strand
TCCTCGAACAGTGGAACATCGGAAAGATTGAACAGGTCATCGGTATTCTCGGGCTGGCGGGCGACACCGCCGACAACATACCCGGCATCCCCGGCGTGGGTCTGAAAACGGCGGAAAAATTGATCGCCCAGTTTGGCTCGGTCGAGAACCTGCTGGAAAACACCGACCAGTTGAAGGGTAAGCAGAAGGAAAAGGTCGAGGAAAACAAGCAGACCGCCCTGCTCTCAAAACGGCTCGTCACCATCAAGTGCGACGTACCGGTGAAGGAATCCCCCGACGAATTCGTCATCGGCGAACGTAACGATGATCAGCTGAAAATCCTTTTCAGCGAACTCGAATTCAAATCGCTCATCAAACGGTTATTCGGCGAATCGCCCACTCCGATCTCCGTGGCCGTCGCCGCCGCAACCGAAGGACAGGGCGATCTATTTGAATTTGCCGCCGCGGCCAAGCCGGAAATGATGGAACCGCTGCCACAATTCAAAACCATCAAGGATGTGAAGCACACATACCACCTCGTCACCACCGCCGCCGAACGCAGCGAACTGGCCGCAACGCTTTCGGAGTGCAGCGTGGTCTGCTTCGATACCGAGACCACCAGCCTGGATGTCCGCACCGCCGAACTGATCGGCATCTCGTTCTGCATCGAGCCGCACGAGGCGTGGTTCGTCATCCTCCCGCCCGACCGGGAACAAACCCTGAAGGCGCTGGAGCCGTTCCTGCCCCTCCTCCAGAACGCCGACATCCGCAAGGTCGGACAAAACCTGAAGTATGACGTCAGCATATTGAAATGGCACGGCATCGAGGTGCGCGGCGAGCTGCTCGACACCATGCTTGCGCATTACCTGATCGATCCGGACCAGCGCCACAACATGGACCATATGGCCGAGGCGCTCCTCGATTATTCCCCCGTCCCGATCACGGCACTCATCGGCGAAAAGAAAAGTACGCAGAAGACCCTGCGCGAGGTCGATCCCGACGAATTATGCGAATATGGCGCCGAAGACGCCGACATCACCCTGCAACTCTGGCTTAAGCTCAAACCCATGCTCAAGGAGCGCGGACAGGAACGTGTCTTCTACGAAATCGAAACACCGCTCATGCCCGTGCTCGCCCAGATGGAATACAACGGCATCAATCTCGACGTCGGCGCGCTGGCAACCTACTCGGAGCAACTGGCCGAAATGATCAAGGAGCTGGAGAAAGCGGTCTTCACCAGGGCCGGCATGGAATTCAACCTTAACTCGCCCAAGCAACTCGGCGAGGTCTTGTTCGATGTGCTCAAGCTCGTTGAAAAACCGAAGAAAACCAAGACCGGCCAGTACAAGACCAACGAAGAGGTCCTCGTCGAGCTGGCTCCCAAACATGAGATCGTTCAGAAGATGCTCGACTACCGCTCGCTGACCAAGCTCAAGAACACCTATGTCGACGCGCTGCCGAAGGAAGTCTTCCCCGAAACCGGCCGTATTCACACCACCTTCAGCCAGGCCATCACCACGACAGGGCGGCTGTCATCGGTCAATCCCAACCTGCAGAACATCCCGATCCGCACCGAGGAAGGCCGTGAAATTCGTCGCGCCTTTATTCCCCGACCCGGTGACTTCACCCTGCTCGCCTGCGACTATTCCCAGATCGAGTTGCGCATCATGGCTGAGCTCTCCGGCGATGCAGGACTGCGCGAAGCCTTCATCCACGGCGAGGACATCCATACCGCCACCGCCGCGCGCGTCTTTGGTGTTCCCGCCGGCGAAGTCGACCAGGATATGCGGCGCAAGGCCAAGATGGTCAACTTCGGCATCATCTATGGCATCTCCGCCTTCGGCCTCGGCCAGCGCCTCGGCATCCCCCGCACCGAAGCCGGTAAAATCATCGAGCAATACCGCGCCAATTATCCCGGCGTGCAGGATTATCTCGACCAGACCATCGAGTTTGCCCAAAAACACGAATATGTTGAAACCATCACCGGACGCCGACGCTACATCCGCGATATCAATGCGCGAAACCAGATGGTCCGCGGGGGTGCCGAGCGCAACGCCATCAACGCCCCCATCCAGGGCACCGCCGCTGATATGATCAAAATCGCCATGGTCGAAATCCATGAACTGCTGCGCTCGCGCAAGACCCAAACCAAACTCCTCCTGCAGGTGCACGACGAGCTCGTGTTCGACCTCGCCCTCGACGAAAAGGACGAACTCATCCCCCTCATAGAGGAAAAGATGAAATCCGCCATTCCCATGGAAATCCCCATCCTCGTCGAGTCAGGTACCGGAGCAACCTGGCTGGAGGCACATTGACAAACCGTGATGGGTTATGGCCGAAAGAAAAATATCAGGAGGCCTCTCTCATCAGTCATTGCACCATCGGCAAAGGACACGGTAAGCGTTAGTTCCCCTCCTTGCCGAAAGATGACAGCGGTTTTGGTGCGAGCGATGGCCCTTTAATACAGTATAAAACCCTCTCATTTAAATCAGGAGTCCCATATGGCAAAACCGAACTATTCGTACGAAAAGCGTCAAAGAGAGATCGCTAAGAAGAAGAAGAAGGAAGAAAAGCGCAAGAAAAAGCAGGGAAGCAAGGATGAAACTCCTGCGGCCGACAGCCCTGGATCCGAAGTAAGTTAACCCATCCGTTAAACGGTTTCAGATATGAATCCGTATATCCTTCCATCCTATGAAAAACTGTTCGCCCGCTTTGGTGAACAGCGTTGGTGGCCGTCACGAACACGGTTGGAAATGATGCTGGGCGCCATCCTGACGCAGAACACGGCGTGGATCAATGTAGAGAAAGCGCTGAAAACCCTGCGCAACCACGGCGCACTGGATGTAGATACCCTGACGAAGGTTTCGGTGGCCCGGATGGCAGAATGGATCCGTCCGGCGGGTTGCTTCAACCAGAAGGCGGGATACATCAAGGAAATGGTGGAGATTATCCGCACTCGCTTTGACGGCTCGCTCGATAAACTGTTCGCACTCGATACCCCCACCCTGCGCAACGAGTTGCTTTCGTGGAAAGGCATCGGACCAGAGACGGCAGATGCGATCCTGCTCTACGCCGGCAAGCGGCCCGTTTTCGTGGTGGATGCCTATACCAGGCGCGTTTGCTCACGCCATGGATGGTGCGATAAAAATGCATCCTACGACGAGGTCGCCAGGCTGTTTACCGATAATCTCCCGGAAGACGTCCAGCTCTACAATGAATACCACGCGCTGATAGTTAAGCTCTGCAAGGAGCATTGCAACACCCAGCCGAAATGCAACGGCTGCCCTTTGGAGCCCTTCCTTTAACCACGAAGAACACGAAGTTCACGGAGGCCTATCTTCGTGCTCTTCCAATCTTCGTGGTGAAGAACTACCCGTCGAGCTTTTGCTTGAGCATCTGCATGACGGCACCGGGGTTGGCTTTGCCGCGGCTGGCTTTCATGACCTGACCCATGAGGAAGTTGATCGATCCCACGTTGCCGGTTTTGTATTCCTCGACCGGTTTTGGGTTATTGGCAATCGCTTCGTCGGCCCAGCCTTCGAGCGCGGAGTCGTCGGAAACCTGGGCCATGCCCTTTTCTTCAACGATCTGCTTCGGCTTGCCGCCTTCGTTGAAGATGATTTCGAATACCTGCTTGCCTGCGCTGGTGCTGATGGTTTTGGCATCGATCAGACCGATGATCTCGGCCAGCTTTTCGGGCGTCACCTTCGATTCCGAAATCGACATGTCATGCTCGGAGAGCAGGCGCATCATTTCGCCCATAATAAAATTGGAGACGGCCTTCGCGTTTTTCGTGTGTTGCATGGTGGTTTCGAACCAGTCCGATGTCGACATGTCGGCCGTCAAGACACCGGCATCGTACACAGGCAGTCCCAGCTCGGCCACATAGCGCTCGCGCCGTTGCCGCGGAAGCTCCGGCAGCTCGGAGCACCATTGTTCCATCTGCTCGGCGGAAATCTTAACCGGCATGAGATCGGGCTCCGGAAAGTAGCGGTAATCGTGCGCGTTTTCCTTGGTCCGCTGGGTGAAAGTTTCGCCGCGATCGGGGTCGTAACCGCGTGTTTCCTGATCCACGGACCCGCCTCCTTCCAGTACGCCGATCTGACGGTCGATTTCATATTCGATGGCGTCCTTGATAAAAGCGAATGAGTTCATGTTCTTGATCTCGACCTTGGAGCCCAACTCCTGTTGTCCGACCGGACGGACGGAAACATTGACATCGGAGCGCATCTGTCCCTTTTCTTGATCGCAGTCCGAGATGCCGCCGTATTGCATGATCTGCTTGACGGCGGTCATGTAGGCCAGTGCGTCTGCGGAGGACTGCATGCAGGGATTGGACACGATTTCCATCAGTGCGGTACCGGCGCGGTTGTAGTCGACCAGGCTCGCCCCTGTGATGTGCGTGTTCTTGGCGGCGTTTTCCTCCTGGTGGATACGCTCGAGCGTGAAGGTTTTCATTTCGCCGTCCACTTCAACCTCGATATGCCCTCCCAGGCAGAGCGGTTCATCGGCCTGCGTAATCTGGTAGTTTTTCGCCATGTCGGGATAGAAATAGTTCTTGCGGTCCCACTTACTGTAGGAATTAATTTCACATCCCAGCAGGATGCCTGCCTTGCAGCACAGCTCGATCGCCTTTTCATTCATGACCGGTAGCGCGCCGGGATAGCCTAGACAGACAGGACAAACATGGGTGTTTGGGGCCGCACCGTATTCATATTTACAGGAACAGAACATCTTCGTGTTCGTTTTCTGCATGACGTGCGTTTCAAGACCGATCGTTGCTTCGTATTTCATCATTCTCCAGACTCACCACAGAGGGCACGGAGGAACACGGAGGTTAGTTTACTCTTCGTGTAATTCCGTCTCTGAGATGTAAAACATTGAAATTGATTAACAGCCCTACTTTTTTATGGCTGAGTTTTAAATAAGTTATGAGTTGCGCCTCATGAATAGGAAGGATCTTGTCGACTGACTTCAACTCAACGACAATTTGTTGCTCAACAAGTAAATCCATTCGATAGCCAACATCAATGGTTTCACCATCGTAAATCACCGGCAGAAGAACCTCGGACTCCGCAGAGAGTCCCTGCTTTTCAATCTCTCGGAATAAGCAGGCTTGATAGGCGCTCTCGAGCAAGCCCGGTCCAAGGGCCGAGTGCACTTTCATGGCTGCGCCAATTATCTTTTCCGTAACCTGGTCCAGCTCCATCCTCTGCGTCCCTCCGTGTCCTCTATGGTGAGCCGGCGGCAGTAAACCCGCACGGCACCGACAGGGCGCAGTTGCCGGCGAGGTTGCTCGGCGTAGTCAGGATATCGTCGAGGTACATCTTCAGCGGATCGGCGGTCTTCTCACCCTTTTCATAGGCAGCGGTCGGCGTTACGGGCGAAAGGATGGCATCGCACTGCTTGAAGGCTTCGGTAAAGTCGTTGCGGATCAGTGTACGCACCTTCTGGGCCTTCAGATAGTAGGCATCATAGTAGCCGCTGCTGAGCACGTAGGTACCTAGAATGATGCGGCGCTTCACTTCCTGGCCGAATCCGGCGGCACGCGTTTTTGCGTAGAGCTCGGCCGGGTTCTTTCCGTCGAGCCGCATGCCGTAACGAATCCCGTCGAAACGCGCCAGGTTGGCGGAGGCTTCGGCGGTGGCGATGATGTAGTACACCGCAATCGCATACTTGGCATTCGGCAGGCTGACATCGACGATGTCCGCGCCAAGTCCTTTGCAATGCTCAACGGCTTCGCGCACGGCCTTTTCCACTTCCGGATCCATGCCTTCCACGAAGTATTCCTTCGGGAGGCCCAGCTTCACGCCGGCCAGTGAAGTATCGTCGCCGAGCGTTTTGGAAAATGCCGGTACTTCCATCTCGATCGAGGAGGAGTCCATTTTGTCCGGCCCACAGATGGTTTCGAGCAGGATGGCGGAATCCTTGACTGTTTTGGTGATGGGTCCGATCTGGTCCAGGGATGAGGCGAAGGCCGTAAGGCCGTAGCGTGAAACACGTCCGTACGTCGGCTTGACGCCCACGCATCCACAGAAGGCGGCGGGTTGGCGGATCGAGCCGCCGGTGTCGGATCCCAGCGAGGCGATTGCTTCGTCGGCCGCGACGCAGGCCGCCGAGCCGCCGGAGGACCCGCCGGGTACATGATCGAGATTCCACGGATTCGAGGTTGTCCCGAGTGCAGCGTTTTCCGTGCTCGATCCCATGGCGAATTCGTCCATGTTGACGCGACCGAGCAGTACAGCGCCCGCCTCGCGCAATTTGGCAATGACTGTGGCGTCATAGGGCGCGGTATACCCCTCGAGAATCTTCGAAGAACAGGTACAGGGTTGCCCCTTTACGTTGAGCAGGTCCTTGATAGCTACCGGTATGCCCAGCATGGGATGCCCCCTGCCCGCTGTACGAGCGGCATCGGCGGCTTTCGCCTGCTCCATCGCCGATTCGCGATCGAGCGTCAGGTAGGCCCCCACTTTTGCGTCAACGGCGTCGATGGAAGCCAGCAGATCGTTGACAATATCCACCGAGGTGCATTCCCCGGCAGACAGCTTGGCCGACAGTTCCGAGATGGTACGTTTATGCAGTTCAGCCATGGAAATCCTATTGGTCGATGATTTTGGGGACGCGGATATGGCCATCGGTGGCCGCAGGGGCGTTGGCGATTACGGAGTCATGATCCAGACTGGCGCCCAGCTCATCTTTGCGAAGCACGTTAAATACGGGAATGGCATGGGCAGTCGGCTCAACGTCACCCACATCGAGTTCATTGAGTTGCTCGACGTAGTGAAGGACCTGATCGAGCTGACCCTGAAAAAGGGCGGTTTCTTCATCGGTTAATTCTATGCAAGCCAGATGCGCCACATAGCCGACATCCATTCCTTGGTGTGATTCGGACATTTGCCTACCTCTGTTTCCAAAAACAAAGCCCGCAGTATAAATAAACCACGGGCTTGCGCAACTTCCAAGGCAGGGAAGATTACTGCTTGTAGACCTGGTTGCGCATGGAATCCGTAAGGAGATACGGGTAGACCTTCTGGACAAAATCGATGAGGTCCGTCTCGTACGCCGTTCCTTCCGCCTCGCGCGCGCCGTATACAGCGATATAGGACCAGCGATTGGCTGTACTCCGCACGACCCGGTCCCACGCCAGCCAGAACATACGGCCCAGATGGTACGGTGTTTCACGATCCTGCCCAACGAACCAGTAGGCATAGTAGGAATAGTATGGAACAACCCCCTCCGCTGTGCGGTATTGGCGGGTGGCCTGAATGACCCGGATCTTGAGCGGTGCACGCCCCTCCAATGGAACTTCAAGGGTATACTCTCCGTTAAGCGCATTGCCCTGCCCCTTCAGGCATCGTTGAGGACGGTGAATACTGTCGCGGGCGGTTCCGCTCAACACGATAGACGCATTAATGCGCCCCCCGGCAGCGTTCGTATAGGCCGACTTCACGAATTCCGTATCCTTCGGCAGGGCATCATACTCGGAACGACTCATGTTATGGAGTGGTTCGCCGCAATCCGGGCAGATATCCGGAATTTCCAGATCGTTGATATAGAATGCTGCATCGCGGTATTGATTGGCGCACACCTCCGGATTATGGCAGAAGCGAAGCTCGTTCCCATTCCACCCCTCGACCTGCTCCGGCAGACCCATGTTGACGCCCGGCACAAAATCGAGCTCCACCCCGACAGTAAACGCCAGCGCAAATACGGCAACCGTCATTAAAACAACGATGCTCAGGAACGGTTTAAATAGGTTTTTTTCCATGAGAAAAATAGCTCCCGGTAGTTAACTTGCAGCAGTTTTCCGACCCCAATCATCAGGCTGATCGAAAAGGTGAACAGGACATAGCCCGACCAGTCATGGTGCAGACCGGCACCAAATTTCTGCCCTGTGGTGATGGAGACCAACGCAATGGAGACAATACGCGCAATATTACCGGCCACCGCGATCGGAATGGACATCATAAAGAGTAACCATTTTTTAAGCAGCGTTTTCTGGGTGAAGTAGGCATACACCGCCGTCAGCGCGGTCATGGCCAGCAACGAGCGCAGCCCCGAACAGGCCGCCTCAACATTTAAATCGAAATAAGGCGACCGCAACATGGTACCCACCCGCTGGCATTCAATACCCATGCCCAGCAGGGCCTCGTGTCCCATGGTGGTCGCAATGCGCTGCAAGGGACCGGACAAGGCATCCAGAAAGTTGAGCGGAACGCAGAAGATCAGGTACGAACACGGAAAGATCAGGCGCTTGGCCACTTGCCACCCGAAGAAATAAAGTGGAATGCCCCAGATGAGTAAAATCAGACTGATCAGCGAAATACGGGTTTGCTGCATCTTCGCACCCAGCCAGTGCATGGCCAGTGCGGCCACAATCACGGCCAGCCCCATCTGGCAGACTTTTTTGGGAGCGGCGAATAGTTCCGCCCTTTTGCTCCATACCACCCACAGGCTTACAAACGGTATGAGATAGCCGTGCGAATAGTCCGCGCCGAACGACTCCTTATCTCCCCAACGGGCGATCATCCATTGGAATGCCGAGCCGGTATTGACGTTTTCCACCCGGTTGCCCAGCAGATGGAACATGATAAAAAGAAACCCGATAATGACTGAAACAAACCCGATGTTCATCAGTTCGTTTCTATTCAATGCACCTAGCTGCCAGCGGTCGCTCCATAGCAACGTGTTATTTGTCTTGGTCGTCTCCATAAACCTCTTCCTGACTACTCGCTCTTTAAACGTCATATTTCTATCATCCCCCTCCCCGAAAGACAAGAACCGTTCGAAAACGGTATGACCCACCCTGGCGCCCGCGGCGCACCTCTCCCCACGGAATCTATGCAAATACATGCCTAACTGGAGGTTGGACAAAATGAATGACCCTGCGTTTATTTTTACATCTATTATCCTTGCAAACATAACGCCGATCTCAATAATGGCGCTTCGTTTTTGATAAAAAGCGAGCGTAGCTCAGTGGTAGAGCTCCACCTTGCCAAGGTGGTTGTCGAGAGTTCGAATCTCTTCGCTCGCTCCAATTTCAACCCGGTTCGCGTTGCGTGCCGGGTTTTTTTTGGCTCACCCCCATAAACGGCCGGAAATCCTTGCGGCCTATATCTGCAGTAAACAAATCCATTCGCATTCACTGGCAATAAAAAGCGGGGTAGGTTTGTCTTTATTTCACCCAACCGAATTTGGGAAGATTCCAACAATCTATGAGAGAAGCTCCTGCATCCAAAAAAGGCCTGACTCTGGTTGAAGTGTTGATTGCACTGGTCATCCTCAGTGTGGGCGTATCATCCATGATGATTGCGATGTCGCGATGCCTATCGGTAGTGCGGACAGCCCGCAACCGGGAAGTGGCGCGAGGACTCATTCTGCGCGTGGATGTCGAAAACCCCATCGAACGCGTGGACATGACAGATATGTCCGATTCGGGGGATTTTGATGACGTCGAGGGTCACGAATGGTTCCGCGACATTCTGGAGGTGGACGCGGAGC
>CAXMPN010000069.1:0-9500 GCA_964195195.1 Pontiella sp. | reverse complement strand
GGGCTATCGGAACGAATCAAAGCCGAAAGTTTGTCTATCTAGTCAGTGCGGAAAACAAGGTCGAATACCGGGAAGTCCGTCTGGGTGAAAGCATGGATGGCAACCGGGTCATTTTGACCGGACTGGAAGAAGGCGAAATGGTGATCACGGCCGGCCTCATGCGTATCCGTCCGGGCATGCCGGTGGTTCCAAAGATCAATGCCGTTGCTGAAGAGTCCTCCGGCGAGAACCAGATTGCTTCCGCTCAATAATTAAGTTCGCTATCACACGCAAATCAGGAATCTCCCCATGAATTTTTCACGTTATTTTGTAGACCGGCCGATCCTCGCATCCGTGCTGTCGCTTTTGATTCTGCTCGGCGGTTTGATCGCCATGTTCAACTTGCCGATTGCGGAATATCCCGAAGTCTCGCCGCCATCGATTGTGGTCAGTGCCTTTTTCCCCGGAGCCAACCCGTCGGAAATTGCCGAAACCGTGGCCACACCCTTGGAAGAGCAGATCAACGGCGTGGAAAACATACTCTACATGAACTCGCTCGCTTCTTCTGACGGGGCGATGAACCTGCGGGTTACCTTCGAGATCGGCACCGATCCCGACCTTGCGCAACAACTGGTGCAGAACCGCGTGTCGCAGGCACTGCCCCGCCTCCCGGATATCACGCGGCAGCTCGGCGTTACCGTCACAAAAAGCTCCCCCGATCTGACGATGGTGGTGCATCTTCGGTCCCCGACCGATCAGTACGACATGCTCTACCTGCGCAACTACGGTACGATCAATGTGAAAGACGAACTGGCCAAGATTCAGGGTGTCGGGCAGGTCTCGCTGTTTGGCTCGGGCGATTATGCCATGCGGATCTGGCTCAACCCCAACCGGGTTGCCGAACGCGACATGACCGCCGGCGAAGTCGTGAATGCGATTCGACGGCAGAACGTACAGGTGGCTGCCGGCCTGATCGGCGGACCGCCCTACGATGACTCCGTTGAAATCGAACTGCCGGTCAATGTTCAAGGTCGCCTGCAATCGGTGGAAGAGTTTGAAAACATCGTCATTAAGCGCGACGGGAATGGCATTGTCACCCGGCTGAGCGACGTCGCCCGCATTGAAATGGGGGCGCAGAGCTATGCGCTCCGTTCGTTACTCGACAACAAGCAGGCCTTGGCCATACCCATCTTTGCCTCACCCGGTGCAAATGCGCTGCAAATCTCTACCGACGTACGTGAAACCATGGAACGGCTCAAAGTAAATATGCCTGATGGTGTGGACTACTCCATCGTATATGACCCGACGGTATTCGTGCAGGACTCCATCAAAGCCGTAATCTACACCTTGCTGCAGGCCGTCATACTGGTGGCACTGGTCGTGATTATTTTCCTTCAGAGCTGGCGCGCCTCCATCATTCCGCTGTTGGCGGTGCCCGTATCGATTATCGGTACCTTCGCCTTCATGTTGTTCTTCGGATTCTCGATCAACGTACTTTCGCTGTTCGGACTCATTCTAGCCATCGGGATTGTGGTGGACGATGCCATTGTGGTGGTTGAAAATGTGGAGCGAAACGTCGCCGCAGGAAAACCGCCGCGCGAAGCCACCATTCAGGCCATGAAAGAAGTAACCGGTCCGGTCATTGCCACCACGTTGGTTCTCGCAGGCGTATTTATTCCAATCGCGTTCATCAGCGGATTGACCGGTCAGTTTTATCGTCAGTTCGCCCTGACCATTGCCTTTGCCGCATTCATTTCAACCTTCAACTCGCTCACTCTGAGTCCGGCCATGGCGGCCTTGTTATTGCGTCCGGCCAATGCACCGAAGGATCGGTTTACCAAACTGATGGATACCTCCTTCGGCTGGTTTTTCCGCGGGTTCAACAAACTGTTTAAGCGTAATCAGAAAGACTATGGCAGAAGCCTCGTCGCGATCACCGGACGCAAGACCGTTATGATGGCGATCTATGCCTTGCTCATGATTTTCACGGCCTATAGCTTCAAGCTGGTCCCGAAGGGGTTTGTGCCGATTCAGGATAAGCAGTATCTAGTCAGTTTCGCGGCGCTGCCACCAGGAGCAACACTGGAACGCACCGAAGAAGTGATCCGGCAGATGGAAGAGATCATCCGCACGGAACCGGGCACCGATGGTTCCGTCCAGTTTCCCGGACTCTCCATCAACGGCTTCATCAATTCTCCCCGTGCCGGGATCATTTTTGTTAAGCTGGAAAACTTTGATAAACGCAAGGATCCAGGGCTCTACGGCATGGCCATCGCCCAGAAACTGCAGCGCCGATTCAATGCGATAGAAGGGGCGTTCATTGCAATTTTCCCGCCGCCACCCGTCAGCGGACTTGGCAATGTCGGCGGATTTAAACTGCAGATTCAGGATCGTACCGATCAGGGGATTGAAGCGCTCGACAATGCGGTGCAGGCCGTACTCCAGAAAGCCTGGAGCGATCCCGCACTGGCTGGAGTGTTTTCAAGTTATAACATAAACTTCCCGCAGATCCTTGCGGAGGTTGACCGTACCAAAGCAGAACAACTCGGCATTCCGGTTGATGAAGTATTTCGTACCATGCAGATTTATCTCGGGTCGCTCTATGTGAACGACTTCAATCAATTCGGGCGGACGTATCAGGTGATTGCCCAGGCCGACAAACGTTTCCGTTCCCAACCCACCGATATCAATCGTCTACAGACCCGAAATCTGGATGGGAAGATGGTTCCGCTCGGCACCATCGTGGATGTGAAGGAATCCTTCGGTCCCGAGACCGCCATGCGCTACAACTCCTTTCCGTCAGCCGACATCAACGGGGATGCAGCACCGGGCTATTCATCTGGCCAGGCGCAGGACGCCATCACACGGATTCTGGAAGAAACCCTGCCTCAGGGCATGGATTTTGAATGGACCGAACTGACCTATCAGCAGATTCTTTCGGGGAATACGGCGGTTTATATTTTCCCGCTCTGCCTCTTGCTGATCTTCCTGATTCTGGCCGCCCAGTATGAAAGTCTCGCGATGCCGATTGCTATTATTCTGATTGTCCCGATGGGGATTCTCTCGGCGATGCTCGGACTATGGCTTACGAACAGCGACAACAATATTTTCACACAGATCGCTCTCTTTGTACTCGCCGGGCTCGCCTGCAAGAATGCCATTCTGATCGTGGAATTCGCCCGCGAGCTGGAGCGGCAGGGGCATACCATTGTTGAGTCCGCCATCGAAGCATCACGGATGCGGTTGCGTCCTATTCTAATGACTTCGATCTCATTTATCGCCGGGGTTTTGCCGTTGTTGCTCAGCCATGGTGCAGGATCGGAAATGAGGAAGGCCATCGGGCTGGCGGTATTCTCGGGCATGATCGGCGTAACATTGTTCGGTCTGGTCTTTACCCCCGTCTTTTACATTATCCTACGTAAACTCGAATTCGCGCTATCCAGAAAAAAGGAACTCTCCGCATGAAACTGAAGGCCCTGTTATTTATTCCTCTTGTGCTAAGCGGCTGCATTTCGCAGCAGAAACTTCCTATGGTACCGACGCCTGATGCGTGGGAAACCACGGTATCGACGGTTACCACCAATGACCTGGCATCGTGGTGGACCTCGTTCAACGATCCCGTCTTAAACGGATTGGTGGAAACGGCACTCACGAACAGTCCACAGCAGCGCGTTGCCGCCGCCCGGATTGAAGAGGCCCGTGGAATCCGTAGAACCGCGAAATCCAGTCTGTTTCCACAGATCGGGCTAAGTGCTCAGTCCGGACGGGAACGTGAAGGTTTCACGCAGTCGACCGGAGAGTTTTATGATGCGGGGTTCGATGCTTCGTATGAAATTGATCTTTTCGGGAAAAATCGGAATACGGTGGATGCCGCCAACGCACAACTGCGTGCGTTCGAAGCGGAATTCCGGAACGTGGAGATCACGCTGGTCGGTGAAGTGATCCGTACCTACATCGATTACCGCGCTGCCGAAAAACAACAGGCCATATCGGAAAAGAATCTGGAGGCGCAGGAAGGAACGCTGAAGCTGATTCAACAACAACGGGAGTTCGGCGAAACACCCCAACTCGATGTGGAGCGTTCGGAGAGTCTCGTGAATACCACCCGCGCATCGATCCCGGAGTTCAAACGGCTCGCCGGAAATGCGCGCCTGCAACTCGCCGTGCTGACGGGACAGCTCCCTCAGGATATGCAACCCCTGCCCAGTGATGGGCTGAACATCCCCGGTGCCGATATTACCCCGCTGATGCTTGCCCCTGCCGATGTGATGGCGAACCGTCCCGATATCCGAGGTGCGACCGCATTGCTTGAAGCCAACACCGCCCTCGCAAAAGTGGCCACTGCAGAGCTGTATCCAACCATTAGCCTGTCCGGATTCTACGGCGTTGCGGAAGGCGTTTTATTCGATTCCGCGACCATCTGGCGCGGGGCGATTGGCGGCGCCGTAAACCTCATCGATTTTGGTCGGATCGAAGGCATCATCGATGCCGCCCAGGCGCGGGAGATACAAGCCTATGAAAAATACCGCCAAACCATTCTCCAAGGCGTGGCCGAGGTGGAAACCGCGATGGTCGATCATGCCCATATCAGTGAACAACGCGGGTCGCTGAAAAAGGCTTTTGACAATTCCTCTGCGGCAATGAATCTTTCAGAAGAACTCTATCACGAAGGCGAAATTTCATTTCTTGATGTGCTGGTTGCACAGCGCACCGTGAACGATGCCGACTCCGCGCTGGCCTCTGCCGAAGCCGCTCAGGCACAAAGCATTGTCCGTCTCTACAAATCATTGGGCGTGTATTAATCATTATTTGCAATAATCCTGTTTCACCCAACCAAGTAGCATGAGTATGAACGGCACCACCTTCATGATTATGGAAGCCGAGCACCGGATCGGCGACCACTGGAAAGTCAGCCTCGAAGGCCACTTCTTCATGAATGTAGCCACCACCGATCCGCTAACCTTCATCGACCAGGACGACTTCATCAACCTGAGCGTGCAGCGCTACTTTTAGACAAATTCAAAACCGTGTTTTTCTCTGCTTTCTCTGTTAGCTCTGCGTGAGATAATTTAAACACCACCATGAGAAGGAAGTTAACCGAATTACCGCGGGCGCTTCAGGCCCATTTTATGGATGCGGGACGCGAGGGTCGTGGACTTGATTCCCAGCAGCTCCGCCGCGCCGCCGGCGCCATGGATCTTCCAGTTGGTCACGCGCAGCGCCGCGGCAATATTATCCCGTTCGCGGCGTCGCATGTCTTTTTCCGGTACGACCTCGCGCTCGGGATCGTCGGAGCGGAGCACGTCCTCCTGATTTTTTGTGGAGGGAGCGGCTAAGTCAAACCGCAGCTGACGCGCATGCGAAGTGATGACCGCCCGCTCAATCACATTCTGCAGTTCCCGGATATTTCCCGGCCAATCATATTGCTGGAGTTCCAGCAGTCGGGCGGTGGTCAGACGGGGCATGGGGCGATTCATCTTCTTCCGGGCGATCTCCAGAAAATGCATGGCGAGTGGTCCAATATCCTCTTTCCGTTTGCGCAGGGGTGCCACATCAATCGGAAATACATTCAGGCGATAATACAGGTCTTCGCGAAAACGGCCCTGCTCCGCTTCCTTTTTCAAGTCGCGATTGGTAGCCGCAATAATCCGGACATCTACTTTACGTGTGCTTTCCGATCCCACGCGCTCATACGTTCCCTCCTGCAATACCCGCAGCAGCCGACTTTGAAGCTCCAAGGGGATTTCGCCGACTTCATCAAGAAACAGGGTTCCGCCATCCGCGGTCTCAAAGCGACCGGAACGATCTTTGAGCGCCCCGGTAAACGCGCCCTTCACATGTCCGAAAAACTCGCTCTCGTAGAGCTCTCTGGGGATCGAGGGACAGTTTACTTTGATCATCGGTCCATCCCGTCGCGCACTGCGGTCGTGAATTTCCCGCGCCACTAATTCCTTTCCGGTCCCCGACTCGCCGAGAATCAATACACTTGCATCGGTCGGAGCCACCAGCTCAACCTGCCGCATAACGCCCCGCAGCGCCGGACTGCCTCCCACGACCGCGCCGAACTCATGAGCCTCGCTCACCTCTTCGCGCAGATATTCATTTTCCAGCGCGATCTGCTCCTTGAGCCGCTCAATCTCAGCAAAGGCCAGCGCATTCGCAATCGCCGAGGCGGCATGATCAGCCAGCAGCCGGAACCAGGCTAGGTGCTTCGAGACAGCCGGCGTTCGCGTGAACACCCCGAGCACACCAAGTACCCTGCCTTTATAGACCAGCGGCTGTCCTTCAAATCCACGAATGCCTTCGCGTTTCGCCCACTCCGGCCGCGCAATATCGGTGGTGTCTTTCTGAATATCAACAATCTCAAAAGCTTCGCCCGAGCTCGCCACTCGGCCTACCTTGCGAATGCCCAACGGAAATCGCTGAAACCCACCATCGAGTCGTGCCCAGTCGGCGCCCTTATCCGCAACCGGATTGCCCGCACTGGCCACTAAGTGAAGACATGACGTCTGATCCGGACATTCCTGCCGCATAGAGCAGGAGGAGCAGATATCCCCCGGCCGGATCAGCCAGATCCGTGCGAGCGCCACATCATCCAGCTCCCTCAGTCGGTCGACGATTATTTTAAGTAGCTCGAACTCGTTTCGCTCCTGCGCAACCTCCAGCAATAGCTTGGTCATCGCGTCCGCTTCATCGCAATTAATCGTATCCGTTTTCATAGCCGCACTTTAAAACGATATTTCGTAGTTAAACAACTATATTTCGTTATTTACGATATTTCGTTATGCCTTGCTCTCCTACTATTGTATTTATATCTCCTTTATTGTTATGTGCTTACATCTAATTTAAAACGATGGCATAGAGCCTGCAATAAGGGATTCAACATTAACCAAAAAGGATCACAAAATGAAAACCCTAGAAACCATCAATCCAGAAACCGCAACAGGCAAAGCAAAGGAGCTACTCGATGCGGTTCAAACTAAACTCGGGATGGTTCCCAACCTGGTGCGTGCGCTGGCTAATTCCCCCGCCGCTCTGGAAGTCTACCTGGGCTTCGGTGCACTCGAACACGGATCGCTGTCACCGGCACTCCGCGAACAGATCGCGTTAACCGTGGCACAAATCAATGGCTGCGACTACTGCCTCGCGGCGCACTCGGCGATCGGAATGATGGTCGGTCTCAGCAAAGAACAGGTGACCGATAGTCGGCGGGCAACCGCATCGGACAGCCAGACAGCAACGGCCCTTCGTTTTGCGAAAGCCGTGGTAGAGAAGAAAGGCTGGGCGTCCGAAGAGGATCTTGATCAGGTTCGCGCCGCAGGGTTCAGCGATGGCGACATCACTGAGATTATAGCCCACGTGGCAAAGAACATATTCACGAACTACTTTAACCACGTGGCCCAGGTCGAGATCGACTTCCCTGCAGTACCCGAACTGGCAACAGCCTAATGAGCAACCTTTCACCCAAGATAAATGGAGCAAACCAATGACTCAGACAACCCCCATAAAAACCAGAGCGATCAACGTGCTATGCGCGGCGGTCATGACCTTCACCGTAGCAGAGGCTTTCGCTGGCGGAAGTCCTCGCGAAACGCAACCCTCGTATCCAACCCAGCACAAAACCGTGACGGTGGATGGCGTGGAAATCTTCTACCGCGAAGCCGGGCCGAAGGACGCCCCGACGATCCTGTTGCTGCATGGGTTCCCAACCTCGTCGCATATGTTCCGCAATCTGATCCCGGCGCTGTCGGATCGCTACCATCTGGTGGCTCCGGATTATCCCGGTTTCGGCAATAGCGAACAACCGGCGATCGAGGATTTTGACTACACGTTCGACCATCTGGCCGAAATCGTCGATGCCTTCACCGAGCAGATCGGGCTGAAAACCTATTCGCTCTACCTGATGGATTACGGCGCGCCGGTGGGTTACCGCCTTGCCGCCAAACATCCGGAACGGATCGAATCCCTGATCGTGCAGAACGGCAATGCCTATGACGAAGGACTGCGCGACTTCTGGATTCCAATCAAGAAATACTGGGCCGAACGTACCGATGCCAATGCCGAACCGCTGAAAGGTTTCATTACCCCCGAGGGCGTGGAATGGCAGTATACACACGGCACCCGCAACCAGGATGTCATCAGCCCCGACAACTGGAATGTGGATCTGCGTCATTTGACTCGAGAAGGGAACCCTTCCATCCAGCTGGCCTTATTTCACAGCTATGGAAGCAATCCCCCGCTCTACCCTGAGTGGCAGCAGTATTTCCGCGACCATCAGCCGCCGACCCTGATCGTCTGGGGTGAACACGACTACATCTTCCCGGCAGACGGGGCTCATCCCTATAAGCGGGATCTGAAAAATCTTGAGTTCCACCTCCTGAACACCGGCCACTTCGCGCTGGAAGAAGACGGCGAGTTGATCGCGCAGTATATCCGCGATTTCATGCGCCGGAACGTCGAGCCAAACCATAAACGATAGTCTTTAACCACCGAGCGGTCCGCACCATGCGGATCGCCGTAACCCGCATGAAGCAGGCCGCTCAAGGAAAAAACGCGGCCAGGTAACCACTCGGAAACGACTATTGAATGTTTTCGGAAATAAGCCGTCTCAACTAGAGCACTAAGCAGACTTAACCCACATTGGAGAAAAAAATGACCGATTCAACGATACCTCGAAATGCGACAGCGTGGTTTGTTCGCATCACCCTGGCGGTGGCGTTCCTCTCCGCCGTTGCGGATCGCTTTGGCCTTTGGGGGCCGCCCGGAGCCACGAATGTGGCCTGGGGCGGATGGGTACCGTTTCTGGACTACGTGGCCGTACTTAACCCCTTGGTGCCGCCCTCGCTCATTCCCGCACTCGGCGGGATCGCTACGGCGGCAGAGATAGGGTTGGCGGTTGGCCTGTTGGTCGGATGGAAGTTGCGGTGGTTCGCCCTCGGTAGCGGCCTGCTGCTCGTGGCCTTCGCCTTAGCCATGACGTTCACGATGGGAATCAAAGCCCCCTTGGACTATTCGGTTTTTTCCGCCGCAGGTGCGGCGTTCGTCCTCGCAATTATCTCAAACAAGTAAGGAGTAGACCAATGAACTCATTTACAGCCATAGAACAACGCCGTTCCGTTAAGCACTATGATCCCGACCACCGGATAAGCGCCGAAGAGACCGATCAACTGCTGAATTTGGCAATGCTCTCGCCCACGGCATTCAACATCCAGAACTGGCGCTTTCTTCTGGCAGAGGATTCCGAGTTGCGCAAACAGCTCCGGGCCGTGGCCTGGGACCAGTCCCAGGTCACCGATGCCTCGCTGCTGATCGTATTGTGTGCAGATCTGAAGGCCTGGGACAAGCAGCCGGAGCGCTACTGGGTCAACGCCCCTCAGGAAGTGAACGACTTCATGATCCCAGCCATTGGAGAATACTACCGAGGCAAGGAGCAGGTTCAACGCGACGAAGCGATGCGGTCGTGCGGCATTGCTGCGCAGACCCTGATGCTCAGCGCGAAAGCTATGGGCTACGACTCCTTT
>CAXMPN010000068.1:9560-9846 GCA_964195195.1 Pontiella sp. | reverse complement strand
CGTGGCCGAGCCAAACCCAAACTGACAGTCCAGTTATTTCGGTCCATCTCCTGCATTGGGCTTTTCCATACAGATGCCGCCATCCGAATGCGGATAGCGTATCGGCTCGGCGGAAAAGACGCAGGGGATGTGGAAGGGCTTCTTGTGTTGCAGGTGCATGCCGGGCATGTTTTTTCGCAGCTGTTTCCGGATGGAGGCCAGCAGGGCATCGTTATAGGAATCGCGCAGGTCAGTTGTGCGGATCTGTGACGGATCAATCCGCCCGCCGGCGCCACCGGAAACAATC
>CAXMPN010000068.1:0-9550 GCA_964195195.1 Pontiella sp. | reverse complement strand
GCGTAATATGGCCGACCCCGCTACGCGCCAACGCCTCACCGACCCACGAACCGCCGCCGCCCACGCCCACGAGTCAGCACGTGCGCCTTGCGAAGCATGTCGACGGCGGTTTTGCCGTATAGACGGAAGAGCCCGCTGAAGCGGTGCTCGTATCCTCCGGTTTCAATAGATTGACGATCACTCATGGTTTCTCTTCAAAGGCGGGAACTATATGCGGGGACGGCCCAATTTCAAGGGTGAAAAGCTGGCAAGGACTGGAGGTACGATGTAGAGTTCGCGCCATTATGGAACCCATCAATCAGCGTAAACTGGATCATATCAATATCGTCTCCGAGGATCGTGCCATCGACCGCCGGCAATATTTCTTTGATCGCATCCATCTGACCCACCGCGCCCTGCCGGGACTGAATCTGGCCGAGGTTGATCCTTCTACCAAGTTTCTGGGCAAGGAACTCTCCTTTCCGCTGCTGATCTCGTCGATGACCGGCGGGGCGGACGAGGAACTGGTGAAGATCAACCGCAATCTGGCCCTGGCGGCGGAGGCGGAGGGAGTGGCTTTAGCGGTCGGTTCGCAACGGGTCTTCTTTTCGGACGACACGGCCGGGGAAAGCTTTGAAATGCGCAAGCATGCACCGACCGCGGTGCTGCTCGGCAACCTCGGGGCGGTACAGCTTAACTATGACATGGGCTTTGCGGATTGCGAGGCGGCCGTGAAGTTGCTTGATGCCGATGGGCTTTATCTGCACCTCAACCCGCTTCAGGAAGCAGTACAACCCGAGGGCGACACCGATTTTTCCGGCCTGCGCAACAAGATTGCCGTGATTGTGCAGACGCTCAGGCTCCCCGTGATCATCAAAGAGGTGGGTGCGGGTATCTCCGCGATCGACGTTGAGCATCTGTTGGCGGCGGGCGTCAAATATATCGACGTGGCCGGTAGAGGGGGAACTTCCTGGAGCATGGTGGAAAGCCAGCGGAGCGACCACCCGGAGCTGGGGGAGTTGTTCGGTGACTGGGGAATTCCGACTCCGGTGGCACTGCAGCAAATGAAACCCTACCGGCATGAAATGACCCTGATCGCTTCGGGCGGCATTCGCAGCGGCATCGATATGGCCAAAAGCATGATTCTCGGCGCATCGTTGTGCGGAATGGCGCGGCCGTTCCTGAATCCGGCGCGGGAATCGGCCGATGCGGTGCGGGAGGTGATCCAGCGGATCAAGCGCGAGTTTACAACGGCCATGTTCCTGCTGGGTACCGGTCGAATCGAAGATCTGGTTGGCAACGAGGAGCTCATTCTTGATGAATATTGGAATTGATAGGATCAGTTTCCATACCTCGCACTACTATGTGGACCTGAAGACCCTTGCGGTAGCACGTTCGGTTGAATCGGATAAATACTACATGGGCATCGGCCAGGAAAGGATGGCTATTCCATCGCCCGACGAAGATGTCGTTACCCTGGCCGCCAGTGCCGCCTGGCCACTGATGCAGGATGGCGAACTGGAGGATGTGGAACTGTTGCTGTTCGCGACGGAGAGCGGAATCGACCAGTCGAAGGCGGCGGGCATCTATGTGCACGGCCTGCTGGAGATGGGTTCGCGTTGCCGGGTGGTTGAGCTGAAGCAGGCCTGCTACAGCGGTACGGTCGGGCTGCAGATGGCCATTGCCTTTGTGGCGCGCAATCCCGGCAAGAAGGCCCTGGTGATTGCATCCGATGTGGCCCGCTACGAACTGGGCAGCCCCGGCGAAGCCACGCAAGGCTGCGGCGCGGTGGCGATGCTGGTCTCCGCGAATCCGCGGCTGGTGGCCATCGATCCCGAATGCGGCTATTACACCGAAGACGTGATGGATTTCTGGCGGCCCAACTACCGGTCCGAGGCCCTGGTGGATGGCAAGTATTCCACGATGGTCTACATCCACGCCCTGATCGAATCGTGGAAGCAGTATGCGGAGCAGACCGGCCTTTCGCTCTCGGATTTCGACCGTTTCTGCTACCATATTCCGTTTACGAAGATGGCTGAGAAGGCGCACCACAAGCTCTGCCACAAGTTCAAGGTGAAGGTCGGCAAGGATCAGATGCATGCGCTCCTTGAAGAGTCACTGCGCTACAGCCGGATCATTGGCAACTGCTATGCGGGATCGATGTATGTCGGCCTGGCCTCGTTGCTCGATACCGCTGAGGAAGATCTGGCGGATAAGCGGATTGGGTTCTACAGCTATGGGTCCGGTTGCGTAGGCGAGTTCTTCAGCGGGACGGTGCAACCCGGCTACCGCGGGTTTCTCTATGCCGAACAGCACCGGAATATGCTGGAAAACCGCACCGAACTGACGTATCAACAATACGAAGATATCTTCAATTACGGGGTGCCGACCGATGGCGGGGAATATGTTTTCCCGCAGTACAAGACCGGACCGTTCCGGTTCTCGGGGATCAGTCAGCACAAGCGCGAATATGAATCGTTGGTGGAGTAGCTTATGAAAGCGGTGGCGCCGGGAAAATTGATCCTTAGCGGCGAACATGCGGTGGTCTACGGAAAGCCGGCTATTGCCATGGCGATCGACCGTAGCGCCGTCTTCGAGCTGACGCCGCAGGCCGGCGACCGCATCTCCTTCGATCTTTCCGACGGGGAGACGGATGATTCCTTTACGCTCTTGGCGTTGCGCGATCTCAAGCGCCGAGTCGAAAATAAGTACCATGAATTTCTAAAAGGCGATATTGGCATCGGCTATGTACTGTCCGCACCCGCCGACCTGTTTCGCTTTGCCTTTATCAACACGCTCGATGTTTTGCATCGGAAACTCGATTCAGGCCTGGTGCTGAAATTGCGATCCAGCATTCCCATGGGTTGCGGCATGGGATCGTCCGCCGCCACCGTACTGAGCGAAATCCGTGCGATGGGGCACTACCTCCGCGTAGACTTCAAGCCCGAGTGGTACTACGAATACAGCCTCGAGGCCGAAAAGCTCCAGCACGGCAACCCGAGCGGGGTGGACAGCTACATCTCCCTGCATGGCGGCTGCGCACGGTTCGAGCAGGGGCAGATCCGCTCTATGGCCCTTCCGCGCATGAAGATGTTCATGGTTCATACGGGCGTCCCCGAATCGACCACCGGCGAGTGTGTCATGGAAGTCGAACGTAATTTCCGTAGCAGCGCCATCTGGAGCGAGTTCGAGGATGTGACCAACACCTTTGAAGATGCCATCCGCAACGACAACCTGCAGAAGATGCATTGGCTGATCCGCGAAAATAACCGCCTGCTGGCCGCCATCGGCGTTGTTCCGGAAAAGGTACAGCAGTTTGTTGCCGATATCGAGCGGTGGGGCGGTTCCGCCAAAGTGTGTGGTGCCGGTTCCGTAACGGGAGACAAGGGCGGCATCGTTCTGGTGATCGCTGACTGCCAGCCAATTGAAATCTGCCAGAAACACGGATACTCGGTTTCGCCCGTCCGCGGCGATCCGCTGGGTACCCGAATGATCTGATCCATGGCCGACGTTGCCGCCATCACCACCTCCGCGCCTGGTAGCCTCATGCTGCTCGGTGAACATGCGGTATTGCATGGCCATCGTGCTCTGGTTTGCGGAATCAACCGGCGCATAACGGTTCGTCTGTTCCCTCTGGAGGAAGACACCGTGCGCATTGCTTCCGGACTGGGAAGCTATAAAAGTCCACTGAATGACCTGATGGATCATCCGCCGCTCCGATTCGTCATTCAGGCCATCCGTCAGCATGCCGACCAAGTACCGTCCGGTTTTGAACTCAAGATTGATTCCGAATTTTCGGCCGATATCGGATTCGGCTCCTCAGCGGCGGTAACGGTCGCTGTCCACGCCGCTCTTCTCGCCTGGTTGCTGGGCGAACCGCCGGCAAACGAGGTACTGTTTGATGCGGCCTTGCAGACCGTGCATGCCGTGCAGGGCAGGGGATCCGGGGCCGATCTGGCGGCCAGCGTGTTTGGTGGGATTGTAGACTATACCCATGCTCCCACCTTCGAGCCGTTGGCCCTATGCATCCCGTTGACCGCCGTCTATTGCGGCTACAAGACGCCGACGCCCGAAGTCATTCTTAAGGTGGAGCTGCTGCGAGCGGACCATCCGCAGAAGTATGAGCGCATCTTTGCGGAGATGGGTGCCGGCGCGGCGAATGCGATGGACTGTCTCCGCAACCACGACCTTCCGGGCTTTGGAAATATTCTAAACCACCACCAACAGTTGATGGATGAAATGGGTGTCAATACACCCGAACTTCAGGAAATCGTTGAGGCCCTGCAGGCTGCGCCCGATGTGTTCGGGGCAAAGATTTCCGGTTCGGGACTGGGCGACTGTGCTGTCGGAATCGGAGTTGCCGATTTCAAAGATTCCGATTATCCTGTCCATCATCTTGAAATTTCACCGACCGGATGCGAATACCATGACTAAGCAAAGCCTGAAAGAGCGCCTCTATATCGTTATTTTTGAAGCCGATACGCCGGCGGGCAAGTTGTTCGACGTTCTGCTATTCCTCGCGATCATAGCCAGCGTTGCGCTCACCATGCTGCAGAGCGTTAATCCGATCCGGGCCAGTCATGGAACTTTTCTTTTTACCCTTAATGCTGTCTTCACGGGATTGTTCACCATCGAATATGGTCTGCGCCTCTGGTGCTCAAAAAATACGGTGCGCTATGCGCGCAGCTTTTTCGGGGCGGTCGACCTGTTGGCGGTACTGCCGTTCTATATTGGGCTGTTGATTCCCGGCACACGATTTCTCGATGTCGTCAAGGTGCTGCGGATGCTGCGTATCTTTCGTGTCCTCAAAATGACGCAGTATGTCGGCGATGCCGACCTGCTGATGAATGCACTGGTATCAAGCCGACGTAAGATTGGTATTTTTCTCGTCGCAGTTATGACGATCGTGGTGATTCTCGGCTCGCTGATGTATGTGATCGAGGGTGAGGAACACGGGTTCACCAGTATACCGAGGTCGGTCTACTGGGCGATCGTGACGCTTACGACCGTCGGCTACGGCGACGTCTCCCCGCAGACCAGCCTCGGCCAGTCACTGGCGGCAATGATCATGATTATCGGCTATAGCATCATCGCCGTGCCCACCGGCATCATTACCGCCGAGCTGGGGCTTTCAGGCGCCCAGCAGAAGAATGCCCGCACGTGCGCTGCATGTGGCCATGCCCAACACGATGGCGACGCCATGCACTGCAAGCAGTGCGGGGCGGGGCTGGATAAAGGGATCGCGGATACGATTGCCTCCCGCGGTATGTAGAAAAACTTCCTGTCCGCAGCCAACTTGGTGGGCTTGAATATTCCTTCTGGGACCGGCATGGGAATTGTGTATCGAGCGTTATGCAGCAGGCTGCAAACACAGGTGCAGGACGAAACAGAGTCAGTTGCATGTTGGCCTGATTGTTAAAACTGTGTTACATAACTGACAGACTATTTTCGCAATGAGCAGATCCCACATAGATGCATTGAAAGAAAATGCGGATTTTTCCACGGAGCTTGACCGTTTCGAGGCCAAGTACATCATTCCGCGCCATCTGGTGGAGCCGATCAAGCAATTCATCAAGCCCTACTGTACGCTCGACAAGCACTGTGCGGCCTCCGGCGGGAACTACTACATCACCACGCTCCAGTACGACTCCCCATCCCTTTCGCTGCACTATGCCAAGGAGTGGGAGGCCACTCACCGTTTCAAGCTGCGGGTACGGACCTACGGAAAGCCGTCGGGCGACGCCCCGGTCTTTCTGGAAATCAAACGCAAGTACTACGACCGGATCATTAAGTCTCGCGCCTGCATTCCCTTCGGCGACTGGAAGCCCGGCGTCCTGAAACGCCATGTCAGCGAGCTGAACCTGAAATCCGTGAAGGAACGCGAAGCGTTCCGGGATTTCGTCCGGCTGTCGGAGGAGATCGGTGCCGAGCCGCAGGTCTACATCCGCTACAGTCGCGAGGCGTACATAGGTATCTTCGACCACTACGCCCGGATCACTTTCGATTCCAAACTCTGCTACCAGCCGGTCTTCGACGCGTACAACTGGGGTGGTAACGGACGCTTTATTTCCATGGACAGCGGAATCGTGAGAAACCGCCCGGATTCCACCCTCGTTCTGGAAATAAAATGCACGGAGCAGGTGCCGACCTGGATGGTGGAACTGGTACAGCAGTTTGAATTGATCCGGTGCGGTAACTGCAAGTACTCGACGGCGATCTGGATGGAAAACCTTTTGATCGGAAAGGGGGATGCGCCCTTTTCCGATGAGTTTATGTTTGATTAAACAAGGAGTATTATGAATTCGGGGGGATTGTGGGATTTAATGTCTGCGGCGAGCAGTTCGCAGAGCTTGAGCCTTCAGCATGTGATTTCTGCCATGCTGTTGAGCTTTGTGCTCTGTTCGGTGATCGCCAAGCTCTATCAGTTGACGTTTCAATCGCTCTCTTACTCGCGATCATTCGTCCACACGCTCATCCTGGGCGGCATGATCGTCTGCATGGTGATGATGTCGATGGGCGATAGCCTTGCCCGCGGAATAGGGGTGCTGGGTGCGCTTTCGCTCATCCGATTCCGTACCGTGGTTCGCGATCCTCGCGATATGATGTTTCTCTTTGCAACCCTCGGACTCGGGATCGCCTGCGGAGCGGGGATGTTTGCTGTGGCGGTGACGGGTTGCCTATTGCTCAGCTCCGTCGTCGTTCTGTTGCACTTTGCCCCGTTTGCCACGCACCGCCGCTATGAAGCCATGCTGCGCTTCCTGGTGGAAGCGAATGACGATACGGCCCGCGAAGATGTGGACAAGGTCCTGGCCGAGTGCTGTTCAGCCTACATGCTCATCGCCATGCGCGAAGCCGTACAGGGCGACCTGCTGGAATACTCCTATCAGATCCGTCTGGTTGATCCATCTTACCAGGTTGACATCGTCAAGAAACTCGAGGCCCTCGACACCATCGCCGAGGTGAACCTGGTCATGCAACGCACCACGGTTGAACTTTAAGCGAGGATAAGACGATGAATAAGAAAAAATTCCAGCGTCCCGCTCTTCGCCAGCACCGCCGCCACCTGATCCGCAAGTTCTTCAGCGGATGGCCGTGGCTCGTCTGGGTTGCGGCCGCAATTGCAGTATTGGTCCTTCTTCCCGGCGGGCTGTATCGCGTCCGCTTCCACGGCGTTGCGGAACGAACCTACGAATATGTCTCGCCGCTGGAAAACGCCCGGCTCAAGAGCCTGCTCGTCGGAATGGGCGACACGGTCCATGCCGGACAGTTGATTGGCGAACTCGACAATGAATCGCTGGCCACAGAACTGCTGATGGATCAGGCTTCGCTAATGAAAACCAGAGACAAGGTGCGTTCGATCCATTACGAGCTGGAAAGCATGAAGCTGGAAGAAGCCAAAACCGCCGCTGAACTCAAGACGCTGGAGGCACAATGGGAAAGAAGCAAAAATCTGCTGGCCAAAAATCTCATATTGGAGCAGGACACCGAGGATCTTCGGCCGCAAATCGAGGCGATGAAGGTGGTGCTGGTATACTATCCTGGTCTGATCACCCAGCTTGAAGAGCGGCTTGCTATTACCACCATCGAAACGGAACAATTCAACGCCGATGATCTCCAACAGCTTCTGACTTCGCAGAGCCGGCTGGTTGCAACGACCGCCGGGGTGATTGCAGAAGTACTTCATCAACCGGGCGACATTGTCGAAACCGGGGATCCGGTCGTGCGCATCAGCAATGTTTCCACTTCCCGAATCATTGCCTTCATGTCGGAAGAAAAACGCACAAACATTGCCGAAGGGGAGCGGTGCAGGATCATTACCTCAGCCGGCCGCGAAATACTCCACGGTGTGGTGAAATCCATAACGGCAGATATCCGTAAGTTGCCTGTGTTCACGGGCTTCAGCGACCAGTTGCTGCGCGGGAGGCGGATTGTCATCGAACTGGACCCAGGAAGTGAACTGATTCCCGGCGAGCAGGTGGTTGTGGTCCCGGATATTTCCATCTTTGAACAATGGTTTGGGCAAAAGTGATGCACCGTCACCTGCAAATTGCTCTCTCCGTCCTGCTTTGCATCGGCTCGGCAACCGCATCCGATCAGGACCTCGATGCCCTCATGGAGCGGGCTGAGCTGCGCGAAACCATCCGGATCCGCTCCGGCGGTACCCTGCTCGAGGAGTCCACGGCACTGGAACAGGCCCGGACTCAGGCACGCTCGCGTTCGGACTACGGTCTGGAACTGCGCCCCGGCATTTCCGACGACGATGTGCGGTTGGCACTGCGCGTCTACCTACCGGACCACTGGAGTAAAAAGCGGTTACGCGAACAGCTGGTCCTGGCCGCGCAGTCTGAACAGTTGCGCGTCGCGGCGCTCGAGTGGCAGGACATCGTCTCGGTCTACCGCGACTTCTGCTCCTACCGCATGCTGAGGAAACAGCTTGGCCTGCTGGAAAACGAGTTGAAGTTTATCGAACCCTATCTGGCTCAGGCGGATCAGAGCGTAGAGCGGAGCCAACTGGCCGTTGGCGACCGCGCCCGGCTCTACAGTACCTTTCTTGCCTTGCTGAACGACCGCAACGAGCTGGAAAATTCGCTGCTGGATTCCCGTCGAAGGCTCAAGATGGTGTTGGGTCCCTACGCAGAACTGGAAAATCTTTCAGCACTTGCCGTTATTACTATGCCGTCGCAGCTCGAGATTGAATCGCTGCTCCGTTCGGCGCTGGAAAAGCGGGCGGACTACCGATTACTGGGCGCAGAGGTGCGCACTATGCAGCTTGCGGAAGAGGCAGCAAGATCCGAAGACGGCTTCCGGCTCAAATACATCCAGCCCGCCTATAACGTGGATTATAATAATGGCATCAGTAGCTGGGAGCTTTCGGCTTCGCTGATACTGCCGTGGGGAACGCGCAATCCCGATATTGGGGTCTACCAGACCCAACAGGCCCTTTCCTTGGCGGCGCAATCCGAGCAACGAAAGATGATCGAGGATCGGCTACGCGTGTTGCTGGAAACCGCCAAAGGACATTATGCCCTAGCGACCGAGCAGAATCGGCGCATCCGGCCCGTCATCGAACAACTCAATGCAGATCTCGAACAGATGGCTGGTATTCTGCTGGAACAGATGCGCGACGTTCTCTCGATCCGTGAAAGGATGCTCGATGCAACCCTCCAATCTGCCGAATCCGAATGCCGGACAGAGATCCTTGCGGTTGACTTGGCCGAGGAACTCGGCGGTTGGCAGTAAGAGAACACGCTTCGTTTCAACGGAAAACCGATAGGGGCGCCCTCCCATGGACTACGCAACAATGGATGTGCCCATCAACGCAAGGGTGGCTCAAATCCCCGTGTACCGCCTATCTGCTACCAATTCCAAAAAAACAGATCGTAAGTCTCCGTATGGAACCCGTCGGCGCAACGCACGTCCGCGAGGTAGTTTGCGAAAGTCGTCCGTGCACTGTTCGGGAAAGGCGGGAGCCGCTCCGACTCAATCATTTTAGTGAAGAAAATGAATCAAAAATCTCTTGCATGATGGTTGACGGTCTAGGGGGTGTTGGGTACTGTTCCGGCTCATTTTT
>CAXMPN010000067.1:0-9972 GCA_964195195.1 Pontiella sp. | reverse complement strand
CCTCATACGGTATCTGCAGTTTGCCGTTGTCCTTCGAGATCAAATACTGAACTGCCTTATCCATAGCTTCCCTAGCCTTCTTCATTCCGATTTCAACATCAGGATGGGTAAAAGCATCATTTATGCCAGAGCAGGTCGGCCGTGAAATATTTATGGCACCCTTCTCCCCTTTTCTGCTCCATCCATAGATAGGCATGCTTATTGCTCCTCACAGGCCATAGCATGAATGATTGAGGTGTAACCATGAACAGACAGTATAGAAAAATGAATGCGCTTGCGGCCTTGCTGATGGGCATAACCCTACAAACGGTGGATGCCCAAACGGTCAACCTCTGGCGGGGCGATATCAATGGAGCCGCGTGGACCGACCAGTACAAGTGGAAACTCAATCATCCCCCGAAGGATAATGAAGCCGCCCATTTCCGCGGCGACAACAGCATGGTCATCGTCAACAGCACGGTCCAGCTGAACAATGGCATTCATCTATACGGACAGGAGCTACTGCTGAAGGGCAACGGCAACATCAATATGTGGAGTATGGTGCCCCACGAACGTACGGTAAATATTCCCGCATCCGGATCGGGCTTTGCCAACCTGACCTTGAGCGACAACCTCTCCCTCAACGGGCGGATTTCACTTTCGGCCAAGGGATTCGGAACATCGGCCAGCAAGGGAACCGTCACTCTCAAGAACCGATCCACCGTGACAGGCGACCTCGCGATCGGCAATGACGGCAATGGGACCGGACAGCTTTATGTAAAGGACAACTCGACGTTACGCATTACCGGACTCGAGCTGCAAACCAAGGCTGAGATTGGCGGCATGGCGGAAATCCACATCCAGGGCGGCACGGTTCGGATCGAGACCGAAGATAATCCGTTCCACTCGTTCCTGGCCGACCCCAGTCGCAAGATCATCATCGGCGCCGGCGGCACCTTGCGGATTGAATCCGATCTTCCAATCCCCGAGAAAAAGGATTTGATCAAGCAGATGATTGAAAATAACCGACTGGTTGCCGAGCCCGGATGCCATCTTACCCTGCCGATCTTTCAGGATGAAATACTGATCGCCAGAGCCGAGAGCCGATTGGGTAGCTTGAAAGCCCTGAATCAGGAGGAGATGCTGGTCGCCATCGACGATCTCGACGAACCGGCCTCCATACTCGTGAATGATACGACCGTTGATCTCGGCGCCCTCGTTCAGGCGATACAGAATGAAAAAAACAACCCAACGGACCCGGTGGCACCGTCCACCGCATCCATGGAGAAGCCCATGCAGCACACGGCGGGCTACATCGTCTTCTTTGGCACCGTTCTTCTGGCCCTCCGGCGTACGCCGGAAGAATAAAAAGACCCTTATCCTCCAATAAATCCAAGGCGGTAGGCCACAATCAATTGGCTTGCCGCTTTTTCATTCTGCGTCCCCATGATGCATCGGCCCTTGGCATGTATCGTGCTTTCTATGAAGTCGATAATTGATCTGCTTAAGAGAGGCGAAAATGAAAAACCTGTTGAATTCCGCTAGTTTGTCCCATGCCCGTCGAGGATGCTCGGTGGCCGCTTTCTTCCTGCTCTCCAAGAGCGCCGTATATGCGCAGGCTGTTTTCGTGGACAACAGCCCCCACCAGACGGATACCCATACCACAAGCTATCTTATCATTATCGGATTCCTGCTCGCGCTAACAGCCACCCTGTTCTTCATCTTCCACCGTCGCTATTATGCCGTCGCCACCGAGCTGAAGGACATCACCGCCGAGCTGGGTAGCACCCGACAGCGATTGACCGACACCGGCAAGGACCTTGAACAGGAGCAGAAGGTTCACAAGGCGACTTCGAATCGTTACCAGGGAATATTATTCGATGCCAGTGTGGGCATGTTCCAGATGGATGTGGACGGTAATTGCACCTATGTAAACTCGGCCTTGCAGGAGTGGTCCGGCCTCTATCCGAAAAAGGCTCTGAAGGAGGGCTTCGCCAGCGCCATCCATCCCGATGACCGGGACACCTTCCGATCGGCGTGGAAGGCCTTCCGTGACGACGACCAGCCTTTCAACGAAACCTTCCGCTTCCGCTTTACCAAGGGACGGGTTGTCCATGAAGTGTATGTAGCCTGTCGCGCTAACAAGATTTACAATCCGAAGAACGAAGTGGAAAGCTTCATCGGCTGGGTGTCCAATGTATCCATTTTCCATGAACAGCAACTGGTCCAGCAGGTTGAAACCGCACGCTACGGCCGCTTTGTTGCGGAAACCATCGAGAGCTCCTACAAACTGGCTCCCAAGGAACCCATTCCGCTGAGTCCCACGGCCTCGATCATGGCATCCAGCATCATGGAATCAATGGTCCTTGTAGACTGCAACGATACTTTTGCGGCCATGTATGGCGCCCATCCGGCCGAACTCATGGGCAAGGCGATCAATGAACTGCAGGGTGGTTGCGGCCCCTTCCAGAACAAGGACACGCTGATTGAGTTTGTAGAAAACAGTTACAAGTTCAGTGACAATGAATCCGTCCGGCAGGATCCGAACGGTACCCGATTGAACCTGATCAATGATGCGGTCGGCATGATTGAAGGCAACAAGCTGGTCGGCATCTGGGGTGCGCAGCGGAATATCAGCCGCCAGAAACGGGAGCAGGCCGAACTCCTCAGCAAGATTAATTTCATGCATCGCATCCTCAACGTCTTGCCGGCGGACGTCCATGTAAAGGACACCCGTTGTCGCTATCTGTATGCCAGCAAAAAGCTGGCGGACCGCACGGGCATTGCGCAGGAGGAATGGATCGGAAAAACCGTTTTCGAAGTGATACCGGGCACCTCCAAGGACCACGACCAGACTTCTGTCGAAACCATGAAGTCGGGCAAGATCAACCGCGTCGAACGCCCTTATGAAGCGCGCGGCAAATCGGGATGGATGGAAACCGTCCAGATTCCGTTGGTGTCCGACGATGGATTGGTTGAGGGTGTCGTTGGGCTGTCGCTCGATATTTCCGACCGTAAAAAGAAGGAAGAGGATATCCGCAACCAGAGTGTAAGAATCGACCAGCAACTCAAGCAAACGCGCAATGAGCTGACCCACACCGAAGGTGAATACGCGAAGGCCGCTACGGCCCTGTCCAGCGCCATCCAGAAACTCAAGCTGGCCGAAGCACAAAAGACCAACCGCCAGCACGAATACGGAGAGCAACTGGCTCAGCGCAAGCAAATGGAAAAAACGTTGAGAGATCGTCAGGAAGAGCTACTGACACAGCAGCACCAGTTGGAAAAAAATCTAGCCAGGCGGTTGAACGAACTCGACACGGAAACCGATAAGCGGAAGAAATGGGAAGAACTGCTGGCAATCAAAGAAGACGAGCTGGGCAAGGCAGAGGCTCTCACCCTGGATTTGCAGCAACAGTTCGAACAGGAATCACAATTCCGCTCCAAGGTCGAATCCGAGCTGACTACCGCCCGCGACGATCTTCAGAACGTACGCAACGACCTGGATGCACTCGTGGAGAACCGTGAGCGTGACCTCGAAGCGGTGAACTCCAAGAACCAATCCGATTTCGACGCCGAGAATCGATCCCGCGTCATCGCGGAAAAGAAGTTGGTAAAAGTCGAAGGCGTTCTGCAAGGGACCCAAGCGGATCTACAGCAGATGACCGAGCAGCATTCCATCGAACTCGAGCAGGAAGTGGCCGAACGCAAGTCCGCCGCAGAAAAGCTGATTCAGAGCATGGAGGAACTCGACGAACTTCGACAGCATTTCAACGAGCGTATAGAAACCGAGACCAAGACCATCAAGCAGGAACTGGCTCAGAAGCAGATTCGCGAAAAGACGTTGCGCCAGCATGAAAAGGATTTGGAAAGCCGCATCAAAGAACTCGAAAAGACGTTGCATATGAAGGCGAAAGAATATTCCGAGCAGCTTCAGGCCCGGGAAGGCGCCGAAGTTCAGAAGCAGCAGGTCGAGCAGCGGCTCGAGCAGATGAGCCAGCGGCAGAAGCAGTTGATCGAACGGGAAACGCAGAAGTTACACCTCCATATCGCCGAAATCCGACTGGAAGAGGTCAAGCTGCGCAAGGAAGTGGGCGACTTGCAAAGGCATAAGGAATCGCTGGAAGAACAATTGCGTATGCACAATGCCGATCAGAAAAAGGCGGGTCAGGATTCGCAGAAAACCGAAGCAGTACTAGCGGAAACCCAAGCCCGTCTCAAACAGCTTTCAGACAGTCAGGACAAGGTCGTCTCTGAGGCCACCGAAGGCTTGAGAAAGGAACTGGTGGATGTCCAGACATCCGGCGAAAAACTCAAGGAGCAACTCGAACAGTTGCAGATGGATAAGCGTACTGTGGAGGAAAACCTCGAGGGTCGCACAGCCGAACTTTCAAAGGCGGCCCGTGAATACCGCAAGGTGGTCGACGCCTACAAGGGATCACAAACCATGGTCAAGAAACTTGCGAAAGAACAGGATGCTCTGCTCTCCCAGAAGACGGGTGAACTCGAAACCCAGCTCAAACAGTTGCGCCAGACGGAAGTCGACCTGCGGGCGCAGGAACAACGGTTGAAGATACGTACCGAAGACCAGCAACAGCGCATTGAGGAGTTGAACCAGAACCTCGAAGCCGAAGCGGCGACACGCAGAAAGGCCGACAAAGAACTGCAGCAGTTGCAAACCGCGCTCGAAAGCAGCCAGGAAAATGCCGACACCCTCCTGCGGGAACAAACCCGGGAACTCAAGGATCGCGTTGAACGGCTTTCCCTTGCCGAAGAGAGTCTGAAGCAGGATCTGGAAAAGGCCCATCGATCGATCGACGAACGGGACGAATCGGCGGCAACCATGGAAACAGAGCGCCAGCAGACCGAAGAGCGCATCAAGGAAGTCGAGCAGCGCCTTTCCAACGTCCGGGAAGAGCATCAGGCGGAACTCAAGGTGGCCCTGTCCGAGGTGAAGGAAATCAGCCGCATGAACGGCAACCTGGTCGATGAACTGAACGACACCTTGCAGGAAGCGCTCAACCCGGTTGTTAAGACCACCCTGTTGATGGAGAAGGCCGAAAACATTTCGGATGCACAAAAGAGGGATCTGGTCGGTGCCAACAACAAGTGTCGTTCACTCATCGACATGATGAACTACCGAAGCGAACTCACTCATCTGGCCGATGGATCTCAAAACAGTAAAGCCGCACAGTGTGACCTGCACGGATTGATGGGTAATATCGATCGACAGTTCAGCCATCGCGCGGACACCAAGAAGCTCTTCTTCGCCATGAGCTTTGCACAGTATCAGGCTGCGCACAACGTGCCGAAGCTGGTTAAAACAGACGGACAGAAGGTGCAAAAGGTTCTGTCCATCCTACTTGGATACGCGATCGAACAGACGGACAAAGGTCGTCTGGGGCTCCACGCAACCCGCAAATCGTCCACAACGGACAGCACTCACATCGCTTTCGAACTGGCCTACACCGGAAGAGACAAAGAGGACCGCCTGCTCTCATCCATATTCGGTTCCGATAAGAAGGAAGGCGAGGTCGACTTGAAATACGGCCTCACGCTGGCGCGGCGGTATATCGGCATGCTCAATGGTGAAATCACCTTGGAATACCGCGATGGCGGTATTACCGCCCTCACCGTTCAGTTCCCGTTCACGAAGGTTGCATCGGAAGGTATGATCATTTTATCGGATGATGAAACGAAGGCGGGTGCGGCATAAGCCCTGCCCGACCTTGACACAACCACTGGCCCCTCCTACCGTGAGAGCATGAAAAACACGCTCACGGTATTTCTTATTATTCTTGTTGTACTCCCCGTCGCGGCAAAACCCTTTCCGGAAACATGGGCCTATCTCATGAAGGGCGAGGAAGCATACTACCCGTCCTCCTCGCCCATTACGGACGTTGCGTGCTTCAGCGCCTCGGTCGACGGCGACGGCAATCTTTCCGGGGGCCATCTCGCCCCGCCCGATCTGCCGGGAAAGGTTCGATACCATCTGGTCATCACCATGCCGTGGAACTCCACACTGGCACACATCTACCTCAATCCCGATGAACCGTTCCGCGACCGGATCATCCAGGCCATCGTCGCACGCGCCAAACCTTTCCACGGAATTCAAATCGATTTCGAGGGTATTTCGAAGGATGACGGCACGGCCTATCTCAACTTTCTTGCCGCCGTGAAAAAAGCCTTGCCCGGGGACAAACTGTTCAGTGTGGCGGTCATGGCCCGCTGGGAAGCGCACAAAAAGAAGAATCCCTCAGATGCGTTTGACTATCCCTTTATCGGGATGATCGCCGACCGCGTGGTGGTCATGGCGTACGACGAGCACTACCGTGGCGGCCAGGCAGGTCCTATCGCTTCCCTGCCCTGGTGCGAAAAAATCTATGCCTACGCCGTGAAAACCATCGACCCGGACAAGCTTGTCATGGGCATTCCACTCTACGGGCGCAGCTGGCAGCAGGAATCCCTGGCAAAGGCATACCGCAACCCGGATGCATGGACCAACCTACGCAAGACCGGAGCTGAATTGAGATCCGATCCCGCAAATGGCGGCAGCTACAGCTACTCCACCAATGTGACTATTAAGGTGCATTTCGAGAACCTGCCGTCGCTCGACGCCAAGCGGGAACTCTACGCATCGAAGCCCATCCGCGGAATCGCTTTCTGGCGGATCAGCCAGGAGCCGGTTGGTTTCTGGGATCACCTCATGAAATAACGGTCCGAATCCCCATAATGTGTGTGTGTTGCATCGCACCATTCAGGCGGTTCGCATGGAAACTCTCCACGCCAAGCTCGCCGTGGCAAAGTGACCTACAATGCTAGCTGCTTACGCACACAAAAATGTGAGGCGCCCTCCCTGAGGAACACGCCTCACATAGCAGTCACCACGAAGGACACGTTACGAATTAAGCTCCTGCTGCAGTTCGGCATCGGCCTTGAGCACTTGCTTCGCCATGGTTTTCTTGTATGTCACCAGCTTGCGTCGCAACGCAGCATCGCCGATCGCCATCATTTGTACGGCGAGAATGCCTGCATTGATGGCGCCAGCTTTACCAATGGCAACGGTCGCGACGGGAACACCTTTCGGCATCTGTACGGTAGAAAGCAGGGAATCCATTCCATCAAGGGCCCAGCCCTTTACCGGAACACCCACCACCGGAAGAATGGTGTGACCCGCCAGCACGCCACACAGATGCGCGGCACCACCGGCCGCGCCGATGATGACCTTATATCCATTTTTCTGAGCACTTTCTGCGAACTCACACGCTTCGTGCGGAGTCCGGTGCGCGGACATCACTTTAACGGTGCTTTCAATGCCAAACTCTGTCAGCGTATTTCTGGTATATTCCATTACAGGCCAGTCGGTCTTACTGCCCATAACAATTGCAACGGTAGGTTTTTTATTAGCCATTTTCCATTCTCCTTAGTTCACGGTGTGCGATGTCATTTCTATAAAAAGCGTCTTTGAAGCTGATGGTTTCCACAGCAATATAGGCCTTGGAAAGCGCGTCGGGCAAATCCTTTCCGAGCGAGGTGATACCCAGCACCCGTCCGCCAGCCGTTACGACCTTCTCCCCGTCCAGTGCCGTTCCGGCCTGGAAAACAACCGTGTCTTCAACCGTATTGGCCTTGCCGATATTCTGGATTTCATGGCCTTTGGCATAATCACCCGGATAGCCGCCGGCCACCATAACCACGCAGACGCTGTGTTCGTCTTTCCACGAAATCATGTCCTCGGAGAGATTGCCATCAATCACGCCGTTGATGGCCGGAAGCATGTCGCCTTCCCAGCGGGTCAGTACGGCCTGCGTTTCAGGATCGCCGAAGCGGCAGTTAAATTCGACCACGCTCGGCTGGTCATGGTCGATCATCAGGCCGGCATACAGAACGCCCTTGTAGATGATGCCGCGCTTTTTCAGCTCGGCCAGCGTGCGGTCGTAGACCTCTTCTTTCACCTTTTTCAAAACCGTTTCCGTGACAATCGACGCCGGGGAATAGGCCCCCATGCCACCGGTATTCGGACCTTCGTCCTTTTCGAAGATACGCTTGTGATCCTGAGAGGAGGCTAGCATGACCACATTATCGCCATCGATCAGCGCCAGGATGGAAGCCTCTTCGCCCACGAGGAAATCCTCTATCACCACTCGGTTGCCTGCATCGCCGAAGGCGTTGCCATCGAGGGCATCCCGAATGGCCGCTTCTGCCTGCTCGACCGTTTCAGCCACGGTAACGCCCTTGCCTGCGGCCAGGCCATCGGCCTTGATGACGATCGGCGCACCGCGTTCGCGCACATAGGTGCAGGCGGCTTCCGGATCAGTGAAGGTTTCATAGGCCGAGGTCGGCACGCCGCCGGCCTTCATGATTTCCTTGGCAAACAGCTTGCTGCCTTCGAGCTCAGCGGCCGCCTGACAGGGACCAAACACGCGGATGCCTTCAGCTTCGAGCAGGTCCGTCAGACCGGCACATAGCGGGGCTTCAGGGCCTATCACGACGAGCCCGGGCTGGTTCTCGATGCACCACCCCCTGATGCCATCCAGATCGGTAGCCCCAAACGAAAGGTTGGTTCCCAGTTCCGCCGTTCCCGCATTACCGGGGGTGCAGTATATTTCAGGCTGGGCACTGTCGTTCGCCAGCTTCCAGGCCAACGTATGTTCGCGCCCACCGTTGCCTACCACCAAAATCTTCATTCACTTGCTCCTTGATAAAAACCGGGCCCCCACGGCACATTCCTCGTCTTGTCTGCCGCGGGGACACATCTCGCTACGGCCTTGGAAGCTATCAAATGAAAACCGACCTGTTCAACTATGATCTGCCACCGGAGCTCATCGCCCAGCATCCGCCCGAACGGCGCGAGCTGGCTCGCATGATGGTGCTCCACCGCGATTCCGGACACATCGAGCACCGATCCATTACCGACATTACCGACTATCTCCACGCCCCCGACGTCCTGGTGCTCAACAATACCAAAGTCATTCCCGCCCGCGTTTTCGGTCACAAGACTGCCTCCGGAGGAAAGGTGGAACTGCTGCTGCTCGAAGAAGCCGCACCGGGGGAATGGAAGGTTCTGATGAAAACCTCCCGCCGCCCGAAGATCGGCGATGAACTGCTGCTCTGCTCCGGCAAGGCACGCGCCACGATGCTCTACGACGGGGAGCAGGGCGAAGCGGTTTTGAAGATCGAATCCGAACGACCGCTGATGGAAATTCTGGACGAAGAAGGCGTACCTCCCCTGCCCCCGTATATCGCCCGCAAGGAGCAGAACCGCTCGCAGATCGAAGCCGACAAGCAACGCTATCAAACCGTCTACGCCTCCGAACCCGGAGCTGCCGCCGCACCCACCGCCGGCCTCCATTTTACACCGGAACTGCTCAACACGCTAAAAAGCAATGGCATCCACCACGCTGAACTGACGTTGCATGTTGGACTCGGTACCTTCCGCCCGGTTTCGGCGGAACTCATCACCGACCACGAAATGCACCACGAGCGTTATGCGATTTCGTCCAAAGCCGCCGAAACCATCAACACCACCCGGCAAGCCGGCGGACGCGTGGTTGCCGTGGGTTCCACCTCCGTCCGCACACTGGAATCGCTCCCGTCTATTGAACAAGCTGAAGGTGCGACCAACATCTTCATCTATCCGCCCTACGAGTTCAAAACCGTCGATGCCATCCTGACGAATTTTCACCTGCCGAAATCTACCTTATTGATGATGATGTCGGCCTTTGCCGGCCGCGAGCTGATGATGCAGGCCTACGAAACGGCCATTCAGGAGAAGTATCGTTTCTTCAGCTATGGCGACTGCATGCTGATTCTTTAATGGTGGATCACTGCGCACCCACACCTCGGGGGCATAACAGGATGCGTCCGATTCCCGCACGGGGCTCTCACAGCAGGGTCTGTCCAAGCGATCGAGGCCAGTTACTATTTCAACTGTTTATCGGCTCTGCATTACTTTCTTAGGAGTCCGATCGACATTAAATATGCCCCAATGCTTTT
>CAXMPN010000066.1:3344-10064 GCA_964195195.1 Pontiella sp. | reverse complement strand
GAAAGATCCCGGATGACAGTGAGTGGCGTGAAATCGAGTTTCATTATACGAACTTCGATGCAGCGAAACGCATAGAACTCATTCTCATGGCTAAAAAAGGAACTGGCACACTATATTTTGATGACATTGAAATAAAGGAAAAGGATTGATTCGAACCAACGGTTAGAGCCTATCGCTTCGCTCAGGTTCACCCGGAACGTTCGACAATGGAGACAGGTAAAACAATGAGAATATCCAGCAGTAATATTGGCAGGACACTACCCTTGATGGCAGTCATTGTTTGCAGCTGTTTATCCGCCTACGCGAATATGGATGGGATCTGGATGGGCGCCGCTGAGACAGAATCCGAAGCTACCCGCATAGCGCTCACCATACGCGAAACAGCGAACGGCTATGCCACCAGCATGGACCTGCTTGATATCGGAGTTTTGGGCTGGCCTGCTCTGGAAACCAAAATCGAAGATCGGGATATTGTTATCGTCTTCCCTTCGGACAGCGGCCCCCAGACCATGACCTTTGTTCGCGATGGGGATCGCTTGTCCGGAACGTGGGCCGAAGCCAGATTTAAAACTCCCGCCCGTGTTGCCCTGAAGCGTCAGGCCGGCAAAAAGGCTCGGCCGGAAACACGGGTGATGATCAACGGCCCAGCCGGTCGACTCGGAGCCTCGGTGATCCTGCCAACAGGGAAAGGACCATTCCCGGGTGTTGTATTCCTGCACGGGTCAGGACCTCAACCTCGCGATTCAAGCCGGTTTGCCGCTCGCACATTCGCAGAACTTGGTATTGCCAGCATCATATTCGATAAACGCGGTGTCGGCGAATCCGAGGGAAGTTTCGAGAGTGCATCCTTTGAAGACCTCGCAGAAGACGGAGTTGCAGTGGCCAGGCATTTGGACACACTTGATTCTATCGAAAGCGTCGGATTTTTCGGACATAGCCAGGGAGGCTGGATTGCTCCTTTGGCGGCCGCATTATGGAAGGATGCGGCATTTATAATTACCAGTGCCGGACCGGCGGTTCCACCTTCCAGAGAAGGCCAATGGGAAGTGGTGTGTCACTTACGACGGGCAGGCTTCGACGCAGGAGCAGAAGAGAAAGCCAGAAATATCGTAGCCCTCTGGCATGACGGGGTTCGTAACGCTTCGTGGGAGGCTTTTGATGCCGCCATTAAGGAACATCAGAGCGAAGACTGGTTTGAAGCAACCGATTTTTCGGCGTTTTCAAGCCGGCCCTCCAAGGAGTTTTCCACGAGCTACCGCGCGTTTATGGACTTTGACCCACTGCCTATCCTGAAGGCTTTGGAGACGCCCATGCTGGCAATATTCGCGCCTCAGGACGAGAGCATCGATTCTTCGGAATCCATGGCGATCCTGGCCGATCTGGCAGCGAACGGATCAGACATTCGGCTCATCGCTTTTCCCGGCTATGATCATAGTATGCGACGCCTTGCTCCGGACGACAAACCATCACGCTTTGCGGGGCACCCAGTGGACTATTTTTCACTGCAAGCAGCATTCATCCGCAGCCATGTGAAAACCAGGTAGTGAAGACTCATCGAACCATTGGTAAAGAGAACGGAATTCGGCTGATTCGTTCAGAGCACAATCAGGTGGCATCAACGGCTGGCTCCCGCAGCCAACCGCTGCATTCGCAGGAGTAAATAATGAAATAACAATTCGAACCAGCGGTTAGAGCCTATCGCTTCGCTCAGGTTCACCCGTAACGTTCAGGTAATCGAATATGAATGATAATTCAGAATATACCCTTCTGGGTAATTTTTACCTGAGAGATGCCAAGCCCATTTGCGAATTGTTGGATAAAAACCAAATCGATTTTGAAATAGAAATTGATGACCAACCCATTAGAAATATGCGCCCATTTCAGGCCGCATACGGCGGCACCTTTGGTTCAGGGGCAACGGCTAATATTTATGTTAAGCCAGACTCGCTAGAACAATGTGAAATGATTCTTAAAGAAAACTAACCGGACCCGTCCATCGAGGGTATCGCTGAAACGTCCCCCCTCATCTCAAACGCTCATAACAATGAACTGATACACACCGCGTTTATTCCTGCGTCGGATCAGTCAAGACGGAGGCTTCGGCATTCGTTGATTCGGCCGGCACCGGTTCGGGCTCGGCATGGCGAGGCTGACCGCCGAGGAGAATAACAATTTCTTCCTGCACCTGTTCGAGCTCGTTGAGCTTGAGTTCGGGATCAACGACCATGAAGCTTTCGCCGGTTTTCTTGTGCTCGTAGATCCGCAGCTTGCGTCCGTCTTCCGTTATCTGCGCATCTCGTTCGACCAGAATCTTTTTGCGTTCGAGCATGACGGTGAGGATGAAGATGGCGTTGAGGTCTTCTTCGTTCTCCTTGGCTATCAACTTTCGCAGGAGCGACTCGGCATTTTCCTTTTTCAGCGCCTCCTCAGCGGGCGGTGGCGGGACGATATAGAGCGTCTTCCATGAACTCAGCCCGGGATCGCTGCTTTTCCAGCATTCCTTGCAGAAGTCCTCGCGCACGTATTCGCCCTGCTCGAATGAAAGCCGGGAAAAGATAGATTCCTTGTCGGCGAACTCCTTTTCGCACTGGTCGCATCCCTTGGAGCATTTGCGCACGCTCCAGTTTTCAATGTTCTCACGTCCCATAAAAATCCTCTTCAGGTGCTGTTTTTTGACAGAATAATTTGGTGGCAGAATGATTGTTTCCGATCCGCCGTGGAAATTATTTTGCCACTCAATTATTCTGTCTAATCTTCCAACCGCAAAGCCGCCTGAAGGCGGAACTACGAACCTCTACTCTTCACTTTTATCCCAGATCGTGTGGCGCTGCTGCCAGAAATAGACCACGCCCGACCATGCGGTCAGCAGCGCAGTGCCGAGCCCCAGCCACCAGGCAAAATCGGAGCGAGGAACCGGCAGCCAGGACACATCCCAAATGAGCCCGAGGAAATAGAGGCCGATGGCGACCATCTGCACGGTGGTCTTGATCTTGCCCCACGGACCCGCCGGCATCACAATCCCCTTCTCGATCATCAATAGACGCATACCCGTTACCATAAACTCGCGCGCGATGATCATTACCACCATCCATGCCCGCAGGCTTTCGAGTTCGACAAACCCGATGAAGGCCGCACACACCAGCACCTTGTCCGCCAGCGGATCCATCAGCTTGCCGAAGGAGGTGACGCCGAAAAAGTTACGGGCCAGGTAGCCGTCAAGCGCATCGGTAATGCTCGCCAATACAAAGATGAGCAGGGCGATGATCTGGGCATAGGGAAAGTCGATGCTCATGCAGATCATCATGACGGCGGTCATCCAAAAGCGGCTGATCGTCAGGTGGTTCGGGAGGCTTTTCATGAATCAGTTCCTGTCGACCTGGATCTCACCGGGCTTCCCCAGAAAGACATCCGGCGCACCGTCGGAGATGACTTCCCGCTGCTGGACCGATGCCGCGCCGGCCGCAGGAGCGGTTTCCGGCTCCTTGTCGTCGGAGCATTGGGTCGCACTCAGCACGATAATGAGTAGCAGCAGCACCCCGCCGGCCGACGGAAGTATGATCTTCCAGGGTAGTTCCGACTTCGAAAGGCGGGTAATCGCTTCGTTGACATCGCCGAAAATCCTGCTGCCGACGCCGGAAGCGGTCATCATGGCGGGTCCATCGGTCTCGACCGATATCTGATCGCTCGGGGCCATTTTCTGGCGGACGTCCTCCCCCAGGTTCGGCTTTGCCCTCGGTGCTTGCTGGGCCACATAGTCGTCCACCAGCGGCCGCGCATCCAGGCCGAGATACTGGGCGTACATTTTTATGAAACTCTTAGCGTAGACCGGTGCGGACAGCGCACCGAAGTCGTCGGCCTCCATGGCCTCGATAAACTTGGATAGGATCTTGGTGGCCCGTCCCGCTTCGGAGACGGTTACGCCCTTGGCCTGGCGCGCCGCTTCAAGCTTCTGGCCGATGGTTCCGATATTGAGGTTAGTTTGCTGCATCGTCTATTGCTCCCGTGTTCTGGGGGATTTCCCCATCAAGATCTTTCAGGATTTCCCGCGGTCCCGCACCGTCGGGTGGTCCTATTATACCCCGCTCTTCGAGCAGGTCCATCACGCGCGCGGCGCGCGTATAGCCGATCCGCAACCGCCGCTGGAGCGATGAGGTCGAGGCGCGCTTGGTCTGCCGGATCACTTCGATCGCCTGCTCGAGGATTTCGTCATCCTCGCCACTGTCCATTTCCGGCAAGTCGGTCGATGGCTTTTCTATTTTTTCATGGATTTCCGTAATGAAAACCGGCTGGCTCTGTTCCTTGCAGAAATTGGTTACGCGGTTGATCTCTTCGTCGCTCGTATAGACCCCCTGCAGGCGGATCAGCTTGTCGGTGCCGGGCGGCAGGACCAGCATGTCGCCGCGGCCCAGCAGGGTATCGGCCCCCATGCGGTCGAGAATCGTGCGGCTGTCCACCTTTTGCGATACCTTGAAGGCGATGCGCACGGGGAAGTTGGCCTTGATGGTGCCGGTGATCACCTTCACATCCGGCCGTTGCGTGGCCAGGATCATATGGATGCCCGCCGCGCGCGATTTTGCCGCCAAGCGCGCGATACCTGCTTCGATCTCGGCCTGGGCCACATGCATGAGGTCTGCCAGCTCGTCGATCACGATTACGATGTAGGGAAGCTTTTCCGGAATAGCGTTTTTCTTGGGCTCCTGTTCCTCCGTGGCCTCTTCGCCAAACAGTTCCGTCTGCTTTTGAATGATCCGCTCGTTGAAGCTCGGCAGGTCGCGGACTCCGGCCTGGTTGAACCATTTGAAGCGACGCTCCATCTCGTCGATGGCCCAGCGGAGACCCAGCGCCACTTTCTTGGCGTTGGTGATGACCGGAACCACCAAATGCGGCAAATTGTTGTATTGATGGAATTCGACGGTTTTCGGGTCGACCAGGATCAGGCGAAGCTCATCCGGTGAATGCTTCATGAGTAACCCGGTCAGGATCGAGTTCATGCAGACCGACTTGCCCGCACCGGTGGCCCCCGCAATCAGCAGGTGCGGCATCCTGGTGAGGTCGAACATGATACTCTGACCGTTGACGTCCTTGCCCAGCAGCAGCGGCAGCTGGTGCCGTCCCGACTGGAAGGCACTGCTTTCGACCAGTTCGCGGAAGAAGACCGAAGCGCGCGCGGTATTCGGGATCTCCACGCCGCACACGCCCTTACCGGGAATGGGCGCCTGGATACGGATACTCTCGGCATGCATCTTGAGCGCGAGGTTGTCGGCCAGCGCCTTGATCCGCTCCACGCGCACGCCCGAAGCGGGAAGGATTTCATAGCAGGTGACCACGGGACCCTGCTGAACACCGGTCACTTTGGCTTCGACGCCGAATTCCTCGAGCGCTTGCTGCAGCACCTCCGCCGTATTGGCAATTTCATCTGCCGACATGCCCTTGATTTGCGGAACCGGCGGATCGAGCAGATCGAGCGGGGGCAGTTGGTAGTTGGTGTGGCCGCCTTCATCCACCGAGGCAAATTCTGCTGCCTCGCCTTCCTCGCCCTTGGATTTCGCAGCCGCCTTGGGCTTTTCCCTTGGTTTTTCCGCCACCACCTCAACCGGCTTGGTCAGGGGCGTCTCTTTGGCCTTCTTCTGCTGATCCGCCACCAGTTTGCGAATATCGACCTGCGGCAGCTCTTCCGCCGTAGCGGCCACGGGTTCGGCCTTGGGCGCGCGGCGCGGACGCCGGGGCTTGGGCTTCGGTTCAGCCGCCTTCTGCTCAAACACTTCCTCGATGGTTGGTTTCTCGATCTTGAGGGTTTTCGCCCATTCCCAGATCTGCTTGGCCACGTCCACGATCTGCAGGTCGAGCATACGTACCGATGCAATGGCCAGCAGCACCACCAGAACGATCCCTGCGCCGGCATGGCCAATCCAGTACCCAAGGGTTCGCTGCGCCAGCACCTCGCCCATCAGGCCGCCGGGCGTTCCGATATTCAGCCGTTCGACCGCGCCGTGCCAGAATTGGTCATTCATGTCGACCAGACCGGCCAGGCAGAAGAGCGCAAGGAGGAACCAGAAAAGACGCGGATAGATCCGGCGCGCGGAGCGGATGACGGTAGAAATCCCGATCCAAAGAAAGCAGAACGGGATCACATAGCCGGCGACCCCAAAATACATGAAGGCGCCATAGGCGGTACGGGAGCCGAACGGGCCAATCCAGTTATGCGAACCCGTTTCATTACGGAACAGTGAGATATCCTCAGGATTGTAAGATAAAACGCCCAGCAGAAGCATCAATCCTACCGTCCCCGTTAGAATTCCCCCGATTTCGCGCCAACCCGATCGAACGGGATCCTCTGTTCGTTTTTTTGCCATTGCGGGAATATAGAGTAAGGACCCCTGCCAAATCAAAGTGAATTCCCAACATTGGAGTGCTCATTAGAGTGTAAACCACGGAAAAGGCGGAATACAGGGGAGATCCAGCGGATCCAGCGGAAACGAAGTCAAGGTCCGGCCGAAGCAGATCAGTTCCTCAAGGCCAGCTTGGAGCGATAGAAAGCCAGTTCAGCGATGGAAGCCTTGATGTCGAAAAGCGCATCGTGCGCGTTAGCGGCGGTGATGCCGCCACCGGGAAAGTACTGGTTGAGGAGTTCGGCGTTTTCCTTGTCGAACGGCGCTGCGCCCACCCAATCCTGCCACTGGATCTTGAGGGTGGAGACATCGAGCAGGCGGTAGTGCAGGC
>CAXMPN010000066.1:0-3334 GCA_964195195.1 Pontiella sp. | reverse complement strand
CCGGAAGCAGACGGCGCATCAGGAACCAATCGTTGTGCACGCTGTTACCCGCCAGCACGGGGCGCCGGTCCATCGCTTCGCAGGGTGTTCCGCAATACTGGTCGAGCAGGGCCGCGAGCCGGCGGTCGGCCTCTCCGATGGTGACCGCTTCGTCCGAGCGGCATTTTTCAACCAGCTCCGGCAGGTTATCAGCCACCCATGGACTCACGGGCTCGCCCTCCTCCAGCCGGATGCATAGATTAAGGTCGGCATCGGGCGCGGCCACGCGGTTCAGATGGGTGTCGGTAACGATCGCCGCCACCTGCAACAGGCCGGCCTGTTCGAGATTCAGCGAGGTAAACTCGGCATCGAACCAGACATATGCGGATGTTTTCTTCTGTTCTTGATCGGGCATGCCAGACCTCCGGAAATGAAGTCACAGATAAGCACAGATCCGCACGGATTGGAAATCAACGAATACGGAAAAAGGGATGGGCGGCCCCTGAGGACCATCCGAAGGCATCGAGTGCCCGTTACGGCGCGATATCGACCGGTGCATATTCTAAACAAAAAAACCCCATCGCCTGGAAGGCAACGGGGTTTTGAAGTAAGCCGTATCCGTCTTATTCGGAAATCGCGGCTTCGGCAACGGGTTCAACCACCGGAGCTGCCACGGAATCCACCCATTCGAGCAACACCATTTCGGAGCTGTCGGATATGCGGCGTCCCAACTTGATAATACGCGTGTAGCCACCGGAGCGGGTGGAGAACGTCGGCGCAACAGCGTCGAAGAGCTCCTTCACCGACTTTTCATTCTTCAGCGTGGCGATGGCCTGGCGGCGAGTGGCTAAAGTGCCTTTCTTGCCCAGCGTAATCATCTTTTCAGCCAGACTGCGGGCCGCTCGGGCTTTCGGCAGCGTGGTCTTGATGCGCTTGTGGTCGATGAGGGCGCACACCAGGTTTGCAAGCAACTCGTTACGGTGCGCGCTGGTGCGGCCAAGCTTTACTGTTTTTTTACGATGTCTCATTGTTCCAACCTCTGGATAGTTTCAAATTAATCGTCCGAAGAAGAGACCTTGAGCAGGTCTATCTCGAACGTCATTCCGAGGGAGAGTCCCATTTCCTGGATCTTCGCCTTGATTTCGTTGAGCGACTTCTTACCGAAGTTACGGTATTTCAGCATTTCGGCTTCGGTCTTCTGCGCCAGCTCGCCCACGGTGGTGATGTTGGCGTTGTTCAGGCAGTTGGCCGCACGGACACTCAGTTCAATTTCGTTTACGCTGATGTTCAGCTTCTTACGCAGCTCTTCCTTCTCGAGGTCGATCTGCTTTTCGCTTTCCTCGAACTCGATCAGATCCTTGTCGTAGCTGACGAATACGTCGAGATGGTGGCGAAGAATCGCAGCCGACATGGTCAACGAATCATCCGGGCTGACGCGACCGTCGGTCCAGATTTCGATGACGAGCTTATCGTAGTCGGTACGGCGCCCTACGCGCGTATTTTCCGTGGCGTACTTTACGCGGCGAACCGGGGAGAAGAGACAGTCAATCGGGATGATTCCGATTTCCTGGTTTTCTTTCTTGTTCAGGTCGGCCGGGCAGTAGCCGCGTCCGATACGAACTTCCAGTTCGGCTTCGAATACGCCGCCTTCATCCAGTGTACAGATGACGAAATCGGGATTGAGCACTTCGATGGTGTCGGGAGCAACGATGTCGCCGGCGGTCACTTCACCGGGACCTTCAACCTTGATCGTAACGGCCTGCGCATCGCGGGAGTAGCTCTTGAACAGCAACTGTTTAATGTTCAGAATGATGTCGGTGACATCTTCGACGACCCCTTCAAGACTGCAGAATTCGTGCGGAGCACCCTTGATCTTGACGGATGAAACCGCCGCCCCTTCGAGCGAAGAGAGCAGGACGCGGCGGAGCGAGTTGCCCATCGTACGTCCGTAGCCGCCTTCAAAAGGTTCAGCATAGAATTTTCCGTAGTTTTCGGTAGAAACATCGTCATCCTTGACGACTTGTTTCGGCATTTCAAAACGACCGAGTCGTGTAGCCATTGTAGTATCCTCCCAGTACCGGGCGTTAACCGGTTCGTATGGTTTAATTACTTGTTAGTTAGAAAAAAACTAGACGCGCCGACGCTTGGGCGGGCGGCATCCATTATGCGGAATAGCGGTGGTATCCTTGATCGTGGTAATCGCCAGGCCGGCGGACTGGATGGCACGGACGGCGGATTCACGACCTGCACCCGGACCCTGCACCCGGACTTCGACTTCCGACATGCCGTGACTGATGGCCGTACGGGCGGCATCCTGGGCTACGGTGGTGGCGGCAAACGCAGTACTCTTACGAGATCCCTTGAAATTGCAACGACCGGCGCTGCTCCAGGAAACGACGTTGCCGCGCATATCCGTTATAGAAACAATCGTATTGTTGAAGGTGGTCTTAACGAAAGCGATACCGAACGGAACGTTCTTCGAACCCTTCTTGCGCTTAATCGGCTCGATCTTTTCGTCGGCCAGAAGGTCGGCTGCGGTGGGCAGGCGGCTCTTCACTTCTTCAGCGGGCTGTTCAGCGGCGGCTTCAGTCTTGGCTTCGGCAGCCACCGGAGCGGCTTCTTCGGTCTTGGCTTCAGCAACCACCGGAGCGGCTTCTTCAGTCTTGGCTTCGGCTACCACCGGGGCAGCCTCTTCAACCACTTTTTCTTCCACTTCTTTTTGTTCTTCTGCCATGGGAATGATCCTTGTTTAAAGCGTCAGGTTACTTGCTGGCCTTGACTGCTGCACGGGCTTCCTTACCGCGGACAATACCGACGGTACGCTTGAGGCCCTTACGGGTACGCGCATTGGTCTTGGTCCGCTGGCCGCGTACCGGCAATCCGGCACGATGGCGACGACCCCGATAGGTGCCGATCGAAATAAGACGGCGAATGTTGGATGAAATCTCGCGGCGAAGGTCACCTTCGATGCGGTAATCGTTCTGCAGAACCGCGACCAGATGCTGAATATCATCGTCGGTCAGGTCGTCCGCTTTCTTAGCGGGATCCAGCTTGGCCTTTTCGCACACTTCTTTAGCGCTGGTCGGGCCGATGCCGTAAATGTAGCGAAGCGAATATTCCAGCTTCTTTCTACCGGGAATGTCTATACCGAGTACACGTGGCATTGATAAAACTCCTTATTATCCTTGGCGTTGCTTATGACGGGGATTGGTACAAATAATTCTCACCACGCCCTTGCGCCGGATTACCTTACATTGTTCACACATACGTTTAACTGAGGCTCTAACTTTCATAACATCAATCCTGGTTCGTCACCAAACGCCCTTTGGACATGTCGTAGGGCGACATTTCAACC
>CAXMPN010000065.1:0-10115 GCA_964195195.1 Pontiella sp. | reverse complement strand
TTTCACGTTTCACGTTTCACGTTTCACGTTTCACGTTTCACGTTTCACGTTTCACGTTTCACGTTTCACGTTTCACGCCTCAGTTCCGATAGCGGTTCACGATCGGCATGCGGCGGTCGCGGTCAAACGACTTCGGCGTAATCTTTACGCCAGGCGGGGACTGGCGGCGCTTGTATTCGCTCAGCTCAACGGCATGCACCACGCGGCGTACAATGGCCTCGTCGTAGCCCTTGGCCACCAGCCCGTCGATCCCCATGTCATTTTCCACATAGTCGACAAGAATTGGATCCAGCACTTCGTAGGGCGGGAGCGAGTCGGTGTCCTTCTGATCGGGGCGCAGTTCGGCCGATGGCGGTCGTTCGATGATGCTGGGCGGAATGATCGGCGATTCCTCCTGGGTGTTTCGCCAGCGGCACAGTTCGAAAACCAGGGTTTTCGGGACATCCTTGATCACCGCGAAGCCGCCGGCCATGTCTCCGTAGAGCGTACAGTAGCCCATGGCCATTTCGCTTTTATTCCCGGTCGTCAGCACCAGCCAGCCGTTTTCATTGGAAAGGGCCATGATCAGGTTTCCGCGAATCCGTGCCTGCAGATTTTCTTCAGCCAACCCCGGTTTTTTCCCCTTGCCCCATACTTCGGCCAAGGCACCTTTAAAGCCTTCGTACAGGGATTTGATCGGAACGGTGTGGAATTCGACCTCCAGAATCCGCGCCATTTCGCAGGCATCGTTCAAGGTGCCCGTAGATGAATATTGAGAGGGCATGGTGACCGATGCGACGCGCTCTTTGCCTAACGCGTCCACGGCAAGTACCAGCACGAGGGCGGAATCAATGCCACCACTCGAGGCGACGACCACCCGCTTGAAGCCGACCTTTTCCACATAGTCCTTCAGTCCTGTTTTCAAGGCCTCGTAAACCTCTGCGAGGTCGGGCAGGGGGCTTTCCCCGCGAGGGGAGGGCGCGGAATCAGCACTATCGAAAAAGAGAGCATCTTCCTTAAACTGCTTCGCTCGGGCGATGCAGGCGCCGTCGGGGGCGATGACCATGCTGGCGCCATCGAAAACCAGTTCGTCCTGAGCGCCCGCCATATTGCAATAGAGCATGGTGCTTTTGAGTTTGCGCGCCGTCTCGGCCAGCACAGCGGCGCGGTCGTTCAGTTTTCCGCGGTGGTAGGGGGAGGCGGATAGATTGACCAGCAGCTCGACTTTTTTGCCCTTGAGGGAATCGACCGCCGCGCCGTCCGGGTACCAGGCATCCTCGCAGATATGGATCGCTATCATTTTGCCGTCCAGCTCGAAAATAAAAGGGTCCGTACCCTGCTCGAAAAGACGCTTTTCGTCGAAGACCCCGTAATTGGGCAACAGCATCTTGTGGTACTCACCGATGATTTTCCCGCCGTGAAAAACCACTGCGGCGTTAAACTTTTTTCCGTTCCGTACGACGGGCGCGCCGACGACCACGACGGGACCGGCTGGGAGTTCTGCTTTCAGACGATGCAACTGCTTTTCGCAGTCTGCACAAAAGTGATCCTTCAGGATCAGATCTTCGGGTGGATAGCCCGAAATCACCAGTTCAGGGAAAACGATCAGCCGGGCTCCAGCTCTGTCGGCCAAGCGGGCTTCTTCCAATATCCGATCGGCATTGTGCTGCAAGGCCCCAACCGTTGGATTCATCTGGATCAGTGCGGATTTCATGAGTGCTTCGTGACCATGCATCCGTGAAGCACAGGTGGATCACACTTCACGCTTTTCGGCTACCTTCTGTAGTTGGGCGCGTCCTTCGTGATCTTGATGTCGTGGGCGTGGGCTTCTATGGCACCCGCATGGGAGACTCGGACAAACCGGCCTTGGGCTTTTAGACCCGCGATCGTCGGGGTACCACAGTAGCCGAGGCTGGCCTGCAGTCCGCCGCAGTATTGCTTCATCACCTTGTCGACCGTGCCGGAATAGGGAACCATGCCCTCGATGCCTTGCGGAACCAGGTCGTCCTCTTCGCTCAGTCCATATCGTTGACGGCTGCCTTCACGCGACTTCATGGCGTCCAGGCTGCCCATGCCTCGGTAGATGACAAACTGGCGGCCTTCGTAGATGATCTTTTCTCCCGGACTCTCTTCGGTGCCTGCCAGTACCGACCCCATCATGGCGGTATCGGCTCCGGCAACGAGGGCCTTGGCGATGTCGCCTGAATTGCGAACACCGCCATCGGCGATCACCGGGATGTCACCTTTCAAAGCGCTTGCCGCAGCGTAAATGGCGGAAATCTGCGGAATGCCGACGCCGGCAACGACGCGTGTGGTACAGATCGATCCGGGGCCGATGCCGATTTTGACGGCGTCCGCTCCGGCATCGCGCAGGGCCAACGCGGCCTCGCCGGTGGCGATGTTGCCCCCGATGACATCGATGTGGGGAAATTTTTTCTTCACCCAGGCCACCATGTCGATGACCCCCTTGGTATGGCCGTGGGCCGTATCGACCACCAGGACGTCGACTTCCTCCTGGTTGAGGATTTCCGCGCGTTCAAAGTCGCCCGGGCCTATACCGGCGGCGACGCGCAGGCGGTATTTATCATCGCGGTTGAACAGCGGTTCTTCGTTTTCAATCAATCGGCGTACATCGGCATAGCTGTACAGCCCGACCAGCTGGCCTTTGTCCACCAGCGGAAGTTTGCCTATCTTATGCTGCTGCATGATGTCGTAGGCCTGCCGCAGGTTGGTGCCGGGCTTGGCGGTGACGATTTCCGTGGTCATCACATCCGTGACCTTCGCCCTTTTCGATCGCGAGAAACGGATGTCTTTGGATGTAAGGATACCGACCAGTTTTTTCTCGCTGTCCAGGATCGGGAAGCCGCTGAAGTTGTAGCCTTTATCAGCGCGCTTTAAGGCAATGGTTTCAAGGGTGTCGTCCACGCTGAAGGTCACAGGACTGGTGATGAGTCCGTTGAGATGGTGTTTAACACGGCTCACGTTCTGAGCCTGCACTGCGGGCTCCAGATTCTTGTGGATGACGCCGATGCCGCCCATCATGGCCATGGAAATTGCCATGCGCGCTTCGGTCACCGTATCCATGGCCGCGCTCAGGAAGGGCATCTTCATGCTGATATTTCGGGTGAGTCGGGTTGAAATATCGGCATTGCCTGGCAGGAAGTCGGCATATTGGGTAATTAGCGAGACATCGTCAAAGGTCAGTCCCTCGTAGGGGAAGGTTTTCATAAACTCATCAATGTATTTATTCTGACTCATCTTTTGCATCCTTTTGCCGGAGCATTCTGTGCATACTCGAAGGTACAGTCAAGTGCTGTGTTGAAGATTGAGGGCTCTCAGCCCATGATTTGTACAGTCAGGATGCAACTCGCCGGTTTTCCAGGATCGTCCTGGGAAAATGGCGTGTGGTAGAACCTGCCGGGTAGATGGAGATAGGCATGAAGAATTTGATCAGGTGGATTGCGGTGGGCTTTGGCACGGGTTTGAGCCCGGTGATGCCCGGTACGGTGGGGACCTTGGTGGGGCTGCCCATTGCATGGGGCGTCATGCAGGTTTCCGGCATAGGATCGCAGGCGGTGATTTGTTCGGTATTGACCCTTTTGGCTATTCCGATTTGCGGGGTAGCGGAAGGAATTATTGGCGGGAAAGATCCCGGATGTATCGTGGCGGATGAGTATTTGACGCTCCCGATCACGATCATCGGACTGTCTTCGCCGTGGGCCTTGCTGAGCGGCTTTGTACTTCATCGCATTTTCGATATAACGAAGCCGCCGCCCATCAAGCAGCTTCAGCACATCCACGGCGGCTTCGGTATTGTCGTTGATGATTTTCTTGCCGCGCTGATTGCGTTGGGTCTCAACCACGCCCTCTTCGCCGCGCTCGGATAGGGCCGCCCTATTTCTCGTAGTACTTGATCAACGCCTGGAAATCGGTGTCTTTGCGCAGGCGCTCAAACTCGGCGTCATCCATCCAGAGCAGGGCCTGCTTCGGATCGGTCAGTTGGGCCGCTCGGCGGAATGCCGCGATCGCGGCCTGGTCATTGCCGAGCTTGGTCTCAACCCGCGCGAGCAGGATGTAGAGATTGGCCACATCGGTCACTTCCCGGGTCAGAATATGCAATTGCTCGGCCGCTGATGGCCAGTTTCCGATCTTGGTCAGGTAGAGCGCAAAGTCGTAGCGGGTATCGGTATCGAAGGGTCGTTGGCTGAAGTAATCCTCATAGGCGGCCACCGCTTCCTCACTCCGGTTTTGCGCTTTATAGAGCACGGCCAGATTTTTGAGGGCTGAAGGATACATCGGTTCAAGTTCAAGGGATCGCTTGAGGTATTTTTCACTGAGCTCAAATTCTTTTGTCTCGATGCAGGCTGCACCCAGATTGCTAAGAATGTGGTAGGTGAGTTCTTCGTCCGGTGCGTCCTTGAGCAATTTTTGCGCCGCGTCGAATCGGCCCAGATTGAAGTAGACCTGACCGAGCTTCGCTCTGACGCCTTCGAGATCGGGAAAGATCTCAAGCGCGCGTTCATAAGCTCTGGCGGAATCTTCGAACTGGCTCAACTGCGCCGCCTGCTCGGCCATGATAATGTTGAAGGCGGCTTTCTTGATCCATAAACTGTCGAAAGGCCGATCACCCTCTCCGTCCCATTTTGTATCGCCGGAGTTGGCGTTCAGGTCCAGTACCCATTGCGATTCGGCAGGTAGGGAGTAGCGGGGAATATATTCCTGGGAGATCGGTGCCGGTGCGCCGGTTTCATTGCGAATATCCATATATTCGCGCACCACCACATAGACCAGTGCGACGAGCAGCACAAGAACCGTCATACCAAGGACAAAGCTGATGAATTGATGCCTGCGGATTTCGCGTTTGCGTTCTTCCATGATCTCGGAAGACACTTGCGGAGTGAAGTCATCGGAGTCGGTGCGGTCTGTTGAATAGATGTCCTGGAGATGTTGGCGTTTTCCTGTATCCATATGTAGTGCGTTCCCATGGTTAGGCGTGGAGGGGTGGTATTGTCCATAAAGAAGCGTGTAATGCAAATAAAATCTCTCCACCGCATGGACTCCGCACGGGTGCCGGACAGGATAAGATTCCTTCAGTTTTTCGTCCAAATAGTTACGCGGTTGGTGTTATAAGCAATGATTCAAAACACGGGTTAAAACGCAAAGTTCCATCGGTTGGAAACTCGGTGGCAAAGTAAGGAAACAGCATGTCTAGTACGATAGGAACACTTTTCAAGGTCTCAACCTTCGGGGAATCGCACGGCAAGGCCGTCGGCGCCATCGTGGATGGATGCCCGGCCAGCCTGGAGCTGAGCGAGGCGGACATACAGCCGCAGCTGACGCGTCGACGCCCCGGGCAAAGCGATATGACCACGCCTCGCGACGAGGCGGACCGGGTGATCATTCTTTCGGGGGTGGAAGATGGAAAAACGCTGGGAACCCCGATCGGGCTGATGGTCAACAACCGCGACCAGCGGCCGGGTGATTATGGAGAAATGAGCAACATTCCCCGGCCATCTCATGCCGATTTTACCTATCAGATGAAATATGGCAACCGCGCCTCCAGCGGGGGTGGGCGGTCCAGCGCGCGAGAAACCATCGGTCGTGTGGCCGCCGGCGCAATCGCTGAAAAATGGCTGGCCGAGCAGTTCGGAACCCGGATTACCTCATGGGTCAGCTCGGTCGGTGAAATCGATGCCCGCGATATGACGGCTGAAGGTCTTACGCGCGAGCAGATCGATTCCAACATTATTCGCTGTCCTGATGAAGCCACCGCCGCAAAAATGATCGAACTGGTCGCCGCCACTCGCGACCGCAAGGATTCTGTGGGCGGTGTGCTGACCTGCGTGGCCGAAGGTATTCCGGCGGGGTTGGGCGAGCCGGTCTTCGAGCGCATGGAAGCCATGCTCGCCCAGGCGATGCTCTCCATTCCAGCCACCAAGGGCTTCGAGATCGGGTCCGGGTTCTCCGGATCGCGGATGTTTGGTTCGCAGCACAACGATCCCTTCGAGATAAAGGACGGGGGGCGGCTCGGCACGTCCACCAATCACAGCGGCGGGGTTCAGGGTGGCATCTCCAATGGAGAGCCGCTTGTTTTCCGGATTGCCTTCAAGCCGCCGGCCACCATCGGCATGTCGCAGCATACCTCGACCTTCGATGGCGAAACGACCGTGCTGGAAGCCAAGGGGCGGCATGATCCCTGTGTGGTTCCGCGCGCGGTTCCCATTGTCGAAACTATGACAGCGCTGGTGCTGATGGACTTTGTCCTCCGCCAGAGCTATAGAACCGCCTGACCATGCTCAACGGATTGCATCATCTCGCTTTCATCGGCCCCGGTGGACCCGAAATCCTCGTGGTCATGCTGGTATTGCTGCTGATGTTTGGCGCCAAGGACGCGCCGCGGATATTCCGGAAGCTAAGCGACATGCTCAATCAGTTTCGAAGCACTGCGGAAAGCTTCAAGCGCGAGGTTATGTACAGCGATCTACAGCCGGATCGCACGGCCGGCGAGTACGATGACTCCTACGTGGGTTCTCCTGAAAGTGACGAAGGCTCTGAAGATGAACCAGACGGTGCGGTAGCTACCGGGGAAAGTCTATCCGGTGCCGATGGGGAATCCGATGCGATGCCGGTTGAAGGTGAGGGCGGGGATGTTCAAAAGAATTAAGTCGCTCACTTCCCGGTTCCGCTACAACGATAGCGAAATGCCGTTTCTCGAGCATCTCGATGAATTTCGCAAGATGATCATTCGTGCCGGTATTGCCATCGCCATCGGCATGGCCCTCTGCGCCTATTTTGTCCCATGGTTAACTCAGGTACTGCGGGAGCCCGCGCAGGAATACATCGATACCGGCCGGATCGTGCTGCAGCATGCCGAAGTGACGGCGGGCTTCAAGATGTGGTTTTCGCTTGCCCTGTGGGGCGGTATTCTGATCAGCATGCCAGCGCTTATGCTCATTGTCGGTTCGTTCGTGCTCCCGGGGATCAAGGATTCCGAGCGCAGGGTAGTACAGCGTGTTAGCTTCTTTTCCGGCATTCTTTTCATCGTAGGCGTGGTTTTGGGCTACCAGGTCACCTTACCACTGGCCATGAAAATCATGCTCGGCTTCACCGACAGGCTGGGGGGCGAAGCGATCTGGAACTACCAGAAGTTTATCGGATTCACCCTTCAGGTGCTGCTCGGTTTCGGCGTGGCGTTCCAGTTGCCGATCATCATTATACTGCTGGGCAAGCTGGGCATTTTAAATTCCTTCCAGCTGATGGAAAAGCGGCGGCATGTGATCGCCGGCCTCTTTATTCTGGCCATGCTGCTTACCCCACCGGACGTAATGACGCAGATTTTGATGGCGGTTCCGTTGATCCTGCTTTATGAGTTCTGTGTGTGGTTCCTCTACTTTTCCGAAGGTGGGAAGGGGCGTCGGAGATCTGGAGGACAACCGGATAATTCAGCGTCTGAAGACGTGGATTGAGTGAAGCCGCAGGAGTAGATCTAATCAAGGAGTGGGTTATGAATACATTGGCGATTATTCCCGGGATGCAGGGGCAGGGCGAAGTGATCTTAATCGTCTTCATCGTTCTGCTGCTGTTTGGCGCAAAGAAGTTGCCGGAACTATCACGTTCGCTCGGCAAGAGCCTCGGCGAATTCAAGAAGGGTCAGCGGGAAGGCACGGCTCCGGATAAAAAAGACGAGGAAGCTAAGGAAATCACTTCTTCCGAAGAGTCCGATAAGAAAGATGCCTAGTTTTCCGGGTTGTTTCGGGACGGTGCTATAGCGAGGATGATATGAGTGAACGGCAGCATGAGAAACTTACACCCGATGGGGAAAAGGAGAATACCAAGGCGGTTCTCGCCCATGTGATTCCTTTCGCCATGTGGCTGACCATGATGGTTTGGTTCGACGATCCGACCTGGAGTTACATGATCCGCTCTATCGGGGGCCTGATCCTGCTGGCAATCTTTCGTCCATGGCAGTGGTATCCAAAGTTAAACCTGAAAAATGTACCCATTGCCATCGGGGTCGGAGTTTTTATTGGCGTGGTCTGGGTGGGCCTGGAAACGCCATGGATGGTTGAAAATGCACCGGGTGTCACCGAATGGTACGACCGGTTGTTTGTTGATCTGATGAGGCCGTTCAAGACCCGGGAACTGTTTGATATCGGCAACGGAATCATGGCCCCCTATGAAGTCCTCCAAGAGGGCGAACACGCGGGGTTGCATGTGTATGATCCCAAGGCTTCCGGGTGGCTTATCTTTGCCATCCATATGTTGGGTACGTCCGTATTCATTGCCATTATCGAAGAGTTTTTCTTTCGTGGATTTCTCTATCGTTGGATGCTGGGAAGCCCCTTCTTTAAGATTGATGCCGGCAAGCTGCATTGGCCGATGCTTCTCGTGATTTCCGTATTTTTCGGTATTGAGCACTTTGAGTGGATGGCCGGCATCATCTGCGGCATCGCCTTTGGATTGCTCTACATCAAAACCCGCGATATCTGGGCTACCATTATTGCTCATGGAACCACCAATTTCCTGCTCGGCCTCTATGTGATCAAATACGACGCCTACCAGTTTTGGTAGGCGGTATCCGATATCCCGTCCTCTGTGCTTTCCTGCTAAAAACCGCTTGCAAAGGGGTGGGACGCTAAACTATGTTCGGCGCCTTCAATTTAGTGCGGAAAGGTGACTGAGTGGCTTAAGGTGCTGGACTGCTAATCCGGTGTACTGCTTACGCGGTACCGAGGGTTCGAATCCCTCCCTTTCCGCCATATAATACAAGACTGCCAAGCAAAAGCTTGGTGGTCTTTTTTTATATGGAGGAGGGATGAGAACCCGATAAGAGGGTTTGACGCGAAGCGAGACCACTTTGAAAAAGTGGCCCGAAGGGTGAGTATGAAGGACTCATCAACCCCTCCCTTTCCGCCATATTTAAACCGTTGGGCTTGCTCAACGGTTTTTTTATTTCAATCAGGGATGAGAACTGCGGTTCGACACAAGTGAAGCGCAGTGAGGCTCGAGCCTGCGAAAGCAGTGACCGGAGGGGACGACTATCCCAGATGGGTTAATGTCCCTGTTGCAGCTTCTTCATGTTTTCCGAAACTTGATGCCAACCGTAGACAAACTGAATCCTGATAAGGCTGCTATCCACATCGCTGTCGCCGAAGAGATTGGAGCTGTATCCAGTGCGTATGACTGCATTATCCGTCAGCTGATAGTTCAGCGTGAAACCCAGATCCCCGATGTTGAGTTCATCGCCCATCTCGACACCGTCTATTTCCGATTGAAAGCCGCCACGGTAGAGCAGATCCAGAGAGCCAAAAAATTGCGCCGTAAAATCATGGGTCAAATGTCCTTCGAGCTGCCACATTGGATCATTCTCCAGTGTCTGTCCGACAAAATCATCGTTCTCAGCGAAAGCCCAGACGGAGGGGGTCAACTCAAGACTCGACATGTAGCCGGGGGAAAACACCCCGAAATGATATTTGAGCGGCAATGCAACACGACCGTACCAACGGTTTAGTCCCATGTTGACCAGTTTATCATTGTCGTACTCACCAATAGGAATGGCCAGCATCACCGCAGCATCGACGGTAAAGGTGGGTTCATAATTCAATAGGTCTACGCCGCTCTTGAGTGGCGGGGTGCCAAAAAGGTTAACATCAAGCATCAAGCTGGGGTCGCCGTATCCAGAGGCTGACTGGCTTGAAGAGCCGCCCGGGGCCGAGATGTCGATTTCGGCTCCGACACTGCCCCCAATGATATTGACAGCAAGCGATGACGGCCGGTTAAGCAGTGTCATGTGACGGGCCCAACTCGCAATCGCAATATTAGCTTCGACATCTGAATCCGGATAAATGTAATGGGCCGGGTCGAATTGCTGGGCACCGGAGGCTTGCATGTTCAAGTTCAGGTACTGGAAGGATACCACTTGAGTGCCATCCCTTCCCTTCCAATAGGCGCGGGCGCCATCGTCAACCGCAAGGGCATTGCCATGGATCGAGAAGAGAGCAACCAAAGCCGAAAACCCGATCAGCAACGGGGTAGGATTGTTTCTTGTTTTCATACAAATGCCTCCTTATTGACTGAGCAGTTCGAGCATCTTTTTATGGGGAATCGTTTCCATGCCTCGGACAGGCGGATAAGTA
>CAXMPN010000064.1:735-10742 GCA_964195195.1 Pontiella sp. | reverse complement strand
GCGTCAAGGCCGCCAAGGTGAACGGCGATGATTTCGAAGTGCGTGAAGAGATGCTCGAAGGGCTCCAGGCGGGCTCCGAGCTGGTCGACCTTTCTTCCGCGTTCGATAACGCCTTCGGCGATCAGCTCGAAGAGTGGCATCCCGGTGACAAGAAGGACGGCGAATAGCCTTAACTTCTTCAGTGAAAAGCCTGCCCGATTATCCGGGCAGGTTTTTTTTGTGACTTTCCGCCGCAGGTATGGCTAAATGCGCACCTTCTATTCGGGACTATTTCTCGCGCAAAGACGCCAAGTCGTAAAGAAATGCAATTATTGATCGCTCTGCGGCTTGAGCGAAGCGGGCGCGATATTTATCCAGATGATTGGTAGGTATAAGTATGAACATGGATGAAAAACTCGATGGCCTTTCGGCGCGCGCGGTAGATTTTATTTCTCGCGAGGATCTGAAAAAGAAGCTTGAAAAGGCGCAGGCCGATGGTCGTGGCCTGCGCATCAAGTATGGTGCCGATCCGTCTGCGCCGGACATCCACCTCGGGCACGTGGTCGGGCTGAACAAGCTTCGAGAATTCCAGGACGCCGGCCACACCGTCGTCTTCATCATCGGCGATTTTACCGGCATGATCGGCGATCCCTCCGGCCGCTCCCAGACCCGCAAGCCGCTTACCCGCGAGCAGGTGCAGGTCAACGCCAAAAGCTATCAGGAGCAGATCTTCAAGATCCTCGATCCCGATAAGACCGAAATCCGCTTCAATTCCGAATGGTGCAGTCAGATGAAGTTCGACGATGTCATCCGTCTCTCCGCCCACGTCACCGTGGCGCAGATGCTGGCGCGCGATGACTTTTCGAAGCGCTATGCCGCCAACCAGCCGATCTCGATAGTTGAATTTCTCTACCCGCTGGTGCAGGCCTACGACTCGGTCATGGTCGAGGCCGACCTTGAACTCGGAGGCACCGACCAGCTGTTCAACCTGCTGCTGGGTCGCGAGCTGCAGAAGGTGATGGGGCAGGAGCCGCAATGCGTCATGACGCTCCCGCTCATTGAAGGTCTCGACGGCGTCCAGAAAATGAGCAAGAGCCTCAACAACTATGTTGGGGTCGCCGAATCCGCACGCGACATGTACGGCAAGCTGATGAGTGTGCCGGACGATCTGATGTGGAAGTATTTTGAATACATTCTCTGCTGGCCCAGGGAAGAGGTGCAGGCGATGCACGCCCGGGTCGCGAATGGCGACCTGCATCCGCGGGCTGCAAAAGACACGCTCGGCCAAGCAGTGGTCGCTCGCTTTGTGGGTGCAGAGGAGGCAAAAAATGCCTCGGAAGAATTTACGCGTATCTTCGCGCAGAAGGAGTTGCCGGACGAACTTCCGGAAGTGATCCTTCCCGCCGAAGAAATCGGACTGCTCAGCCTGATGGTACAGGCCGGACTCGTAGGCAGCAACGGCGAAGCCCGCCGACTCGTCAAGCAGGGCGCGGTAAAGATCAACGACGAAAAAATCAGCGACGAACGCGCGCAGATCGTTCCCGAAGACGGAATGATCATCCGTTCCGGAAAGCGCGGCTTCGCGAAAGTTGTAATAGGTTAAACACTAAGGCACGAAGTCCACGAAGGTTAGGCCTTCCTGCTCTTAGTGTCTTGAGCGAGTAAAACGAGCGAGTGTTTATAAATTTAGTTTAGCAGGAGGTTTAGAGATGGCTGGACATAGTAAGTGGGCAAATATCAAGCATCGAAAAGGCAAGGCCGATGCCGCACGCGGCAAGGTCTTCAGCAAGATCGGTAAGGACATCATGGTGGCGGCCAGCTGCGGCGGCGGGAATCCCGCGGACAACATCACGTTGCGCGCGCTGATTCAAAAAGCCAAAGGCGTTAGCATGCCGAAGGAAAATATTGACCGCGCCATCAAAAAAGGAACGGGGGAACTGGAAGGCGGGCAGCTGACCGAAGGGTCCTACGAAGCCTATGCTGCCGGTGGCATTGCCGTGGTGGTAAAGGTCTTGACCGATAACAAAAACCGCTCCGCCTCGGAAGTCCGTTTTACCTTCAGCAAAGCCGGCTCGGACCTGTCCGCCCAGGGATCCGTCAGCCGCATGTTCCAGCGCAAGGGACAGATCTTCATCGACAAGGGCCAAACCGATGAGGACACCCTGATGAATCTGGTGCTCGAAGCAGGCGCCGAGGATCTGAAGACCGAGGGCGACCATTTCGAGGTCATCACCGATCCGAACGATTTCCCGTCCGTTGCGGATGCCATCACCACAGCCGGCATCGAAATGACCGAGTCCGAAATTACGCTGATTCCTGACCTGGTGGTCGAAGTCACCGATATCGATCAGGCTAAGTCGATTATGAGGCTGGTCGATGCCCTCGAAGAGCTCGATGATGTTCAGGATGTCTATACCAACTTTGATATCTCCGACGAAATCGCCGCTCAGCTCGAAGCTGAATAAGTAAACACACACGGAGTTACACAGCCGAAACGAGGGCAGTTCCTTTGTGTTCATTGTGGCTTGAGCGGAGTGGGTGTGAGACAAAAATAGAATGGATCGCAAGAGTATAAGAATTCTGGGCATCGACACTTCCCTGCGCTCGACGGGGGTGGGGATTATCGATGCCAGGGGTTCCGAGCTGCAGGCCATCGCCTATGGCCGCATCCGCAACAAGCCGAAAGAACCCCATTCGCGGTGTCTGGAAAACATCTTTAACTCGATCACGGAACTGATCGAAGAACACGCGCCCGATTGCGCCGCAATCGAGGGCGCGTTTTTTGCCAAGAATGCCAAGACCGCTATGGTGCTGGGGCAGGCGCGGGGCACGGCGATCACGGCCTGTGCAATCAAGGGCCTGGACATAACCGAGCATTCACCGCGCAAGGTGAAGTTATCGGTAGTCGGTACCGGCGCGGCGCAGAAGGATCAGGTAGCCAAAATGGTCATGCGTCTGCTTAACCTTGACGAACCGCCGCAGGAAGACGCCGCCGACGCGCTCGCCATCGCCATCTGCCACAACCATCAATTGGCCCTTCCCGAAGAACTCCGGGCCAAAAAACTCTAGGGGTACTGCGTATTTCGTACTACGTATTTCTTTACCTCGGCCCAACTTTTAAACAAACTTTTCAATACGCAATACGCAATACGCAACGTTGGTTGAACCATGGGCCTTTAAGATGACATTGGAAGATGGTTTAGAATCATGAACGAAAATAGTACCGATAAGATTAGCCGGTTGCGTACGCGCATGGCTCAAGAGGGCGTCGATGCGTTCGTGATTCCCAGTGCCGATCCGCATCAAAGCGAATATGTCGCGGACTATTGGAAATGCCGGGCGTGGGTCAGCGGTTTTTCCGGGTCGGCCGGGACGGTGGCCGTGATGCAGGAACGCGCCGGTCTATGGGCCGACGGACGTTATTTTATCCAGGCCGAGCAGGAGTTGAAGGGCAGTGGCATCGACCTCTTCAAGATGCAGATGGCCGATGTACCGGAGCTGATCGACTGGCTGATAGAGCAGGTACCGGAGAAGGGCACGGTGGCGGTGGATGGACGTCAGTTGACAGCGGCCGAGGCGAAATCCTGGCGCAGGAAACTAGGAGAAAGGAACATCGGACTCAGGCTGGACCTCGATTTTATTTCCGGGCTTTGGGCCGATCGTCCCGCGCTTCCGCATGCTGTCGTCCGCCGGCACGCACTCCAGTATGCCGGACGCACCGCGCCGGATAAACTGGCAGAGATCCGCACGTCCATGAAGGCGAAGGGTGCGGACCACTACCTGCTTTCATCGCTCGATGATATTGCCTGGCTTTTCAATATCCGCGGCGGCGATATCCTGCACTGCCCCGTGGTGATGGCCCACGCGCTGGTGATGGAAGAGGAGGCCGTGCTTTTCATGGATGAATCCAAATTGGAGGACGAGGTCCGTGCGTCGCTGGAGGACGAGGGGATTAAGATAGCACCCTATGAATCAATCGCCGACGCGCTGGCGGCAATGACCCCCGGCACGTCGATCCTTATCGATGAGCGGCGTGTAAACGCGCTCTTGCGGCAGGCCGTTCCCAAGGAGTGTAAGGCGGTTTGCGAACGGCAGCTGACCGCCCTGCCGAAAGCGCGCAAGAACGAGACCGAGCTGGAAAACTGGCACAGAGTTCAGGAGCTCGACGGAGCGGCCATGGTGCGCTTCTGGAAGTGGTTGGAGGAGGAAATGCCCGGCGGAGAAGTGACCGAATGCTCGGCCGCGGATCGGCTTGAAGCGATTCGCCGGGCGTGCGTCGAATGTGCTGACCTGAGCTTCTCGTCGATCTCGGGCTATGGGCCAAATGCGGCCATGATACACTATTTCCCGAAACCGGAATCCTGCGCGACGCTGGAGCCGAGGGAGCTTTATCTGATCGATTCCGGCGGACAATATCCCGGAGGCACCACCGACATCACCCGTACCATTGCATTGGGCGTGTTGTCGGATGAACAGAAGGCGGACTACACGTTGGTCCTCAAGGGCCTGATTAATCTGTCATCTGCCAAATTCCGCAAGGGAACACCCGGAAGCAACCTCGATATTCTCGCTCGGCAACCGCTTTGGGTGCACGGTATCGACTACCCTCATGGAACGGGGCATGGAGTCGGGTTTTATCTGAACGTGCACGAAGGCCCGCAAAGCATCAGTCCCCACAAGCGCAGTGATACCCCGCTGGAACCCGGCATGGTCGTGACCATCGAGCCTGGCGTCTACAAGGAAGGCCGGCACGGCATTCGGACCGAAAATATGGTGGTGGTCGAAGAGGATTGCGAAACCGACTCGGGTACGTTCTACCGTTTCCGCACGCTCACGCTATGCCCCATCGACACGACTCCCTTGCAGCTGGAATGGTTGTCGCCGGCGGAAACCGGGTGGTTGGACGAATACCATCAAATGGTGCGTGAAAGACTCGCTCCGCATCTGAATACAGCCGAAGCGGAATGGCTCGCAGTCAAAACACGGGCCCTTGGGAAGTAGGTATCTATTCCCGGACTTTAGAGTAGACGTAGCAGTCGACGTATTCGCCGTCGAGGGGTAGCTTTTTCCGACCGATACCTTCTTTGCGGTAGCCGCATTTAATCGCAACCCGTTCGCTGGCCTTGTTCTTTTTCACCATATTGATTTCGATCCGGACCACACCCAGTTCGTTGAAGGCCATTTCCTCCAGTTGCCGAACGGCCTCGCAGGCGATACCTCGGCCCCAATAGGCTTCATCGATGAAGTAGCCGATTTCCCCGCTGTAGTTTCTCCGTGGTTCGATGTGGATGCCCATTGCTCCGACCACGGTGCCGTTCATCAGGATAGAATAGTTGAACTGTTCGCCGCTTTGTCGCAGGGCCGCATTCTTTCTCAGGAATTCCTTCTCCGCCCTGATGGTTTTCGGCTTGGCCGGAAAGTAATGAAAGTTTGGGCTGTTCAGGATTTCGAAAAAGCGCTTGGCATCGCCTACTTGCTGGTAGCGTATGGTAATCCGGTTTTCCATGGTGAGTGAAATATGGAGCATAAAAAAGCCGGGGTCAACGACCCCGGCTTGTGATTGTTGAGGGCGGTTGCAGGCCTGCCCTTTCGATATTTATTATTCGCTGAGATCAGAGAGCAAGGTCGAATCGGTCAAGGTTCATCACCTTGTTCCAGACCGCCACGAAGTCGTTGATAAACTTCTGCTGTGCGTCGGAACCGGCATACACCTCCGCGATGGCGCGGAGTTGCGAGTTGGAACCGAAGATGAGATCGACACGGGTTCCGGTCCATCTCACTTTGCCCGTTGCGCGATCGAGTCCCTCGAATAGGTCTTCGTCGTCCGACACCGCTTTCCACTCCGTAGCCATATCAAGCAGGTTCGCGAAGAAGTCGTTGGTCAGCGCCCCGGGCCGATCCGTGAAGACCCCGTATGGGGTGCCCCCGACGTTTGCTTCCAGTACGCGCATGCCGCCGACGAGAACCGTCATCTCCGGCGCCGTCAGGGTCAGCAGTTGTGCACGATCCACCAGCAGTTCCTCCGTCGAGACGGCATATTTGGTTTTGCAATAGTTACGAAACCCGTCTGCCGCCGGTTCGAGTACGGCGAATGATTCCACTTCGGTCTGCTCCTGCGATGCATCTGTGCGCCCGGGCGAGAAGGGAACCTGAATGTCCTGCCCGGCCTTCTTTGCTGCTCGCTCGACGCCGGCACATCCGCCCAGGACCACCAAATCGGCGAGCGAGACTTTTTTCCCACCGGACTGCGCTTCGTTGAAGTCCTTTTGGATTGCCTCAAGGGTCTGCAATACCATCGACAGTTGGGCCGGCTGGTTCACTTCCCAATCCTTCTGCGGTACAAGGCGGATACGTGCCCCGTTCGCACCGCCGCGTTTGTCGGATCCGCGGAAGGTAGACGCCGAAGCCCAGGCCGTTGATACCAGCTCCGAGGTCGATAGGTTCGCGGAGAGAATCTTGCCTTTCAGGGCTGCAATGTCCTGCGCATCGATCAACGGGTGATCCACTGCGGGCACCGGATCCTGCCAGATCAGTTCCTCTGCCGGAACCTCCGGGCCGAGATAGCGTGAACGAGGGCCCATGTCGCGGTGGATCAGCTTGAACCACGCGCGGGCGAAGGCATCCGCGAATTCTTCCGGGTTCTCGAGGTAACGCCGCGAGATCGGCTCATAAATCGGATCGAACCTCATCGCCTGGTCCGCGGTCGTCATGATCGGCGGATGCTTCCTGGATGGATCATGCGCATCAACGACCAGGTCTTCTTCGTCCACGTCCTTGGCCTGCCACTGATAGGCACCGGCCGGACTCTTGATCAGCTCCCACTCATATTTAAACAAAACGTGCAGATAGCCCATGTCCCATTGGGTCGGGTTCGGCTTCCATGCCCCTTCGATGCCGCTGGTGATCGCATCCCCGCCTTTTCCGCTGCCGAAACGGTTCTGCCAGCCCAGGCCTTGCTCCTCGATGGGGGCGGCCTCGGGTTCCGGACCCACGAGCGCCGCATCGCCGGCACCATGGCACTTGCCGAAGGTATGGCCACCGGCGGTGAGCGCGACGGTCTCCTCGTCGTTCATCGCCATGCGCGCGAAGGTCTCGCGGATATCACGTCCCGAGGCGACGGGGTCAGGCTGACCGTCCGGCCCTTCCGGATTTACGTAAATCAGACCCATCTGCACGGCGGCGAGGGGATTCTCGAGCTCCCGGTCCCCGGAGTAGCGCTTGTCGCCAAGCCACTCGCTTTCGGATCCCCAGTAAATGTCCTCCTGCGGTTCCCAGACATCTTCACGCCCTCCTGCGAATCCGAAGGTCTTGCATCCCATCGACTCAAGGGCCACGTTGCCGGCTAAAATCATCAGGTCGGCCCAGGAGATCTGGATGCCGTATTTTTGCTTGATGGGCCAGAGCAGCCGGCGCGCTTTGTCGAGACTCGCGTTGTCCGGCCAGCTGTTGAGCGGCGCAAAACGCTGGGTGCCATACCCTGCGCCCCCGCGGCCGTCTCCAATGCGGTAGGTGCCTGCGCTGTGCCACGCCATCCGAATAAAGAGCGGTCCATAGTGGCCGTAGTCCGCGGGCCACCAATCCTGCGAATCGGTCATCAGTGTCGCGAGATCCTTCTTCAGGGCACTCAGGTCGAGTTTCTTGAATTCCTCCGCATAGTTGAACGTCTCGCCCATCGGATTTCCCTTGGCGGAATTCTGATGGAGTACCTTCAGGTTCAACTGACTCGGCCACCAGTCCTGGTTCGATGTGCCTCCGCCGGCTGCAGGTTTGTGATTCACGCCTGTTACCGGGCATTTGCTTTCATCCTTCATGAAACCTCCTCCTTACTTGTATTTTCCCTATTTCCCCAAACCCTTGATATGGCCTCGCGCAAAACCTTCGAACACACACAGGCCAGCCCCTGGCACCTTCTCCCCTGGCAATGAACATCTGCGAGCAGGGAATCATGGGAATATTTCCTGCGGCATATATGCCTTTTACATCCGTTCGGCATTCGCTGTCCATGATGATTTCGTCCGAGTTGCTCCCGCCGACCGCAATGACGGGCTTCCCTGTGTAGACCAGTCCGTCGCAATACGGGCAGATGGCCAGACTATGGCCACAGGGTGTTTATCTTTACGCCCGCTGGCAGGAAGGTGCTGGAACGCGCCCGCACATCCTGCGGAGGGTCGGGAATCTGTTGCAGGTGTACGTGCCGTAAAAAAGCGCCCCGAAAGAGAAATGAAAGCCAATAAGAGAATGACTCTCGGGGCTGATCCAGGCAGAAAAAAAGCAGGCCGAATAGCCTGCTCTCATGGTGTAGGGCGGGTTCCGTGACCCCGCCTCCGCGATCAGGGATTACGGAAACAGCGCTAGTTGGTGTAGGGCGGGGTCCGTGACCCCGCCTACGTGATCAAGGATCGCGGCTACAGCGCAATAGGATATGCATTAGTGAGTCGTTTCAACCTTGGTGCCTTTGGCCTGGCCGATATCAGCGAGCAGTTCGCCAAACCAGGGCTCGTCGATATTGAACGGCTTACCGCCCGCGATGCGCGGGAATTCGATGGCGCGCAGCTCGAAGTTCTGGTCGTCGTCGTGACCCACCACGCCGCCGATGCCGGCCTGAGCGGACTCAACGGCTTTGTCGCAGCACTCCTTGATGAGCTTGAGGTCGGCTTCATTGGACGCGGCCGCACGGGCATAGTAACCCGACTTCTGGATGAGGACCTTTTCGGCACCGAGCAAGGCAGCAAACTGCTTGCCGAACCATACGCCGGGATTGACCGCGTCGAGTTTAGCGTGGCCGAAGGCATCGCGCGGCACTTCTTCGCCAGCGGCTTCCATTTCCTTAACGATGGTTTCGAGGCCGGCCCCTTCGGAGATGAAGATGTTCACATTGTCGTAATCATCCATCACTTTATGGAGGCGTTTTGCTTCTGCAGCGATATCGATTTCCATTTCAGGAACGAAGATGGCGTGGACATCCTTGCGCTCCTGGGAGAGGCCGATGTGGGGGAGGAAGTCCAGCTCTTCGAGGTTGTCGTGGTAGACCTTGGCGGTGTAGCCGGTCAGCCAGCCGCAGCTGCGTCCCATGACTTCGTGGATGATGAGCATGCGCGGGTTGGCGTTGTGCTCGGCCACGACGTTTTCGAAATACTTTGCGCCCTCTTCGGCGGCGGTCCAGGCACCGAGGCTCTGCTGGATCGGGAAGACATCGTTGTCGATGGTCTTCGGCAGGCCGACGACGATCAATTGATAGTTGTTTTCGGCCAGAAAGGCCGCGAGGTCGGCGGCAGTGGTATTGGTGTCGTCGCCGCCGATGGTATGCAGTACATCGATGCCGTCCTTGACGAGCTGGTTGGCCGCGACTTCCAGCGGGTTCTGTCCGGACTGGACAAGGCCGCGTTTTTCGCAATCCTTGACGTTGGTCAGCTTGACGCGGCTGTTGCCGATCGGGCTGCCGCCGTGCTTGTAGAGGATCGCGGCGTTTTTGCGGATCTCGTCGGTCACCTGGATCGACTCGCCCTTCAGCAGGCCCTTGTAGCCACCGACATAGGCAATGATTTCGGTTTCGGGGGAAACTTCGGTATAGCGCTCGATGAGGCGTCCCACGGCGGTGGAGAGGCACGGAGCGAGTCCGCCAGCAGTCAGCAGGGCAACTTTCTTAATAGCCATGATGTTAATTCCTTTTGGTTTAAGCGGTTGAAAATGAAGCGCAAATAAGAGGAATCAACCGCCAAAACGCAAGCGGGAACTGCCGCCAAATCAGAGCAGGCTCATCAACCTACCCTTGGAAAAAGGGTTGGAGGGGCTTGGAGGTTTCTGGCATGGTTGCGATCCTATGAAACCGGACGTTCCTGAATCGTTGATCATTATTGCCGGGCGGCAGGCGTATCCGTCGATGCTGGCGAAGGCGGCGCGCGCGGCGGGCGTGAAGCGCATCGTGGTGCTGGGCTTCAAGGGGGAAACGGGCCGGGAGGTGCTGCCGCTGGCCGACGAGGTGCTCTGGACCAATCTGGGCGCCTTGGAGCTTATTCTGGACACGCTGG
>CAXMPN010000064.1:0-725 GCA_964195195.1 Pontiella sp. | reverse complement strand
GCTGGAGTCGACGGGCATCAAACAATGCGTGATGGCGGGGCAGATTGCCCCCGGTAACCTTTTCCATCTGCGGTACGACCGTGCGGCTCGTGAAATGATGGGTGCGCTGGAAACCAAGAATGCCCACACGATCTTCGGGGCGATTGTGGAGGCCATCGAATCGCGTGGAATCACCGTACTGCCGGGTAACTCGTTTATGGAATGCTACACCCCTGCGATCGGGCAGTTGAGCCGTCGCGCGCCGACAGCGCGCGAGCAGGCCGACATCGCGCTGGGGCTCAGGCTGGTCAAGGGAACCAGCGAGTTCGAGATCGGGCAGACCGTAGCGATCAAGGACGGTATCATCATTGCCGTCGAGGCGTTCGAAGGAACGAACCAGACCATCAAGCGTGCGGGCCGGGTTGGCAAAAAGGGCACGGTGATCGTGAAGGTTCCGAAGGAAGGGCACGACATGCGCTTCGACATCCCCGTGGTGGGAGCCAAGACCTTCAAAATGATGAAAAAGGCGAAGGTGTCGTGTCTTGCCGTCGAGGCCGGAAAAACGATCCTGCTCGAAAAGGAAAAGCTCATTGCGCTGGCCGATCAACTCGACATGGCCTTCGTCGCCATTGATACGGGATCTTTCACCACAGAGGGCACTGAGGAACACGGAGGAGAGGAATCTCTGTGATCCTCTGAGTCCTCTAGCGCAGCGGGTGGTAAAATTTACATGAAGAGATCGATTT
>CAXMPN010000063.1:10406-10774 GCA_964195195.1 Pontiella sp. | reverse complement strand
TGCGGTTTGCCCGGCGTAAAGCCGTTGTCGATATCACGAACCATGGGATAGGTCTCCAGCGCGGCGGCCAATGCCTGGCTGGCGGCTTCAAGCACCTCCATGTTCCGGTGGGAAAGTTCAACCGTCAGCGCGTTCCCGTCGCCACCGGGACCTCCGGCATTGTTGAGGAAACGGATGGTTTTTATCCCGCTGATCGGCCCGGTCTTCTCGCGCCACCGTTCAATAAAGTTCTGCGTGGAAACGGGCCGGGTATCCGGGTCGGTCATCTCAAAAAGAACCTGTCCGGCGTGTCCACCGCCCTGGCCGATGGAGGAATGAATGGCCAGCAGCTGTTTCCGGCCGTGTTCTGTTTCTATTTCCTCGACGAG
>CAXMPN010000063.1:0-10396 GCA_964195195.1 Pontiella sp. | reverse complement strand
TCTCAGCGGGTGAGCCGTAGGGCAGGGAGTAGTTGCAGACGCCGATATCGGATTCCACGCTCGGAAACGGTTCAAAACCCATCCGGCCGCTCCCGACGTAGCCGAGTGTGACGATCAGCACAACAATCCCGATGGATACGGTGATATATCGGGCGCGTAAGGCCTTGTCGAGAAAGGGGCCGTAGACCTCCTTGATAAAGTGCGTGAACTTTCGACTGAACGCCTGCTGCCAGCGGTGCAGTCGACTGGGGGTCGCCCGGTCTTTCTGGTGGCCGAGGTGGGCTGGAAGAATGAAGAGCGCTTCAACCAGTGAAATGACGAAGGTGGTGCAGACGACCAGAGGAATCACCCGGAAAAACTTGCCCCACACGCCGGGCACAAAGTAGAGCGGGAGAAAGGCCACCACGTTAGTAAGAATGCTGAAGGTAACCGGTAGGCAGATGTCACGCGCCCCCTTGACGGCAGCTTCAAGAAACGGCATGCCGTCCTGATGGTTGTGATAGATGTTTTCGCCCACCACAATGGCATCGTCGACCACGATGCCCAAGGCGATCAGGAAGGCAAACATCGACACCATATTGAGACTGACATCGAATACGGGCATGAACAGAAACGTGCCGAGGAACGAGATCGGAATGCCCATCATGACCCAGAAGGCCAGCCGTATTTCCAGAAAGAGCGAGAGCAGGATGAACACCAGAACGAGACCGAGGGCTCCATTGCGCAGTAGCAGGCCCATGCGGCCCCGGAACATCTTGGCTGTATTGTTCGAGATGGACAGGTCAACCCCATCGGGCAGGGTGGCTCGCAATTCATCGAGCGCATTCAGGACCGCAGCCTCGACGGTAAGCGGGGTCTCTTTGCCGACCCGGTTCACGGTAAGATTGATGGAGGGTTTGCCGTTGTAGAATGTGAACCGGTCCGATTCGTCAAACCCATCGCGGATTATGGCAATATCCTCGAGCAGTACGCGGGTGCCGTCATCCGCCGTGACAATCGGAATACGTGCAAACTCGCTGCCGATGTCGCGCCGATCGTTTACCCGTACAAGGATTTCGCCGTTGCGGGTCTTCATGCCGCCGCCGGGCAGCTCGACGGAGCTGCGGGAAATAATATTCGCCACATCGGAAAGGCTTATTCCATATTCGCGCAGGCGTTCCTGCGGGACCTCAATGGAAATTTCAAATCCGCGCACATTGTGGAGCTCAATCTGCGTAATGTCTTTTTCCCTGAGCAGCCTATCCCGGATCTGTTCCGCCAGTTCACGCAAAACGGTTTCGGGGACATCGGCCGAGACCACCACATCGAGCACCTGGGGCTGGATGGTGAAAATACCGATGTTTGGTTTTTCCGCATCCAGCGGGAAGGTGCGGATTCGGTTGATGGCGTTGCGGACATCATCCATGACCCGGTTGACATCGTACCCGGAGAGCACTTCTATCTGGACGGAAGCCCAGCCCTCGTTGGCGGTGCTCCCGACTTTCTTAACGCCGTCGATGCCGCGTACCGCCTCTTCAATGGAGAGTATGATTCCCTGTTCCACCTCCGCCGGTCCAGCGCCCGGATAGGGCACCGACACGAATACGCTGTCGATGGTCGCTTCCGGGAAAAATTCCTGTTTCACCTTATTGGCAAACATCAAACCGCCGCCAATCAGAATGATCATCAGAATATTGGCGGCCACCGGGTTTTTCGCCATCCAGGCGATCGGACCGCGTTTCGATTCAAGTTCAGCATTCATATTCTGTTCCTTGGAACTGGTTCCGGACGGTGAACGACGAGCGGGAAGGTGCTTATCTTCACCACCTGTTCTATGGGGCCTCTTCAGGAGATGGTGGTGCCTCATCCTCGCCGGTGGATATATCCATTCCGGGAATGGGGACGGTAATATCGGAGACAATCAAATCTTCACCGGCGGACAGGCTGTCGGCGACGAGCACGCGGTCGGCATCGCGCCAGAGCACTTCGACCGGACGCACGGCGAGGGTGTTGGTGCTCGTAACCAACCAAACCAGCGAGTTTTCCCGCAGGGCGCTGCGGGGAATGCTAAACACCTGCTGCAGCACGGAGCCGGCAATATCGGCCCGGACATATTCGCCGAGCAACAGCGGTTTTTTTCCGGAATTTTCAGGGGTCAGCGCCAGCGGGTCCTTGACTTCAATCAGCACGCGCGCCATGCGTCCCTGTTCTTCAAGATCACCGAGCAGTCTGATGACGGTGCCCTCGCGCACGCGATGATCGCCGGCATAGATGCGGGCGGTGCTGCCGGGAATGGTGATCCACCGGATCCGGTCGACCGGTACGGAGGCGGTCACCCAATACGCATCGATGCCCGCCAGTTCCGCGAGGATGTCCTGCGGTGCCGCCTGCGAGCCGAGGTTGGTGTTACGGCTGAGAACGACGGCATTGAACGGCGCTTTGATTCGGGTTCGTTCGAGATCGAGCCTGGCTTTGGACAGATTCGCTTCCGCGGCCTGCAGCGCGGCTTTGCTGGCGGTAAGGTGCGGGCTTCGCAGCGCGAGCTCCTTTTCCAATTCCGAAACTTCGCCCTCGGGTTTCAGCAGTTCCCATTCACGTTTCGCGACATCCTGCCGGCCGAGTTCGATTTTATAATCGAACCGCGCCTTTTCGAGCGCAGCTTCGGAGTGTGCCTGCGCCAGTTCATAGTCAATCGGATCAATGGTGAGCATCGCTTCCCCTTCGTCGAGCAGGCCGCCGTCGATAAAGCCGGGGGCCATGCCGACGACTTCCCCGCTGACCCGGGAGCGCAGCATGACCTGCTTCGCCGGTGTTACGGTACCGGTGAGCCGGAGTACGATGGTTTCATCGGTCCGTTTCAGCGGTTGAACCGTCACGAGTTCCGCGCGTTTGGATGGCGGTATTTTTTCTGCTTTCGGCTTGGTGCTAACCAATAGGATGGCCACGACAATAGCGCCCGCAATCAGGCCGAAACTCACGACGGCGGCGGTAGGTTTATTTACGGTTCGTTCGCTCATGGGATGTCCTCGTTGCTGGAATACGTCAGTTCATTCGGCCAGGTGCCACCCAGCGCGCGGTACAGGTTGATGCGATATTGAAGAAGGTCGTATTGGGAAGCCACGCGGTCGCGCTCGAGGGTCTGGAGGGTGTTGAGCTGGATCAGGACGGTGGTGTATTCGATCAGGCCGTTGCGGTAGCGGTTGATTGACTCTCCGTAGGAAAGTCGCGCCGCATCGAGACGCTGATCCAGGGCAACGAGGTATTCATGTTGCTTCTGCTCGGAGACGAGCGCGTCTTCCACTTCCTTGATGGCGTTGATCACGGTGGCGCGGTAGGTGCCGAGGCGTTCATCGACCACGGCTCGGGTGCGTTCGACCTCGGCCTTGCGCCGGCCGCCATCGAAGATGGGACCGGTAAGACTTCCGGCAAGGTTGGCAATCCAGTCATCAAACAGGTCGCCGGCGTCGCTGGACGCATACCCGGCCGAAGCCGTCAGCCGGATCGCCGGGAGCCGGTCGGCACGTGCCGCGCTGACGCTCCAGTCGGCCGACTGCAACTGCAATCCTGCCTGCCGCACATCGGGGCGGTGGGCCAGTACATCGGCGGGGATGCCAATGCCGGGTAGCGCTTCAACGGACGGCAGCGCTCCATCAGAAATCGAGAGGGATTTCAGGTCGGCCCTTCCGAGCAGCGCGGCCAGCTCGTGGTTCAGAAGTTCTTCGCGCAGTTCCGCCAACGGAATCACCGAGGCGGTGCCGGCGACGGTTTGCCGCTGCTGGTAGACATCCAGTGCAGATGAAAGCGATTTGCGGAAACGTAATTCGATCAACTCCTGCGAGGTTTCGTTCGCCGTCAACTGGTTGCGGATCACATCCAGCTGCAGTCGCTGAGAAAGAATCGCGCTCCAGCGCAAGGCGACCTGCGAGGTCAGTGTGATCATAGCGGTATTGAGTTGTTCGCGCGAAGCATCGCGGTCAAGTGCGGCCGCTTCGGTCTGGGACTTTACGCGTCCCCACAGGTCGAGCTCGTAGGAGGCGTTCACGCCGAGGGAATAGCTCTCGATGGTAGCGTCCGTTGCGCCCGTTCGCGTGGCGGAGGCCCCGCCTTCATAGCCGACGGAGGGAACGCGTGCCGCGCCGGCCTTCGCCGCAATCGCCTCGGCCTGTGCAAGGCGTGCCCAGGCCTGCTGAATCGATGGGCTGTTGGTCAGCGCCTCTTCCACCAACCCATTCAGTTCGGGCGACTGGAACGTTTCCCACCACCGGTTGAGGGGATCGGGCGTCTCTTCGGTATAGAGCGAGAAGTTCTGCGGTAGCGGCCCGTTCAGCCCGGCCCGGTCGTCCGGCGCAAACACGGCGCAGGAAGAGAGCAACCCGATCAAAGGAATCAGTACCCATTTTATATCGTTCTTCATGACATTTTTTATCCGCATAAATCGGTGTGCCCGGCGTACTCTGCGGATTAACCTTTCTGGATTTCCTTGATTCCGCCGAGAGAGAAAAGGGCAATGTGCCGGGCGGTGAGTTCGATGTCCTCTGTGCTCAACGTTTTGCTTCCGAGTACGCGTTCGCGCAGCGGGCGGCTGAAGTTGTAGAAGGCGCACTGGCCAATGATGCTGTGCAGACAAAGCTTGAGGGTGTCTTCATCCATGGGCTCGTCCAAAGAGGTCTTGATGGCCTGCAGGAGGAACCGGCTTTGCGGTTCCAGCATCTCCCGGGCAATACGGTCAAGCGCCAGCGTGGGGCTCGCCATTTCGCGGTAGAGCAGCTTGGCAAACAAGCCGGTCTCTGTTTCGCTGAACATGCGCTGCAGCAGGGCATGGGAAAAACGGAGGAGATAGTCGAACAGGGTCGGGTCGTCCGGCAGCAGAGCATCGATGGGGTAGGCTTCGGCTGCGAGCTGGAACGCGTGATTCCAGACGGCATCGTATAAAGCCTCCTTGTTGCTAAAATGATAGTTTACGGCGGCAATGTTGGCTTCGGCGGCATCGCAGATCTCCGCCACGGTGGCATCGCGGAAGCCTTTGTCCGCAAATACCTCGCAGGCGGCCGAGAGGACTCGCTCTTTGGTAGTTACCGGGGAATTCATGAATTCAAATAAACATTTGAAATGATCATTTGTAAAGGCGTATCTGACTGAAAAATTACCAACTGGGTCAAATTGTACGGAAACCCGTACGATATATGGATCATTCAACCGGGCGGGCGGAGTTGTTAACAGGTTGTAAACAAACTCGGATTCCGTCTAAAGGCGTCTGAAACGCCGAACGATCCGATCGGCTTCGATCTCCAATCGGTGACCGCCCGCAGGAATCACAGAAGAGTACACTTGTCGGTCCGCATCGATGGCAGTACATAAGAAACCAGAGAGCGGTCCCTTTTTCCACGGGATATCCTTTGGGGACCGGGTGCGAACATGAAGAACACCGTACATTTTCTGGCCTTGGCGGCCCTGCTGCTCGGCCTGCCGCTTTCGGGCGTCTGGTTGGCCGGGGCCGATGTTTCCAGCTATCTCGAATTTCCACCGCGCACCCGGTATGTCCGGCACGCTGATTTCTCCTGGCCGGTATTCATCGTTCTGGCGCTCGTCATACTTGCCGTGGTGCTGCCGTTTCTTTATCGGGTTGGCCGGGCGAGTATACGTGATCGGACCACCGAACCCACCGTCCCTGCAACGAAGCCGACCTTCCCTTGGTGGGGCTGGCTGGGGGTTGGGTCCGGCGTGCTGTTCTGGATCGCGGCGTGGACGCGTTTCCCATGGATGGAAGCGCTGCAGCGCTATACCTTCACCCCGCAATGGATCGCCTACATCGTTGTGATCAACGCACTCACCTACCGCCGGACCGGCCGTTGTCTGATGACCTGCGAAACCCAATTTTTCTTTGGGCTGTTTCCGGTCAGCGCCGCATTCTGGTGGTTCTTCGAATACCTCAACCGGTTTGTGCAGAACTGGTATTATGTAGGCGGCGAGCAGTTCACGCCCTTTCAATACTTCCTGGCAGCCACCTTGCCCTTTGCCACTGTGCTGCCCGCCGTCCTTTCGACCGAGGAATGGCTGTCTACCGGGTCCCGGCGCTTCGCCGCTCTGGCGCATTGTATCCCCATCCGCACCCGCCGCCCGAAAACCACCGCCGGGTGGATACTGGCCGTATCGGGTGCGGGACTGTTCTTTATCGGCTGGTTCCCCGATCAGTTGTTTCCGCTGCTGTGGGTTGCACCCTTGCTGCTGCTGATGGCGTTCAACACGTTGCAGGGCGGCTCCTTTTTTCCGGAAGTGGAAACCGGCGACTGGCGACGCGTCTTCCGGTTTTGCCTGGCGGCACTGATGTGCGGATGCTTCTGGGAAATGTGGAATTGGCACAGCCTCGCCCAATGGATCTATGCCGTTCCCTATGTCCACCGTTTCCAACTCTTCGAGATGCCGATCCTCGGCTATGCCGGCTACCTGCCCTTCGGCCTCGAATGCGCCGTGGTCGCGCACATGATCCGTGGCCGTCGTGGTTAACTTTTTGGATGATACGCAGATCAATGTGTGCACCGGCCCGGAAGGTCACAGGTCCTGCTTTCTCATCCGATTAGATCTGGTATTGAAGGTTCAACCTATGCAACATTGGCTCCTTTTAATGGCGCACAGATGCGTGCCATCAAACCCGATCAATGTTTGCTGGCCTCCCCTGCGGGAGGCCGGAGGATGCAGCAAAAGGAGAGAGAGATGCTTAAATCAAAATGGGCAGCCGGTGTGGCTGTCATTGCCGCGTTCATGTGCTCTGCGAGCACCGTATTCGCGGCCGACGGATCCCCCGAAATCGATACCGGTACGACGGCGTGGATGTTAACCTCTACCGCTCTGGTCCTGCTGATGGTTCCCGGCCTGGCCATGTTCTACGGAGGTCTGGTCCGCACGAAGAATGTGCTGGGTACCATGATGCATTCGTTCGCCGCCATGGCGATCGTCGGGGTGATCTGGATGGTCTGCGGCTATTCCATGTGCTTCGGCTCCAACGTACTCGGCGGATGGTTTGGCTGGAACAGCGACTACTTCCTGCTCAAGGGAATCGATGAAACGATTATGGACGCCGGCATTCCGGAATACGTCTTTGCCATGTTCCAGGGCAAGTTTGCCATCATCACTCCGGCGCTGATTGCGGGTGCCTTTGCGGAACGCGTTAAGTTTCGCGGCTACTGCATCTTCATCGCGCTCTGGAGTCTTATTGTTTACAACCCGCTCTGTCACTGGGTGTGGGCGGAAGACGGCTTCCTCTTCAAGAAGGGTGCGATCGACTTTGCCGGCGGCACGGTCATTCATATCTCGGCCGGTGCGGCCGCCCTCGTCGCCGCCCTCTATCTCGGCGCCCGGCGCGGGTATCCGAAAACCGCCATGCATCCGAACAATCTGGTCATGACGCTGGTGGGTGCCGGCCTCCTCTGGGTCGGCTGGTTCGGCTTTAATGCCGGTTCATCCATCGATAGCGGACTCGCGACCGCCCAGGCCCTGACGGTTACACAGGTGGCCGCCTCCGCCGGCGCGCTATCGTGGATGCTGCTCGAAGGCCTGCTCCACAAAAAAGTCACCACGCTCGGTTTTGTTTCCGGCGTACTGGCCGGTCTGGTAGCCATCACCCCGGCCGCCGGGGCGGTACAACCGTGGGGCGCCCTGATCCTCGGAAGTGTTGCCTCAGTGCTTTGTTACCTCGCTATAGAGATGAAGAACAAGCTCGGTTACGACGACACCCTCGACGTATTCGGCATCCATGGTATCGCCGCTCTCTGGGGTGCGATCGGGCTGACCCTCGTGCTGCGTCCCGGCACCATCGATGTGAGCGTGATGCATCAGCTGTGGGTACAGGTTGAGGGCTGCTTGGTCAGCCTGGTCTATTCGGGTGTTATGACGCTCATCCTGCTGATCATCGTTGAAAAGCTCTTTGGATTCCGCCTGCGCGAGGATGATGAGAAAGCCGGCATGGATCATAGCCTGCATCGTGAACGCGGCTATGGCATGTTGAATCTTAATTCGTAAACGGGAAACTCACCACGCAGACACGAAGTAGAATCTTTGCGCCCTGGGTGCCTTAAGCGAAGCGAGTGTTTGGTTCATATTTTAAAAAGGAAAAAATCATGAAATTGATTACAGCAATTATTCAGGAAGACAAGCTCGATGAGGTGCGCGAAGCGCTCATCGCCGCGGAGATCGTCCGCATTACCGTGACCCGTGTTGACGGTCATGGTCAGCAGGACTCGACTGAAATCTATCGTGGCCTCATCGTGGTGCCTAACCTGATTCCAAAGGTCGAAGTCAAGATTGCCGTCAACGACGAGTTTGTGGAACGCACCGTCGATACGATCCTCAAGACGGCACAGCATGGTGAAGGCGGAAAAGTAGGTGACGGTAAGATCTTCATCGCCCCGCTGGACGAATGCGTACGTATCAGCACCGGTGAGCGCGGCAGTCAAGCCATCTAGACGGATTAATAAAAACTGTAGCCGCGATCCATGATCGCGGTGGCGGGCTCATGGAACCCGCCCTGCATCATGCACGGGGACCGCTTTAGGGCGGTCCCTTTTTTATTTTCCTATTGGAGTGCGCTCATCTCCCCCGCATCCGCACCGAGGCCATCCACCGTCGCCCCTCCTTTGCCACACGAAGTGAGGCTGGGTGTAACCAGCAGCAAAGCGGCAACGCTGCGGCGAACAGGCAAGGCGATGGCAGGGCACGCGGGCCCCGGCCACACGGGAAGGGCACACCCTGTAGGCGAGTCCCTTGAGCTCGCTCCCCGGTCGACCCTTCCGATGAATCCTGATCAATAATTCGTGACATCTTCCGCGGCATCCCTTTTCATAAGGAAGTTCAAGGGATAACGGAACCATATGGCTACACTGTACGATGTTTGTAAAAAAAGCGGATTCTCCGCGGCAACCGTCTCGCGGGTGCTCAACGGCAGCGCACCGGTCAAAGAGGAAACACGGGAACGGGTGCTGCAGGCCATCAAGGAGCTCAACTTCCGTCCCAGCCATGCGGCACGCATGTTGGCCGGCCGAAAAACCGACACCATCGGCGTGGTCCTGCCGGTGCTCGACGACGGATTTTATGTTCAGGTGCTGCGCGGCATTGACCATGTGTCGACGAAGGAAAACCTGAAACTGCTCATCTCCTTCTACCACTCCGATGGAGACTTTCCGGAAATCCTCAGCTCCCTTTGCCGGGAAGGCCGCACCGATGCCATTATTGTGAGCAACCACTCGTTCCTCCGCTCTGAAAAGGTGCGGGAGCTGGCCGGAGACGACATTCCCATCGTACTCATCGGCCAAAACCACGAAAACGCCCCGGCCATCGACTCCGTCCTGATCGATAACGTCCAGGGCGCCTACCGCGCCGTCGAACACCTGCTTGAACAAAAGCCGAAGTCCCTGCTTCTGCTCCAAGGGCCGGACAGCATCTTTGACAGTCGGGAGCGCCTCAAAGGGGCGCAGCAAGCCATCCGGGACGCTTCCTGCAACGTGGATGTCACCATCTTGCAGGGAAACTTTTACCAGGAGGAAGGGCGCCGTGTTTTTGCAGAGCACATCAGCAAGCAAGGCACCTTTCCCGATGCCGTCTTTGCCCTCAACGATGCCATGGCCTTCGGCGTGCTCGATGTGCTGCGCGACGCCTCCAGGCAAGTGCCCGAAGAGACTCAGGTCGTCGGTTTCGACGGTACCATCATGGCGGAATCCTTTGGTCTGAGCAGCGTCAGTGTACCGATGCAGCAAATCGGTGAAGAAGCGGTCCGACTGGTGGTGGAGCGCATCAAGGGCAAGGATGCCGCCCCGACCAGCGTGCTCCTGGAAACGCAACTGGTGGCCCGGAAAACCACGGCCTGCCAGCCATAGCCTTGCCTGTCCGCCGTAGCGTTGCCGCTTTGCTGCTGGTTACACCCAGTCTCACTTCGTGTGGCAAAGGAGGGGCGACGGCGGGACCGCCCGGCCACAAAAAAACCGCCCCGAAAGGGACGGTTGTCGGTGAAAACAAACCTCGGACTTACTGGTCCTTCGTGCATTCAGCCTTCTTTTCGGCCGAGCATTCAGTCTTCTTGGCGGAACATTCTGCCTTCTTTTCGGCCGAGCATTCAGTCTTCTTGGCGGAACATTCTGCCTTCTTTTCCTTCGAGCATTGTGCCTGTGCAAACGCGGAGGACCCCGCAATCATCAGCGCAATGGCTGCCATACTCAGTACTTTTTTCATTTCATAGCTCCTTATGGGTTGAAGTTAACTAGGGCATATATGACCCACGCATTGCAATCATGTTCATTTTTTCCGCCTGAAAACCGCCAGCCAGAAAGGTAGACGGAGCTTCCAGCTTCGTTGCGTTGGTGCGGCTCCTGTTCCAGCAAGGTAGACGAAGCTTCCAGCTCCGTTGCGTTGGTGCGGCTCCTGTTCCAGC
>CAXMPN010000062.1:10540-10790 GCA_964195195.1 Pontiella sp. | reverse complement strand
CCTCAAAATGCATGGAGGCGGACCGGTCGTTAAACCGGGCAAGCCGCTCGATCCGGCCTACATGGAAGAGAATCTCGACCTGCTGGAAAAAGGATGCAGCAACCTGATCGCCCATATCCAAACGGTTAAGCGCAGCGGATCCAAACCGGTCGTCTGCATCAACGGTTTCCACACCGACACCTCGACGGAACACGACCTGATCCGCCGAATCACCGAAGAGCACGGCGCGCGTTGCGCAGTTTCCGAACAT
>CAXMPN010000062.1:0-10450 GCA_964195195.1 Pontiella sp. | reverse complement strand
GGTTGAAAGGCGGTGAAGGGGCGATTGAACTGGCGGAAGCCGTGGTGGCCGCCTGCGAAGAGGAAAACCATTTCGACTATCTTTACGAGTTGGACCTGCCGCTCAAGGAACGGGTTGCGTTGATCGCTTCTGAGCTCTATGGCGCATCCGGCGTTGACTGGTCCCCTGAAGCCGAACAGAAAATCAAGCAGTTCCAGTCCGATCCCGAAGTGGCCGGTATGGGCACCTGCATGGTCAAAACCCACCTAAGCCTGTCGCACGATCCGGATTTTAAAGGAGCCCCCAAGGGCTGGCGACTGCCGATCCGCGATGTGCTGATCTACAAGGGAGCCGGCTTCGTGGTTCCCGTGGCCGGCGATATCAAGCTAATGCCGGGCACCGGATCAAATCCCGGCTTCCGCCGCATTGACGTGGATGTGGAGACGGGTAAAGTGACCGGCCTTTTCTAGCCGCTATTGAACGGCATATTCCTGCAGCCGTCCCAGCTCGATAAATTCGAGTACGGAGGCGTGGGTGGCTTCCAGCTTGACCTTCGGTGCCATGCCGGATTCGTAGGCCTGGATCCACCGAGACAGGCAAAGACACCAGTAGTCGCCGCCCGTTAAACCGGGAAACCCATATTCCGGCAGGGACGTGGAAAGATCATTCCCGTGTTCGCGCGAAAAAGCCAGAAATTCATTGGTCATCAGGACGCATACCGTGTGCATCCCCTCATCGTCAGCCCGCGTATCGCATTTTCCATTGCGGAAGAAACCGGTTAATGGATCTTCGCTGCACGTCATCAACGGACCGCCTAAAACATTTTTTGCCATGGGAACAATGTCCTTTTAATGGGGTAAGAATGGCTTCTGAACACACAGTCCGCCCGCGAGGACCCTTATGAATTATGCCTCGACTTGGTCAATATCCTTGTCGTGGATCTTGATGATATCGTATTGCGTCATCCGCTGGGCCGGCACCCAGCCCGCCTCGCGAATGAGATGAACCACCAACGCTTCGTCCACCTTGTAGTCCACGCCTGTGGCGCTCACTACCTCTTCGGTCATCAGTACCCCGCCATAGTCGTCCGCACCAAACTGGAGCGCCAGCTGAGACACGTCGGGTCCTTCTGTCACCCATCCCGCTTGAAGATGCGGTACGTTATCAAGGACGATGCGCGCCATCGCGATCAGTCTCAGGTAATCGACGCCATTCTGCCGGCGGGGACATTCCAGATCGGTATGGTCCGGGGAAAAACTCCAGGGAATGAAGGCCGTAAAGCCACCGGTTTTATCCTGCAGGTCTCGTACCTTCATCAGATGTTCAACGCGTTGCTCCGTGGTTTCCCCAAATCCGTAAACCATCGTTGCAGTCGTCTTCAAACCAATATCGTGCGCATCCTCCATCAGATCCAACCAGGCCTTGGAACGCGTCTTTTTCGGGCTGATCCGCTTACGAATATCATCATTGAGGATTTCCGCCCCGCCGCCCGGCAGGGACTGCAGTCCTGCATCCTTCAGGCGTTGCAGGCACTCCTTGATGGAGATGTGTTCCATCGCGGCTATGAATTCAATTTCGGTCGGCGAAAGGGAATGTATCCAGATATCGACGTTGTCGCGAATCCCGGACAAGCAGGCTTCGTAATAGTCGATTTTCAACTCGGGATGCAATCCGCCCTGGATCAGAATCTGGGTGGCGCCCGCTTGGGCCGCCGCCTGGACTTGTTCGACAATTTCCTCCGGGCTTTTCACGTAGGCGTTATCTTTTTCCTGCTTGGTGTAGAATGCGCAGAACTTGCAATCCACCACGCACACGTTGGTCGTGTTCAGGTTTTTATCGAACACATAGGTGGCCATATCGCCGGGAACGGCCCTGCGGCGGCAGATATCCGCTACGCGACCCAGCTCCTGGAAGGGAGCGTCGTCGTAGAGGATCGCGGCGTCTTCCGCGTTGATCCGATCGCCTGCTTCAACGCGATCAAGAATTATTTTCCAGCGGCTGGAGACTACGGGAGACGCAGGCAGAACGTTGATATCGGGCTGACCTTCCACCTGTGCATAAACGCTGTTGGTCAACACCGGGGTGTGTCCAAGGTTGGAGAGAAAATCCTCCATTTCTTTCGCGGTGAAGAATTTCTGGCTCTGCGGTGCTCCACCCTCCTTGGCGATGCGCTCTTCGAGGCTCGTTCCACCGATGTCATCGACGCCGCTATGCGTCAGCACACCGAGCAGTTTGCGATCCATGTAGTTCACCAGCATGCGGACATGCGGAAAGTTGTCGAGGTAGATACGGGTAATGGCCGCCACGCGGATCTGCCGATCACCGGACGGACCGTATTTTAATCCGAGCGCGGTTCCATTCGTCTGGAACGGCAAAGGAATGGCCGCCTGGAACCCGCCGGTTTCATCCTGTAACTCGCGCAACCGGGAAAGGTGATCAATCAAATGCCAGTCTTCTTCGATATGCCCAAAGAGCATGGTAGCGTTGGTCGGGATACCCAACGCATGTGCTTCGCGGTGTACGTCGAGCCAATGCTGGGCAAGAATTTTGGTGGTCGCGATTTTCTTGCGGATATCCGGATGGAAGATTTCCGCACCCCCGCCGGAAATGGAACCAAAACCACAAGCCTGCAGGCGTTGCAGACATTCTTTAACCGAAATACCTGCGTTGCCGGCAATCCAGTGGATTTCCACCGCCGTCATGCCCTGCAGCAAAACACCGGGCAGTATTTCACGGGAGAGGGAAAACAGCTTTTCGTAATATTCAATATCCAGCTCGGGAATCATCCCCCCCACGATATGCAGGTCGGTCAGATTCCAGCTCCGGGCGTTCTCCAGGTTTTTCCGGGCATCTTCGAGGGTGGTAATATAAGCATCTTCGGCACCTTCCGGCCGCCAGAAGGAGCAAAGGTTGCATTCGACCACGCACAGGTTGGTCGGATTAAGGTTATGACTGTGGACATAGTAGGTCTTGTTGCCATGCCGCGCGCGGCGGATGGCATCGGCACGCGCCATCAGTTCTGCCGTGGACATATGCTGCAACATGTCCAGTGCTTCGGCATCGGTTATGCGCTGTTCAACAAATTCATTCATCCGTTCGACCTCTCGCGTAAATTGGCGCTAATCTGGTATAGATTTACCGAAATGACCACTTCAAATTTGAATGGAATAAAAGGCGGGGTCATGGACCCCGCCCTACACACTGCATACCTGTAGCCGCGTTTATGACCGCGGAGTGCTTACTATCAGCGCTATACCAGCTCGCAGGAGCCGCCCGCGCAGGCGATTTCACCTTGCAGATTGGTGGCATCGTTCTGTTCGTGCATCTGCGTGTAGTCGACCGACTGGAACTTGGAGATCAGCTCGTTCCAAAGCGTTTCGTCCTGCGCCGAGATCACTTCTTCGTGCGGAGCCTGCGCGTAGGCCTTGTCGCCTGAAGCGGCCAGCATGCTGATGCCGGTAAAGTCGGAGCGGTTTCCCCAGATATATTCGGCCACGTCATCCCACTCGCCATCGCGCACCGTAAGGGTATTGGAAACGTTGTGGTAGAGGCCGGGATTGGTTTCGGGCCGTGCGGTGCCGGGAATCACCCAGTTTTGCTGGGTGGAGTGAACATGCTTCAACAGGTCGATCGCCGACATCTCACTGCGGATAATGGCCTCTTCCGGCGCCTCGACGCAGAAGGTGATCACATCGTCGGTCTTGTTGGCACTCCAGACCGATTCATTGCACATGTGCGGATTCTGCGTGTTGAAGAATTTGTATACCGGATCCGTCTTGTTCGCCTGCACGCGGCGGAAGTAGCGGCGGGCATGGCGCGGATGGATCCCGGAAGCCGTTCCGAGGAGTAGCGAAGTGGAACCGGCGGGTTTTACGCAGGTCAGGCGCGCTCCCGGCTCAGTGCCGATCTTGAGCGAAATCTCGCGGTTTACCTCGATCGTATATTGGGCCATCTTCTGCTGCATGATCGGATCGAGCGTCACCGCCGGCGAGTCCATCATACCGGTGATCGAAACGCCCAACAGGGCTTCGCGGCGACAAAGCTTTTCGGTGGTTTCGCCGAGATACGGGAAGGTAGTATATCCCGCCTGCAACGTGCCGATAATAGTCGCAGCGCGCACGGCGGTACGGAAATCCTCCTCTGTATGCAGCTTGGCGCCGTTGATCTCGGTAAGATTGCAGAACTGCCAGCCGGACTCAATGGTGACGTTACCATCGGCATCCTTCACTTCGAGATGCGGGTTCAGACCGATCTCACAGCAGGGGTTGCAACCGTGCGAGAGGTCGTTCGAGAAGTAGAAACCGGGCTCACCCCATTCCTTCTGCTTTTGGAAGATGCGCAGGAACTGCGCCTTGGAGGTTTCGTTGCGGATCAGTTTTACGGAATTGTTGGAGCGTCCGCGCTGTGGATTTTCGTTGAACCAGTTGCCGCGCTTGGCATTCATCATTTCACCGTCGTCCGGCGAGAAGAGGCAAATGGTTGCGCTGCGGCGAACCCCGCCTGCGATGACCGCGTCGGCGGCATGCATCATCAGGTCGTAGCACTCGATCGGCTTGAGCTTTCGGCCCAGGGAACCGTCCAGAATGTGGCGGCATCGTTCAAGGGCCCGGCGCAGGGGCACGTGGCCCGGGGCGCGGCCGCCGGAGGTTTTAAGCGAGCTGCCCCGTGAGCGGATATCCGAATAGTTGAACTCGACCAGATAGCCCTCCATGTAGCTGACGATCAGCTCGTGCATGGAATCGGCCCATCCTTCGATGGTATCGGGTACGGTAAAGTGAACCACATTGCTTTCATCTATGGAAAATGCGAGTTCAGGGAGTTTGTCCACATGTTCAAATTCAACACTAAAGCCCACTCCGGTGCCACACAACAGCAGGTAGAGCCCTTCGCGGAAAAACTTGATGCGGTCGCAAATACCGAAGGTGCAGTTGTACATGCGGGCATGGTTTTTCTCGATGGCCTGGCCACCGAACTGCATGGAGCGCATGGAGGGCAGACACCGCTTGGCAACGACCTGATCGAACGCCCAGCGAATATCCTCCTCGGCGGACGGGAACGTACGCAGGTGCATGTCGCGCACACGGCCAACCGCTTCGGGAAAGGTTTCACGGCGGCCCATATCGGGAAGGAAACGGGCATAGCGGCTGACCAGCATGTAGTCCTGAATGGCGGAAGCATCGGGACGGAGGCGCTGGTTGCGGGCTTTCTTGTGTTCTTCGCGGTAGAGAATGTACGCACGGGCCACATCATACAGGCCGGCGCCCATCAACTGCTGTTCGACCAGATCCTGAATCTGTTCGACATCCACTTCATCCATGCCGTTGTGCTCGTAACCTTTGATAATGTTGTCGAGCTTGGCGGTGATATCCTTGACGATGGTCAGGAGGTGCGGCGGCACATTGTCGTCTGTCTTGGTCGCGCTCTTGACGGCCTTTTCAATGGCGCTGTAAATTTTTGTTTCATCGTATTCAACGGTTGCTGTATCCCGCTTTTTAACCTTGATTACCATATGTCTACCCCTTTCGTTTTAAAGCCTTCAAGCGAATCATTGCTCAATGGGAGGAACAGAGATTATGACACCTTAAGCACAATATGTGGTGCTCTCCCGAAAGCTATTGCACAATATATGGCCGATCTGAGATGTGAAGAAAAAAATTCTTCAAATAGAATTTGAGTAGTTTTCGTTCATCATTTAAGCCCCGTAAAACAGCTGGTTTATGCATATTTACAGTGGGTTGTTTTTCTTCCGTTGAATCCTGTTTGTGCTACCGTCCAGTCCATGAACGCTCTATTTTCGCCCTTCCCCCATGTACAGCTGGCAGGCCTTCCGACACCGGTCGCACCACTAGACCGCATAGGAAAAAAATACGGTCACGAGGCGCTTTTTATCAAACAAGACAACCTCAGCGGCCCCGTCTACGGGGGAAATAAGATCCGCAAGCTCGAGTTTCTACTTGGCGAGGCCGTGGCCCAAGGGCGCAAATCCGTCATCACCTATGGCGCGGCCGGATCCAACCACGCTTTGGCCACCGCCGTATGCTGCCGCCAGCTCGGACTCAGGGCCATCTCCATCCTGGCTCCGCAGAAAACCAGCGACCACGTTCGAAAGAATATTCTCATGAGTTGCGCCGCCGGCGCCGAGCTGCACCTCTATGCGCACTATAACGAGTTTCCTCAAGCAACGCGAAAACTGTCAGACCGATGCCTGATGGAAGACGGCATCGAACCCTACATTATTCCCGCCGGAGGAACCAATGCCACCGGCGCGCTCGGCTTTGTCAACGCCGCCTTTGAAATGGCGGAACAGATCCGTCCGGATGTCATCTACCTCCCGATGGGCACGGGAGGAACCCATGTCGGACTGCTGGTCGGATTAAAACTGGCCGGCCTCGAGACGCGCATAGAGGCCATCCGCGTTACCCACCCCCAATTCAAAAGAGAGCGTCACATTCTGCAATTGTGCACGGAGGTTTGCGATAAGCTCGGAATCGCCGCCGTAGTGGACGATGCGGACGTCATCATTCGCGACGAATTTTTCGGCGATGACTATGGGATCCCCACGCCTGAAGGCGAACAGGCGGTGGAACTGTTCGGGGCGATGGAAGACGTCTATCTTGAAAACACCTATACGGGGAAGACCGCCGCGGCCCTGCTCCACGACCTTCGCACCGGCCGGCTCAAGGGCCAAACCGTGCTATACTGGAACACACTCAACTCGCGCGACTTTTCCTTAGCGATCGACGGCATCGACTTTCACGATCTGCCGGACGCATTCCATCCGTATTTTTCGTGACTCGAAACGAAGTGAAGAGCGGCTGAAGTATACGACAGCAACAAAGTGGCCACTCAGCCGGTTTCATGGTTTACTTAAAACATGAAGGTTTCCGTCGTCATGCCGGTCTACAATGCCGAAGACACCGTGCTTAGGGCACTGGACAGCTTGCGCGCGCAGACGATTCCCGAACTGGAGATCATCGTGGTCAACGACGGGTCGACCGACGGTACGATGGATATCCTGCATCACCAGCGCGATATCATGTTGCTCGACCACTCCCACCGCGGAATCGCCCCGGCCCTCAACGACGGCCTGGCCGCGGCATCGGGCGACTACATCGCCCGCATGGATGCCGATGATCTTTGCCATGCCTCACGCATGGAACTGCAGGCGTCCTATCTGGATGTGTATGCGGAAATCGGACTCGTCGGCAGCCGGGTCGGTTTCGGCGGCAACCGCGAAAAACAAGCTGGCTATGCGGCCTACGTCGACTGGATCAACACACTGCTCGATCCCGACACCATTGCACTCAACCGATTCGTCGAATCCCCCTTCGCCCATCCGTCCGTCATGTTCCGCCGCGAACTGTTTGAAAAATACGGCGCCTACCGCGATGGCCCCTTCCCCGAGGATTACGAACTCTGGCTGCGCTGGATGGCCAACGGCGTAAAGACCGCCAAGGTCGATGAAGAGCTGCTAACGTGGAACGATCCGCCCGAACGATTGTCGCGCAACGACACCCGCTACAGCGTCGATGCCTTCTACAAGCTCAAAGCCGAATACCTTTCCATGTGGCTCAGAAAAAACAACCCCCACCACCCCAACGTCATCGTCTGGGGGGCCGGACGCACCACCCGAAAAAGAGCGGCCATCCTGGAGGAATACGGATTACGAATTACTCATTACATTGACCTGAGATCCCGCACCCTGAACTGCGGCACTCCGGTCATCCATCACGATGCCCTTCCCGATCCGTCCACCTGCTTCATTGTTCCCATGGTTGGCAAACGGGGTGCGCGTGAAATAATTTGTACCTTCCTGAATGAAAACGATTTTGAGGAGGGCAAAAACTGCATCTTTGCGGCTTAGGAGCAATAAACCTCGCGTCCCAGGTGGCGTGGGCGTCCCGCCCATGTTCCGCAAGATCAATAGGTTTGCATCCTGGCCGCCTGAAGAACTATCGTGTCCACTCATTAAACGAGGGATCATGATGCTCAGGTTTATTCTTACGGTTGCGCTGATTTTATGTCTCGCTGGTTGCAAAGAGGAAAACTACGATCCGCTGCGGCTGGATCATTCCGTTGAGCCGCTGTCACAGCGGATCGCCCTCTCGCTGGATCCGGATCAGGACAGCTACTACGGCTCCCTTTCCACCGAAATCCAGGTGCACGCCGCCACAAAAACGTTCCGGCTGCATGCCCGGGATCTCGGCATTATTAAAATGAGCATCAAAGGGAACGGGATTGATGAGGACGTATCGTTCCATGAAGGCAAAAAAGGGACGCTGACCATTCATATGGCCAACGAACTTGAGCCCGCTATCTATTCCCTGCATACCACATTCACCAATGCATACAGCCGGCAAGGTACGGGCATCTACAAGGTGGAATATGAGGACCGGAACTATCTGTTCACACAGATGGAACCGGAATATGCGCGCGAGTCATTCCCCTGCTGGGATGCGCCGGAATTCAAGATTCCATGGGAACTTCAGCTCATTATTCCGCCCGACCTTACGGCTTTTGCCAACACACCGATCAAGTCCGAACGCCTGCTCGGCGGAATGAAGGAAGTGGTCTTCGAGCAGACGAAGCCGATGCCCTCCTATCTGGTGGCGCTGGCAGTCGGTGATTTTGAAAGCATACCGGTTCCAGATCTTTCAACCCCGGGAAACCTTGTTGTGCCCAAAGGAAAAACCGACCTTGCCGCCGAAGCAATCCGTATCTCTCCGCCGCTGCTCCGGGCCTTGGAGACTTATTTCGATATGCCCTATCCCTACGCCAAGCTCGATCAGTTAGCTGTGCCGGAGTTCAACTATGGGGCCATGGAAAACGTCGGGCTGATTACCTACCGCGATACCGCGTTGCTGCGCGACCCGAAAGCGCTGACCCTCGCGCAGAAGCAGGGATTGGCATCGATCATTGCCCACGAGATGTCGCACATGTGGTTCGGCAATTTGGTTACGCCGGTCTGGTGGGACGATCTGTGGTTGAACGAATCATTTGCTTCATGGATGGCGCTCAAGACGGTGAACCAGGTCTTCCCTGAATATGAAATGGCCAACAACGACATTTCGTCGCGCCAGCGCGCCATGGAAGCCGACGCGCTCTCTACCTCGCAACCGATCCGACGCCCCATCGCGGCATCCGACGCCATGCAGCACTTGTTCGATGCCCTCGCCTACAACAAAGGCATGGCGGTGCTCGATATGGTCGAGGACTGGATGGGCGAAGAAGCATTCCGCCAAGGCATGGTGCACTACATGAACGACCGCGCGTGGGGCCATGCCGATGCCTTCGACCTGGCCGAATCGCTTTCAACCGTTGCCGAAAGCGATGTGCTGGCCATCATGAAGAGCTTTGTCAACCAGGCGGGCATTCCGTTCCTTGAAATCGACCCGCTCGGCGGCCATACCATCCGGATCACTCAGCTGCGATATGCCCTATATGGAACCCAACTTCAGGGAAATCCGTTGTGGACCGTGCCGGTAGCGATCAAATATTTTGACGGAAAAACGATCCGTATTCAGAAAGTACTGCTGCATAAAGAATCGCAAACCTTCCAGCTCGATCATCCTGTGGCATGGCTCTATCCCAATGCCGATGAAAAAGGATACTACCGCTGGACACTGCCCCCGGAACAAATGGACGAACTCGCCGACCAGGTATCCGAACTGGGTATCCGCAACCGCATAGGATTCATCAGGAACCTCGAATCCCTCTTCTCCGCCGGAGCAATTCCGGCAGACCGCTATCTTGAAATTCTCGCCTCGTTTTCAACCGATCCCTCGCCGGAAGTCCGGCAATCCGTTGTGGGCTACCTGGACGGGTTTAGCATCGGGACCATTCCTCCAGACCTCGACGAGGCCTACGGCGCATTTCTTTTCACCGTCTTTAGTCCGATGCTGGAGAAAGTCGGCATTGAAAGAGTGGATGGCGAGCATGCGCTGTCGGAACAGCTGCGCTCCGGTTTGATCAGCGGACTGGGCTGGCGCTGCAAGGACCCGGAAATACTGGCATTGGCAAAGGATCAGGCCACGGCCTACATGGACGATCCCTACTCCGTCGATCCATCGCTGGCCCAGCTCTTCCTTCGACTGGCCGCCATGAACGGGGCTGCGGAACTATTCAATGCCTATGCCGAAAGATACGAGGCATCCAGCATCCCCATTGAAAAGGCCCACTATCTGAATGGGTTGTCCGGATTCCGTGATCCGGAGCTGATGAAAAAGGCGCTCGACTATTCAATCAGCGATGCGGTCCCGCCTCATCAATTCGGCAGTATTCCGTACAGCCTCACAGACAGCGACCAGAACCGGCGGCTGGTCCTCGACTGGCTGAAAGCCCACTATCCGGTCATTCAGAAAAAAATACCGGAACAATCACTGAGCTACCTGCCGTGGCTATTCTGCGGCCAGTCGCCGGAGCTACTGGAAGAAGCCAAAGTCTTCCTGCTCGCGGACGGGCGGAAAACCCA
>CAXMPN010000061.1:404-11023 GCA_964195195.1 Pontiella sp. | reverse complement strand
CTCGGCTTCGACCGCTCCGATTTCCTTAACGAAAGCACGGTATTGGTCGTTCGTTTTGGCTTCCATTTGCTGGGTCTTATACTTGGTGACCTTTTCCTTGCAAACTTCGACCTCGAGTTCCATTTCCTTCAGGGTTGCCTCGGTGTGTTTTTTGCTGTCGAGCGCGGTTTCCAGTTTCTGTTTCGAACCGCCCAATTGCGCCTCGATATCGTTCTTTCGCTGGGGAATATCGTGGACTTCCCGCATGATCTTAATAAGTCTACGATCCTTCTTCTGCAAAGCGACAATCGGTTCCAACGGATGCGACACGGCAACCTCCTCTATATTTTCTAAAAACAAGCGTCGAAAACTACTCCTTCCGATCCGACAAGTCAAAGCGATGCAGTGATTTATTTACTGCCCGGATGCACCAGCTCCAGTCCCTCTCGACAGAGCGGACAATCGTCGGGATCGTAGGTCACCGGCTCGATATTCAGCAGGCTTACCAGCGGCGCTTCGAACGCGGCCTTCCCGCCGCTGCGGTTCACCAGAATGCCGATGGCCTTCACCACGCCGCCGTGCGCCTTGACGATATCGATGGTTTCCTGCACTCGACCCCCGCGGGTCACCACATCCTCGGCCAGCAAAAACCGCTCGCCCTCCCTTATTTTGAAGCGGCGAAGCTGCAGTTCATTGTTTTCCTTTTCAACAAAAATAAAGCGGACTCCCAGGGCCCGCGCAACGTCATGACCGATCGTGATGCCGCCCATCGCCGGTGCAATCACCGTATCGACCTCCAAATCCTTTAAATCCTGCTTCATTTTTTCCACCAGCGCCTCGCAGAGCTGCCCGGCAATGCGCGGATACTGCAGCACCAGGGCGCACTGGAAAAACCGATTACTGTGCAGACCGGACCGCAGTTCGAAATGGCCGTTCAGTAATGCGCCAGTATCCTCGAACAGCTTGAGTACATCTTCCTGTTTCATTCCATCTCCTCGTACATTGTAAAAATCATACTACCTGGCCACTTTTTCAGAACCCAAGGCATTCGTCCAGTTGGTAATGCCATAACGAAAGAAGCGCCCGGATTTACGGACGCTCTCTGGCACGGCTCCATCGAAGATGGATGCTACTTCGCGAGTTTCAATGCTTCGACCTGACCCTGTCTGGCATAGTCAACGGCCTCGCCCAGTATCCGGGCCGCCTCCTGCGGGGCATGGAAGCCCATGGAGTTTTCGGCGGCTATGTAGTCAAGCCGCCACTGCGCCTTGCGTTGAAACTCTAGAGCAGGCTTCAGTTGCTCAGCCGTTGCTCCAGCTTTCTTAGCCGCTTCAACGGCGTCGAGCAGATCCATCAGGGCCGCACCGCCGCGCTCGAGCAGATCATAGTTTTTCTGCTGAATGGAGTCGACGCGGGCCAGGATTTCAGCCTCCGGGATATGGTGGCAGGTCTGGCAGGCGCGATTGACGTTCAGCAGCGGGCTGCGCACCCAGTGATCTGAAACTTTGGAGGCTCCATCGCGTTGGTACGGCATGTGGCAGTCTGCGCAGGAAACGCCGCTGCGGGCATGGATGCCCTGACTCCACAGCTCGAATTCCGGATGCTGGGCCTTGAGAATTTCTGCACCGGATTCCTTATGCCTGTAGTCAAAGAAACGGCTTCCATCGGGTAATTTGGTCTCGTTCCACTCCTGCTCCAGGTTTTCCATGGCCAACCCATTGCTCCAGGGGAATGTGAGCGGCATGGCACTGGAGCAATAGTATTCCACATGGCACTGCCCGCAAGCGAACGAACGCATTTCACCGCGGGTCGCATCCTCGTTCGGATCGTAAGGCTGGTCGCGTGGCCCCTGCCGCCAGATATCGATGGACGGAATGGCTGGGACCGGTGCGTCGGATTCAGCGAGCTTCTGAATGCCCACAATGAAAGCCGGCCGGGTAACGCGTAACTGCATATCGTCCGGATCGTGGCAGTCGACGCAGGATACCGGATGAGCGTGCCCCATATCGTGTACCATTTGGGTAAGTTCCTGGTAAGGCATCGCATGGGTCTTGTTCATGCCAGCCAGCGCATCGCCGTCGCCGAGTTCGCGGTAAACCGGCATGATGGAGGCGTGGCAGTGCATGCATGAACCCGACTGCGGCTTGGTTTGACGTTCGGTCTGCTCCTGGTCCTGCAGCATGTAGGCATGGCCGCGACGATCGCGGTAGTCGATCGAGAAGGCATAACCGAGAAACATGCGCTTGAGCCACGGATCGCGTTCGATTTTTTCCTCGGGCAGGGCCTCGCTGCCGCCATGTCCACCGAAACGGGTACGAGTGGCAAGGGCGGTTCGTTTGTAGGAGTCGTATTGCTTGGGCCAGTTCTTGCCCCAAACCTCCGGATCGGTTGTGTCTTCAGTGACTTCGACCAGCCGGACATAGGGATTCCTGGTCTCGGCCTTTCGCTCGAATATATTAGTCAGCAGCGCAACCACGGCCGCAGTAGCGATGGCAATAATCACAACCAAACCGATGAACAGCCCGATACTTCCCCGCTTTTTGTTCAACTCACTCATGGCCTTTCCTTTCTCTTTCTTCTCCTCGATCTCCCCCGCCAAAGCTGGTGGGCAACGTACCATGCCCCGCCGAGGCATGGCAGTGGATGCAGCTCACCGCATCCGGATTAGTGACATCCCGTCGGAACAGCTCATGCACCATGTCATCGTGGCACTCGACGCAATTATGCTGAAGAATCCGCTGATTCTTTTCTTTGATCATGATGGGCTCATGGAAGTCCTGCAGCGTAAACCCCTTGGAATGGTGGTAGCCGTTCTCGGCTTTCGCCATGTACTTGGCTAGGAACGTGTGTGGAAGATGGCAGTCGACGCAAGTGGCAACGGCATGGTGGCTCGATTTTTGCCATGAATCATACTGCGGTGTCATGATATGGCAATTAACGCACGCCTTCGGATCGGTGCTGAAGTAGGACAAGCCTTCGGCATACTTGAAGGTAAAAGCACCCGTTCCTAGAAGTAAACCGACGAGCACAGCCAATACGATCGCCTTTTTTTGCAGCATCCTCATTCCCCTCACACCTGATCGCCCGGAAAACACCCTGCTATCATACTAATTTTATCAGTATATTTTAAAGATGTCTTATTTCGTATATGTTGAAAAGGAAAAATCCGGAAGGTTGTTAGTTGAAACACGGTGCCGTTATGCTCCGTGTTTACACGTGCCTCGCCGAACAGATGGACTCGCTGGCCATGCCCGTCAGCATCTCTACCGGCGGCATAGAAGCCGACACCTTTACCATTTCCAGTTTTGGCGATCGCACGCGAGGTTTCCTGAAGGCGCAGGACGGCTGCGATATCGGATGCTTGTTCTGTATTAATCCGCTGCTACGCCAGGAACCGCGCGACAAGACCCGCGATGCCACGGCACTGACCGAGGCGATAAGATCGAGATACTGGTCGGGCAGCTTGAGGAGGTAAATGGACGGCATCGTGACCAAAAGAGTAAGCCTCTCCGGAATTTGGGCCATGAATAGTCTTTAAACCCCCTCCTACCGTTCCTATATTCCCCGACAACTATGAGTGAAACGGATATTAATTTGGATGCGGAAATCAGGAACTGGCAGGAAAAGCTTTTTGCCCGGTCCATCCGTCGTCAACGCAAGCTGGATCGAATTACCGAACTGACCGGAAAAGTCCCGAACCTGCAATGCCTCGAAATCAGTGCTGGCGACGGCATCATCAGCGCGAGCCTGCGCGCACTGGGCGGTAGCTGGAAAACCGCAGTCGCCACCGAAGCCGCTGTGTTGTCGCTGAACTATTCCATCAACGAGCCCATCACCCTCGTCGAAAACGCAAAACTCCCGTTCGAGGATCATGTGTTTGACCGTGTCATCATCGTCGACGCGCTGAAGGGGATTACCGACGACAACGAATTCATCCACGAATGCCACCGCGTACTGAAAAATGATGGATGGGTCATCATTAGCGAAACGCGCCGCGTGCCGGTCAGCCTGGTCGCCCTGCTCCAGCGCGCATTCGACACATCGCCGATCGCCAAAGGCCAGCGGCGGAATGGCTACAAGGTCGGGGAGCTGTTCCACATCCTCAAGGACGGCTTCGATGTGCCGGAAACTATCACCTACTCTAACGGCCTGCTCGAATCAGCCACGGCCATCGGAGAGGTGGTCCAAAAGTCCCTTTTGCAAGACTACTACTGGATGGTGAAGAAAAAAGTGGAGAAGGATCTGCTCTACCGTTACCGCCGCCTGTACAGCCTGGCAGGGCTCGCCTACCCCCTTCTTTGGATTTTCTCTAAGATGGAATTCCTGCCGGGCCACCAGCTGCTCGTCAAGAGCCGCCGCCGCCATTGGCGCCCTCGCCTGCAGCCCAAGCTCATCGATGGACGCTCCATCGCCGAAGCGGCCATCAACACCAAAATCGGAACCGCTGCCCCGTTTTAATGAAACTCACCTACCGCAAACTCGAACAGGCCATCGGCTACCGTTTCAGGAAGAAGGCCCTGCTCGAACTTGCGCTCACGCACCCCTCCTTCCGCTACGAAGATCGCTCTACCGAGGATGACAACCAGCGGCTGGAATACCTCGGCGACGCCGTGCTCAGCCTCATTGTCGCTGAACACCTTTTCAAGACCCATCGCGATGCGCGTGAGGGCGACATGAGCAAGCTCCGCAGCCGACTGACCCAGGATCGCAAGCTCTCACAGATCGGTTCGCAAATCGGCATCAATGAATTTCTCCGTCTTGGCCGCGGCGAGGAGTTGAACGGCGGAGCCAAACGCGCCTCTAATCTTGCCGATGCCGTCGAGGCGATCATCGGCGCGGCATGGATCGACGGTGGTGCACGCGCTGTGAACAAGATCTTCACGCAGGTGTTTCTTCCGGAACTTGAGAATTTTAAGTCCGCTTCGGTCAAGAGCAACCCCAAGGGCACGTTGCAGGAATACGCCCAGAGCCACGGCTTTGGTATCCCAGCTTACGAAACCACCGATATCGCCGGCCCCGAACACGACCGCCTCTTTACCATAGAGGTAAAGGCCTGTAGTCAATCGTGGAAAGCCACCGCAGGGAGCAAGCGCGAAGCCGAACGCCAAGCCGCCATTAAGGCTCTGGCCGATCTGGGCCACGCCTGACTTCCGCCCATCCCGCACCCTGCTCCGCCCTATCTGATTCGTGGCGAGGATGACAGAGTCGACCGGAGGCTATGCGTTCAGCTCGCCGATGATGCCAAGGCCCTTCAAGGTGAGTTTCGGATCGATGATGGCCGCCACATCCCAGTCCTTGAAGATCCACCCGGCATAGCCGCCGGTACAGCATACCGGCAGCGTTTTTGCTTTAAGGTCGCATTTCAAGGCCGAAAGGATTTCACGGACCATGCCGCGGTAACCCAGCCGGGCACCGATCTGCATCGCCTGCGTTGTATTCCGGCCGACTACGGCGTTGGTTCTGGAAGGTTCGACGTGCGGCAGCAACGCGGTCTTTTCAGCCAGGTAGTCGAACATCAGCGGCAGTCCAGGGCAGATGATCCCGCCGATATAGCCGCGCTTCCCGTCCAGCACGTCAAAGGTCAGCGCCGTACCGAAATCGCACACGACGGAAGGCGTTCCCATGAATTTCGCGGCCGCCGCAGCGTTGGCCAGCCGGTCGGCACCGATCCGTTCGGGATGTGGATAATCCACCGAAACCCCAAGCTCAAGGGCGTGCGAGACAAACAAAGGATCCGGAAGGCCGGCGCCCTTCAGTACTTTCTTCCAGCGCGTCTTTACGGGTGGAACGACCGAAGAAATGACCACGCGATCTACCGGCTTTGCGGTGATGAGCGGAACAATCGTTTCGGCATCCTTGAAACGCGATGTACACATACCGACACCGTTCACCTTGCCGTTACGGTAGTAGCCGACCGATGTGCTGGTATTGCCAATGTCTATGACGAGCGCGGTCATACGAAATCGATGGCGAGGTCAATGGACGGTGCGGAATGGGTCAGAGCTCCGATGGAGATGGCATCGACGCCGGTCTGGGCAATCTCGCCAATCGTCTTGAGGTTGATACCTCCGGAAGCCTCGGACCGGCAAATCCCTTTGCAGAGGCCGACGCATTCACGCAGCACCGACGGGGGCATATTGTCGAGCAGCACCCAGTCCGGACGGGTTTCGAGCGCTTCGCTGAGCTGTTCGATCGTGTCCACCTCAACCTCGATCTTCAGTTCGGGATACCGAGCCCGTGCCGTGGCGACCGCTTCGCCCACACCGGTGCCGTGGGTTCGCTCCCACGATGCAAGATGGTTGTCCTTGATGAGCACCGCGTCGAACAGGCCGTAGCGGTGGTTCACCCCGCCGCCGCAGCAGACGGCATATTTTTCGAACGGGCGCAGCAGCGGCGTGGTCTTCCGGGTGCACAGGATATCCACTTCCGGATGGCCGGCCGCCTTGACGTATTCCGCCGTAATGGTGGCGACGCCGCACATGCGTTGCATAAAATTGAGGGCCGTGCGTTCGCCGGTGAGAATGCTCTTGGCCGATCCGCGAATGATGAGCAAGACGGTTTCTGCTTCCATCGGATTTCCATCGACGGCGCACTCTTCGAACTCCAGACTCGGATCGATCTGTGTAAACACCTCCCTGGCGACCGCGACGCCTGAGATGATGCAGTTTTCGCGCGCCACCAAATGCGCCTCAGCGACGGCTTCCGGGGGGACGAGGGATTCGGATGTGACATCCACCCCGATATCGCCCAGGTCTTCATTGAGTGCTAGCCGGATCGATTCGCGGACTTCCTTTCGCTCAAACAGGTTCGGCAGATACATGGTTACTTCCCTTGGGTCTCCTGCATATCCTTCATGAAGCTTTTTCCCGATCCCATTAGGATACTGATTGGCTTGAGCGCTTCGACGTTCTCGCAGAAAATCTTGATGGCGGCGGCGATCGGAACCGATAGCAACGCACCGACGATGCCCCACATCCAGCCGAAAAAGACCAGCGAGAGCAGGATAACGACGGGGCTGAGGTTCAAATGGTCGCCCATGATCTTCGGCTCGATGACATTGCCCATCGTCATCTGGATCAGCAGCAAGAGAATGGCCGTGACAACCGGCATCCATACAGAAGGGTAGAACTGGACGATGGCCAGCAGGATCGGCGGGATCGAAGCCAGGATCGAACCGATGCTGGGGATAAAATTAAGAAAGAAGGCCAGTGCACCCCAGGTGAGCGCAAATTCCACACCGAGAAGGGTCAGGCTCAGCCAGACCAATACCCCGGTTGTGCCGCTGATCGCCACTTTAACGACCAGATATTGGCCGATTTGTTTGGAAATGGAAGCCGTCATGGTCGAGAAGGTTTCCGCGCGCTCCGGCGGGAAGGCCCGTTCGACCTTGTACTTAAAGTAGGGCTTGCCCAACAGCATGAAGACCAGAAAGATCAGAACCAACAGCAATTTTCCGAGGAAGTTTCCCATATAGATGGCGACCGATGCGGACAGGCTGGCGAGCTTGGGCCCCAGTTTTTCCGCCCAGTTGAAGCCGGCCAGGTAGTCTTCGGGCAGGTCCAGGTTTGAGACGGCATCATGATAGATGGTGTTGAGCTGCGCAACGTACTTGGGCGACTGGGCCAGCACATCGCTCACCCGTCCGCTAAGGAATATGCCGAAGAAATAGCACACGAAGAGCACCAGCACGAGCACCGCGAACACCGCAAGGCCCAGCGGCACCTTTTTATGAACCAGATAGTTCACCACCGGCCCGCAGATGTACGAGAGCAGCCAGGCAATCATCAGTGGAATTACCACACTGTAGGCGACCTTGAACGCAGCAGCCACGGCAAAGACCACCAGCACACTTAGCAAGCCCACCATTAGATTCGATCGTTTCATTCGTTTCCCCTTTCGGAAGTGCGTGTATTGATAAACCACATTGAAATGTATTGGAAGTAATGAGTAATGCCTAATTCAAAAGGGTCGCGTGCTTAGAACGAGCTCAAACCCGTAGCCTCCATCAGCCATGCCCGGAGCTTTCGGCGCAGGGACGGATCCTCGTAGGTGGCGTAGTCCGTCGTGTAGGTTCGCCCTTCGGGATTCGTCCACCATCGGTTGAACGCTTCGTTCGCACGTACCATGGCCGCCTCATCACTCGGGGCGGTAGTCACCACATTGCACTCGGCATTGAAATTATCCATGTTGCGACGGGTAAAGTTGCAGGAACCCAGCATCAGCGTGGCCACATGATCGGCATCCTCAACATACAACATCTTGACGTGAAACTGTTCGCCATGCGTATCGGCCCATCGCACCGGAATCCCTGCCCTGACCAGCTTTGCCGCCGTCTGCCGGTTGGGAATGCCGTTCTTGGTGCGGCCGAACGCATCCTTGTTCGGATCAAGGATTACCCGAACGCGGCAACCCCGCTTTCGGGCCTTGATCAGCGCTTTGATCACATCGCGGTCTGAAAAATAGAACATGGCCAAGTCGATGTGGTCGCCCTCTTCCGCACCATTCAGCAACTCGAGAACCTTGTCCTTGATCTTTCGTTCGGTCATTAGTTCCAGTTTGTAACGACCTGGAGGGTCGATGTCCCCGGCGACCATGGACGGCGGGGATGCCGTCCCTCCAGCAGTAGGCATAAGAGCATCGCTCCCTGACATGCGCATAATGGCGGCCTCCGCCTCGCAGGCCAAATCATTCCCCGCTCCATCGATACGCAATGCCACGTTCCAGTGCGCACTGCTTGCGCTATGGGGATTGGCGGTCGTAACCAGAACCGATTTCTCCGACACCACCATCTTACGGTGGTTGGCTTTGAAGTTGAGCAACTTCAGCATGCTGCGTATCGAGATACGCCCGTCTCCCAACGGATTCTCCACACCATCTCCCGGCCCCGTGCCCCAGGGCTTTACCAGCAGCCGCCACGGTTTAGAATAGAGCGGATTGCTGTCGCGCAACCGATCCAGATCCGTCCACACCACATCGACGCCGGCCTGCTCCAATGCCCTGAACCGGGGTGATTCGACCGAACCGTAGACCGTATTGATCGGATCCGTGATGAACACAATCCGCACATCCGGATCGGTTTTCCGTTTCGCTACCAGCCGGTCCATCAGCTCCTGACTGAGCGGACGCAAGCAGGGGCCCGGCTCATAAAGGAAATCGTTGACCAGAAAGAAATCAATAAGAATAAACGCTTCTGCATCGTCGATGATGTCGAATACCGAATCGAAGATTTCCTGATCGATCTGACGTTTCCCCGCAGCATCCACCCATGTTTCATCGATCAGTAGGTGCACCTGTTCGGCGGTGGTTGAGCCTGAAAAAGACAGGCCCATTTCGTCCATCCGTTTCGAACACCCGGACAGCACCGCGATCGCTATGGACAGGGCGGTCATTGTTGCCAACAGACGCATTCGTCAGCTCCATCATTGGTAAAAAATCACTCGTTAGGCTGAATAAGCATACCCCCTGCGTAGTCATTTTCAACAAAATCCTCATTCCGGTACGTAGGCAGCAAAAAAATTGGGGGCGTCCCGTTGCGGGACGCCCCCATGGGGTGGGGTGTTAACTAACCAGGGGAAGTTAGATTTTTCCTACGAGGTCGAGACCCGGCGTGAGGGTATCGGCACCCGGCGTCCAGTTTGCAGGGCAAACCTGATCGCCATTTTCGTGTACAAATTTTGCGGCACCCAGCTTTCGAAGCGCTTCCGTGGCGCTGCGGCCAATGCCAAGATCGTGGGTTTCAGAGGTCTTGAGGATACCATTGGGGTCGATGATGAAAGATCCGCGCAACGCCAATCCCTGCTCCTCGAGATACACTCCGAACAGGCGGCTTACTTCGCCGGAAGGATCGGCACCCATGTAGTACTTCACCTGGCCTATGGCTTCGGAAGTGTCGTGCCACGCCTTGTGAACAAAAGCGGTATCAGTGCTGACGCTGATCACTTCCGCGCCGGCGGCCTGGAACTTCGGGTAAAGCGCAGCAACATCTTCGAGTTCCGTCGGGCAGACAAACGTGAAGTCGGCAGGGTAAAACACCAAAACCACCCATTTTCCACTGAAATCGGACAGATTAATGTCTTTAATCTCATCATTGTGGTAGGCCGACATACAGAAATCAGGCACTTGCTGACCAATCTTTACCATTACTATACTCCTTAGCGTGTTAAATTTTTATTGTGAAATGAGCAGATACAGTACCATTTTAGTCATGATTGTAAACAGCAATGTGGATACATTTTTTAATGTTTTCACAAACCCCTATATTTATTGGTTAAATTTCGCAAAATACACTGAATTATCGTTTTTGAGATGTTTTGTTTTGCACCGGAATATCGGATGATTCCATAGAATACGGGGCTGACTCTTTTTTGTGCATGGCCCCATACCGATGATCGGCATCATGTGCAGGGCGCTATGCCATTCCCTTCGGTCTTTCCGGATCTTCAATCTGGCCGTCTTCGCTCCGCTTCGGCCCGCCGGTCCGTCCCTAGCTCAGATCTGCAAGGCTTCCACCCAGACGAGCCACTAACCTTTTAAAATGGGTCAAAGTGACTGGCAGACCGAAAAGGTGGCACTACAAAACTGTCCGATTTCTAAATATCCGATTCATCATTCCTTGCCGAAATTCATCTAATTACAGCCTG
>CAXMPN010000061.1:0-394 GCA_964195195.1 Pontiella sp. | reverse complement strand
TAGTAACTATAGAGTACAATTTTGTTGACATAATTTTTAATTAGGAGTATCAATACTTCAACTTCGAACAAGGTAATCATGATCATGAAACGTGTAATACTAATAACAGTTGTATTAATGGCGGCCTCGCTGTCAGCGAGAGCTAATGTGTACACATTTGACCCAATTACCTCTTATACCAATGCTGGGTATCAGAGTGTGGCGAGTCAGTTGACCATGGAAGTTGTTTCATCCGACACCACAAGTGCGGTTTTGCTCTTCTCCAATTTGGGTCCCGTGCAATCCGCTGTTGATCAGATATTCTTTGAATATACGGACTATACGGGCAGCGAATATTCAGTTACGGAACCAGCTGATTGGTCCATTCAGGGCGTCCCTCCTCCTCTTGCAGGTG
>CAXMPN010000060.1:0-11477 GCA_964195195.1 Pontiella sp. | reverse complement strand
GTGCAGTTTACTCCAGATTTATTACCTGCAGATGTTGTTGGTACGATGATTTACAACATGAAAGAGAATGATTTCATGATTAAAAAGGGACCGATTTTCGCGAACTTTGTTTTGGCAGATGAAATCAATAGGGCCCCCGCCAAAGTACAATCAGCTCTTTTGGAAGCCATGCAGGAAAAGCAGGTAACCATCGGCGACGAAACCTTCAAACTCCCCAGGCCCTTCCTCGTAATGGCCACGGAAAACCCAATTGAACAGGAGGGCACCTATCCCCTCCCCGAAGCGCAGGTCGACCGCTTCATGCTCAAACTCAAGGTCGGCTACCCCACCATCGAAGAGGAGCGCCGCATCCTCGACCGCATGGCACACTCCGTCACCGAAATTCCGGTCAACGCAGTCCTTCATCCCGATGAAATCATCAAGGCGCGGGAGGTGGTAGATGAAATCTACATCGACGAAAAGATTAAGGATTACATCCTCAGCATCGTCTTCGCCACCCGCGAGCCCGCAAAGTACAACCTCGACCTGGCCGAATACATCCAATACGGCGCCTCGCCGCGCGCAACCATCTTCCTGACCATGGGCGCGCGGGCGCACGCCTTCATGCAGGGCCGCGGCTACGTCACGCCGCAGGACGTGAAGTCCATTGCAACCGACGTCCTGCGCCATCGCGTTATTGTCTCCTACGAAGCCGAGGCCGAGGAGCTGACCAGCGAAGATTTAATCGAGAAGATTCTCTCTGAAATCCCAGTCCCATAGCAACTGAATGATCGCCACAAGAGCACGCAAAGACCACAAAAAGAAATTCCTTGAGTGCTTTGCGTGCTTTCGTGGCTAAAAAAACCATGTCCGAAATCGATCATAAAGAGCTGCTGAAGAAGGTTCGCCGGATTCAGATTACCACCAAGCATGCTGTCAACGACGTGTTTGCGGGGCAATACCATTCCACCTTCAAGGGCCGCGGCATGGAGTTCGACGAAGTGCGCGAGTATGTGCCCGGCGATGACATCCGTTCCATCGACTGGAATGTAACCGCCCGCACCGGCTCGCCGCACATTAAGAAATTTGTGGAAGAGCGCGAGATGACGGTCATGCTCGTGGTGGATGTCAGCGCATCCAACCTGTTCGGCAGCGGAACGCAGCTCAAGCGCGATCTTGCCGCCGAAGTCGCCGCCGTGCTCGCGTTTTCCGCTATCCGCAACAACGATCGCATCGGCCTGATCCTCTTTGCCGAGGAGGTTGAAAAATACATTCCCCCGAAAAAAGGTACGCGCCATGTGCTCCGGCTCGTCCGGGAAATGCTCGCGCACAAGCCGCAAGGCAAGGGAACCCGGATCGTTCCGGCCCTCGACTACCTGAATCATGTCAGTACCCGCAAGAACGTCACCTTCCTGATCAGTGACTTCATCTTCAACGATGAATATGAAAAGTTGCTGAAAGTCACCGCCCGCCGACATGACTTCATCAGCGTCGTCATCGGAGACAAACGCGAAATCGCGTGGCCGGATGTCGGCATCGTCAATTGGCACGATGCGGAAACCGGTGAAAAGGTACTGGTCGACACCTCGAGCCGCAGGGTACGCGAGCAGCTGGCGCTCAAACAGACTCGCCGCTCCGAGACGATCGACGAGCTGCATCGCAGGGCCGGTATCGACACGGTCCGCCTCTTCGCCGGCGAACCCTATGAAAAGCAATTCATCAAGTTCTTCCGCCAACGCGCCCAACGCAGATAAGTTTAACCGCGAAAGAACACAAGGAACGCAAGACAGGAGATCTGGAATGGATACAACAGAGGTTATGAAGCTGTGCAATCGGATCCGAGAAACCGCTTATGAGATTCATCGTTATCATGGAACCGGTTACCTTGAAAAAGTCTACGAAAACGCGCTGGCCCATCGGTTGAGAAAAATGAGGATGGATGTGAAACAACAGCATCAAGTCATAGTGTACGACGAAAATGGAGTTGAGATCGGAGAATATTATGCAGACCTTTTGGTGGAAGGATTCCTGATTATCGAGCTAAAGGCCTGCAAAGCCGTGAGCGACGTCCACATAGCCCAGCTACTCAACTATCTAAAGGGGGCAAAATTTGAACACGGGCTCCTGATCAACTTTGGTTCATACAAATTCTATATTAAGAAGTTCGCCAAGAGCGTCTCCCAAAAAGAAATCAACAAACTAGCCAGCCTTGCTCCGCCGATTTTTGCGTACCTTGCGTTCTTTAGCGGTTAATTAAAATGCCCAGGCCAAATCACATTTTAATTCCACTAATCGTCCTGTCCTTGTTTGGATGCAAAAAGGAAGAGTCCAAAGCCTATCCGCAGGACCGGCTGACGGTGGAATATGCCATTGATCGCGCAACGATCCTGGTGGGCGATCCGGTCGAGCTGGTGGTCACGGCATACTATCCCACCAATGGGGTATTGAAACTTCCGGAGATCGGACGCGAAAAGGACATCGTCTTGCTCAAACGCGATTGGGAAAATATTCCTCGCGAAGACGGCCTGATTCAATCCGAAACCCGCTATTTGATTTCATCGTTCCGTCTCGGCGAGCACCCGGTTTCGACCAATGACATGGTGTACACCTTGAATGACAAAACTTTCACGACCAACTTCCCGGCCGCTGTGCTGCATGTCGAATCCTCGCTGTCCGGGAAGGCCCCCTCGGAACTCGCCGATATCAAACCTGTTCAAAAGCTCTCCGGTAGAATGCCACGATGGATTTGGGTCGTACTGGGTTCTGCCGCCATCGCCTTTCTCGTGGGCCTGATGACCTCCAAGCTGTGGAAGACCCGAGCGACCTTGATGCCAGCGGCCCCCCCGATTCCCCCGCATGTCATCGCTTTAAAGGCACTTCAGTTGCTCATGAACAAGGGCCTGCTGGAGCAGGACGAGTGCAAGCCCTTCTATACCGAACTCTCACTGATCCTCCGCACCTACCTCGAAGGCCGGTTCAACCTCAACGCACCCGATGAAACCACCGAAGAGATTGTCGAAGAGCTGAGCCGGTCGCCGGAACTCAACGGCGGACAGCGCAATATCCTGCAGGAATTCATGCGGCAGGCCGACATGGTCAAATTCGCCAAAGGCCATCCTGACCGCACCACCATGGAATCCGCCTTCCACACCACCATGCAGTTTGTGGAAGAAACAAAAATGGTCGGCGAAGCCGTCCCGGAAATCAAAAATCGGAAATCGGAAGTCGGAAATTACTAATGCAATTCGCTCATCCCATCCTGTTATTGTTGCTTCTGGCGGTTCCTGCGCTGGTCTGGTTGCGCCATTTTCTTGCACGCCGCTCCTCCATGCAGTTCAGCAGCGGACCCATCCTGCAGGAATTGGAAAAAAGCTGGCGCGTACGGATTCAACCCCTCCTTCCGATTCTTTTTGCGGCAGGGCTCGCCTGCCTCGTGGTGGCACTTGCCCGGCCGCAACGCGGCCTGGCAGACAGCCGTATCCGCACGGAGGCGGTCGACATGATCCTGCTCGTTGACCTGTCGGAATCGATGCAAACGATGGATTTCCAAAAACTAAACCGGCGCATGAGCCGGCTGGATGCATCCAAGGATGTGATCGAGCGCTTCCTGGACAAGCGTCCGAACGACCGGATCGGCATGGTGGCCTTTGCCAGCCTCCCCTATGCCGTCGCCCCGCTTACGCTGGATCATGGATGGCTCGTACAGCGGATGGACAGTCTGCATACCGGCATGCTCGATGGAAGAAGAACCGCCATTGGCGATGGCATCGCCTCCGCCGTCAACCGGTTGCGCGATAGCGAAGCCAAGAGCAAGATCATCATCCTGCTCACGGACGGGGCCAGCAACTCCGGCACCCTTTCCCCTGAAAACGCGGCAAGCGCGGCCGAAGCACTAGGCATCAAGATCTATACCATTGGCGCCGGCGGTGCGCGTACCGGATTCTTCATGCAGCGGCAGGAAGTGGATGAAACCACCCTGAAGAAGATCGCAAAAACAACCGGCGCGCAATTCTACCGGGCACGCGATCTCGAAACCCTGACCGAGGTCTACACAGAAATCGACCAGCTTGAAAAAACAGAGATCGAGGTCGAGAGCTATACCCGCTTCGAGGAAACTGCCGCGGGATGGATGGTTGCGGGTATTCTCCTGTTGGGATTGGAACAACTGTTGGCATTAACAAAACTGGGAAGGTTGCCGTGACACGTGAAACGTGAAAAAGGTCACGCCTTACGGCTCACTCGTCAAAGAAAATGAAATGGAATGATCCAGATATTTTGATGTGGCTGGCGGCTTTAATCCCGCTTTTCATCGTCTCCGGCTTTATGATTCGCCGACGCACCAAGCTGCTTGCTGGCATGGCCGGGCGGGAGCGGTGGTCGACGATGCTTCCCGGCTATTCCTCCAGGCGCCTGCGCCTGCGCAACCTGCTCCGTATACTGGCGCTGGCGTTGTGCATCGTTGCGCTGGCCCGGCCGCAATGGGGCTTTAAGTGGGAAAAGGTACAGCAAAGGGGACTGAGCATCATTGTTGCGCTCGACACCTCCAAGAGCATGTTGGCGCAGGACATCAAGCCGAACCGGTTGCAGCAGGCGAAATGGGGCGTACGCGACCTGCTTAAGGAACTGCACGGTGACCGGATCGGTTTGGTGGCCTTTGCCGGTGATGCGTTCCTTCAATGCCCCACGACCATCGACTATGCCGCCTTCCTGATGATGCTCGACGATGTCTACGCGGGGATTGTTCCGATCGGCGGAACGGATCTCTTCCAGGCACTCGACACCTCGATGGAAAGTTTCGAGAAGGCGGAGGAAACCCAGGCCGACAAGGTCATCATCCTGATCTCCGACGGCGAAGGGCATACGGGCGATCCCCTCGCCCTGATTCCGAAACTGAAGGAAGAAGGCATCCGCGTGTTCGCCATCGGTGTGGGCACTCGGGATGGCGACCTGATCCAAACCTCGGATGGATTCGTGAAGGATAAAGCCGGCAACGTGGTAAAGAGCGCGCTCCATGAGGATATGCTCGAACGGATTGCCCTGGAAACCGACGGGTTCTACATCCGGTCCGCGCCCGGCGACTTTGGACTGGAGCGCATCTACGAACAGGGCATCGCCGAGCTGCAGCGCGAAGATCGGGAATCGCGTATGTCCAAGATCTGGGTGGAGCGTTTCCAGTGGTTTTTGGGGCTCTCTTTGCTTTTATTAGCTTTAGAGGTAGGCATTCGTCCAACGAAGAGAGGAGGCCAATGATGAGTCCTCATTTCCGATTTGTGATTTGTGATTTCCGATTTTCGGAACTCCGTCGGCGTTGGCCTCTAAAAGAAAAGCGGTCGCAGACCCACAAATCGGCCATCGGCCATCGGCTCGCAAAGCGAGGCTTTCCAGAAGGAAAGCAACGAAACGAAGTGCAGTGCCAATCACAAATGGTATTGCGTGCATCCATAGCTGTGGTTTTGATCTTCACCGCTTTGACCGTTCACGCCGAAAACACTCCACGTTCGGCAATGCGGATGGGGCTGAAAGCCTTCAAGGCCGGCGACTACAGCAATGCAATCCCCCTGCTCGAGAAAACCGTGCTGGAGTTCCCGGATACCGGAAACTACAACCTCGGCAATGCGAACTACCGACTGGGCGATTACGAAAAGGCGGAAGAAAACTACACCGAGGCCATGCGCACAACGGATCTGGCGCTGCAGGCAAAAGCCTACTTCAACCGCGGTAACGCCCTGCTGGCCCGGACGACCACCATGACCGGCAGCGAGCAGATCGGCATGGCGATCGAATGCGCGTTCCAGTCCGTGGACATGTTCGAAAAGGCCATCCTGCTCAATCCCGGGGACCTCGCCGCAAAGCAAAACTACGAGCGCGCCCGGCAGTTACGCCTGAAGCTGGAATATAATCTCGGCAAGTGGTATTATGATCAGGCCGAATCGCAACTGCAGGAATACCATGCAAAGGACGCCCGGGCCAACTACCGCAGGGCGCGCGAGCAGTTTGATCACATCCTGGCGAATATTGATCCAAGCCATGCGGAATCGAAACAATATCTTCCGAAAGTAAGGGAACGACTCGACCTGCTCGCCCGCGCAGTCGCGGAAGCGGAGCATGATCTTGAAGTGTCCCTTCTTCAGATTCATGATTATCAGTACATGCTGGCCGCGCAACGGTTGACAACCGGGACAGATGAAAGAAACTACGCCTTCGATATTAAACCGGACTTGAAGAAAAAGTATGAAGAGACCATCCAGAAAAACGGCAAGGTGCTGAAGATCGTCCGGGAACTCTCAACGCTGAACATGGTGGAATGAAGAAACAGGCAGCCATCTTAATATTCACGGGCCTGGCCGTCGCAGCCGTCGCGGACAACCCCGCGGCCGATAGTGCCTATTTCCATCCCGCCGCAAGCCTCTACATTCAAGGGGACGCCGGGGCCGCGAGCAATCTTGTGGCACGCGGGCTCGCCGAATTCCCCGACGACGGAAAGCTGAAACGCCTGAAGGAACTGCTCGATCAACAGCAGCAGGACGATCAACAGCAGCAGGACGATCAACAGCAGGATCAGGAACAACAGCAGCAGGAACAGCAGCAGGACGATCAACAGCAGGATCAGGAACAACAGCAGGATGATCAGCAGCAGGATCAGGAACCACAAGACCAGGCCGATGAGCAGCAACAGCCCGAGCCTCCACGCGCCGAGCAGATGAGTCAGGACGAGGCCGAGCGACTGCTAGATGCCATGAAGCAGGAAGAGAAAAACAAGCGCCTCGAGCTGCATCCGGTAATGGGAAGGCCCGTCGAGGTCGACAAGGATTGGTAGGAAACGGAAACTTGACGCGAAGCGAGGCTAGAGGAACGAAAGCAATGACCGTAGGGAATGGCAAACTTGAAATTCGAAATCTGAAATTTTTGTTTCTCGTCATGGGTTGCTTTCTCGTGGCGGCTAACGCCTTTGCGGCGGACGTCCGCATGAGCGTGGAGCCCGAGCTGATCAGCCTGCTCGACCGCGCTGTCCTTAAGATCGAATATCTCGATGCGAAGGGTGCCGCGATCGACATCCCGGAAGTGGATGGCATCCGAATCGAATACCGGGGGCCCCAAACCAAGTACCAGTTCGCGAACGGACAGTCGTCTTCGAGCGTCACGCATACCTATCTGATCACGCCGCTCAAAACGGGCGACTACACCATCGGGCCCGTGATGGCTACCTTTAATGGCGGTCGGAAAACGCTGACCACCCAACTGCGGGTCATAACGCCGCAGGACGATCCGGAGGCTCAGCAGATCTCCCAGATCATGTTTTCAACGATCGCGACCGATCGCGAAACCCCCTACGTCCACGAACCGTTCAACCTTGAGCTCAAGGTCTACATCCGGGACGGCGCCCAGATTGACGGCCAGTTCGGAATCCAGGGCGGTATGCCCGAAAGCGGCCTCGATGGCGAGCTGAAGTGGACGGTCGTTGATCGCAAACGCGAAGAACGCAACGGAATCATCTTCACGCTCTATACCCTCCGCACCACGGCCAAAGCCCTCACCGCCGGTACGTTCACTTTCCGGCCCGAAGTGCAGCTCAAAGTGGTCATACCGCGGCAGCAACGACGCTCGTGGGGATTTGACGATCCCTTCTTCGGCGATTTTTTCGGCCGCCAGGAAACCCGTCCGATCGCGCTCGAATGCAACCGGCTCGATGTGGAAGTACTGCCTGTCCCGATGGAGGGAAGGCCGGCCTCCTACACCGGAGGGGTCGGCGAACTTGATTTCGATGTGAGCGTGGGCCCAAAGCAAGTGAAGGCGGGAGAACCGGTGACGCTTAAAATGCGCATACACGGCCAGGGCAACCTTGAAAAGATCATCCCGCCCGGCATCACAGACCACCACGACATTAAGCTATACGATGCTCGCACCGTACCGACACAAACGCCCAACGAGGTGCGCTTTGAACAGGTGCTCATCCCCAAATCCGACCGCATCAAGAACATCCCGGCCATTTCCTTCTCCTACTTCAACACAAAAACCACCGATTTCCGAACCATCACCCGAGGCCCCTTCCCCATCACCGTTGAAAGCGCCCCGCAGAACGCAGCGCAGGTGATTCCCCCCGGACCCAGCACCATCCAGCAGGAAACGAAGGTGCTTGGACGCGACATTGCCTATCTCAAGCCGCACCCAGGGACATGGCGGATGAAAGACGACGAAACATGGTATCGCACCACGCCGTTCCGGATCCTGCTCGCGCTGCCGCTCGCAGCGTTGATCGTCCTCTCCATCTGCGTGACATGGAGAAACGTATTGGACAACAACGTGGCCCTGGCCCGCCGCCAGAAAGCGCCAAAGACCGCCCGGCGGAACATTCAGCTGGCGAAGCGGGCGCTGCACACGAAGGACGAAGCCGCATTCCACCAGGCCATGTGGGGCGCCCTGACGGAATACTTCGGCCACCGCCTCAACCTTGCGCCCGGCGAAATTACCCTGCAAACGGTTCTTGCGCGCATCCCGGGCGAGACCGCCTCCATCGAGCACCTTTTCAACGCCATCGAGCAGCGGCGCTACGGGATCCGGCTCCATGAGGGCGATCCCAAGGACGAAATGAAGGCCCTGTTGCGGGAATGCTCATCCCTACTGAAGCAATGCGAAAGGATGAAGCTATGAGATGTTTTCCGGTCATGCTGTTAATGGTTCTTGGAATGGCCTTTAACGCCGACGCGTCTAATGATCTGTTCGCCAAAGCACAGACTGCTTACGACGACGGACGGAATGCCGAAGCGATCATCCTGTACGAAAACATGGTGAGCAACGGCGTCGAAAACACCGAAGTGATCTACAACCTGGCCAATGCCTACTTCAAGGACGGGGATCTGCCAAAGGCCGTTTGGCACTACCGTAATGCGTGGTACGACGCACCAAGGGATCCCGACATTCGCGCCAATCTGCACTTCGCGCTCCATGCCGCCGGAGCTATCGAACCCGCCACCGGGCTGTCCGGGCGGATTTTTTCCACCCTTTCGTCCCACGAATGGATTGTAGCGATCATCGCCGCCTACCTGCTGCTGGCATTGCTCCTGACCCTGTCCCTGCTGTTGCGCTCCATGCGCTCCCCCCTGCTGAAAGCCAGCCTTATTCCCGCCGTCCTGCTGCTTGTTGCACTAGCGGGATGGCGGTATTGGGGCCCGTTCGGGAGAGCCCCGGAAGCCGTGGTTGTAACATCGGGAACGACGGCGCTGTATGGCCCGGTTGAAGGAAGCACCGCCCACTTTGATGTTCCCTTTGCCGCGCTGGTACAGCAACGGGGATCCGATCCGAAGGGATGGATCGAAATCGAGTATGACGGGAAAACCGGCTGGGTAAAGAAGAGCAACATAGCACTCCTTTCTCCTTGATTTGATCGAAGGTTTTATACTTCAATCGGGCTCTGCTTATGAAACAGAAAAAAAGCCACTTACAACCCAATGTCCTACTGTGGTGGGTCGCGATTATTTCCTTAACCGTATCGGGAGCGTTGTATTACTTCCTCGGCAAACAGGCGGAAATCGATGTCCATGTAGGTCAGCAACGGTTGCTATTTCCCCTCATCGGCGTCGTGGTTGCCGGAATCTGCCTGATTGCCGGCACAGCAGGTCGCTGGTTCTATCCAAAATAACCCCCCCCCTTTTTTTTCCGGTTCATTGGAAGTGGCCTGGCCTTTCCCCAATGGCTGAAAATGGAGATTCGTTTTGAACGCTGATTTCGAATGGGTTGAAAGACTCGAAAACCGTATCAAACGCAAAGTGCGCATTACCTTCGTTGGACATGACAAGATCAAGTGGCAGTTCAAGCGTTCCGACGAAGATCGGTGGGACTATGACACCCCGCCTACCCCCGAGGACTGGGAAACGCTTGAAATGAAAATCGATGCCCTCTACCACCGCCGACGCTCACCCTATAAACACCTTGAACTGATTAGGAAATTAAAAAAAGAAGCCGCCGCAGGATAAGCGATGGAATTTTCCCTCCGAGACGAATACATTGAGCTTTGCAGCCTGCTTAAGGCAACCAATTTGGTGATGTCCGGCGGCGAGGGCAAAGCGATGGTGGCACAAGGTCTTGTCACCGTCGACGGCCAGCTCGAGCTGCGCAAGCGCTGCAAGATACGCACCGGACAGCGGGTTGAATTCGAGGGAAACACCATCGATGTCGTTGCCGGAGAGGGCTAGCCGCGATCCATGATCGCAACGCGGGGTCATGGACCAGGCCTACACAAAAGGCTCCCGAAAACGGGAGCCTTTTTCTTTTGGCCGGTAAACCCTATTTCAGGTGGGTCAGATATCCCTTGCCGATGGAATAGACCTCGAAGCCCATGGCGAACAGCGCCTGGTGATCCAGCATGTTGCGCCCATCGAAGATGAAGGCGGGCTGCACCATAGAATCATAGATCCGCTGGTAGTCCAGCTCCTTGTACTGTTTCCATTCCGTCATCACAGCGATGGCATGCGCTCCCTCGGCGGCCTGGTAGGGATCCTCTTCAAACTCGATCCGGTCGGCCAGTTCAGGCAGCTCCAGTCGGGCGTTGTCAAGCGCCTGCGGATCAGACACCACCACCTTTGCGTGCTCGGAAGCCAGCTCGCGGCAGACCCGGATGGCCGGGCTCTCGCGCGTATCCCCGGTATCGGCCTTAAAGGCGAAACCGAAGAGAGCGATCCGCTTGTTGGCGATCGTGTTGAACATATTGTGGAGCATGTTCCGCACAAAGCGGGTCTCCTGGTAATCATTCATCGTCACGACCTGCCGCCAGTAGTTCGCGGGCTCCTGGAGTCCGTAGGTTTCGCAGAGGTAGACCAGATTGAGAATGTCCTTTTTGAAGCAGGACTCCCCGAAACCAATGCTGGCCTTGAGGAACTTCGGCCCGATGCGACTGTCCATCCCGATGGCATGCGCCACATCAGACACATCCGCTCCCGTGGCCTCGCACAGGGCGGAAATGGCGTTGATGGAACTGACGCGCTGCGCCAGAAAGGCATTAGCAGTCAGTTTGGAAAGCTCTGACGACCACACGTTCGTGGTCAGTATCCGCTCGCGCGGAATCCACGTGGCATAGATATCCACCATAGTCTGCAGGGCCTGCTGGCCAGACGGGGTCTCGTGGCCACCGATCAGTACACGGTCGGGGTTTTCCAGGTCGGAAACGGCGGTGCCTTCGGCCAGGAATTCCGGATTCGAGAGCACTTCGAAGTGGATGTCATGCTGACCGGCATGCAGCACGCGCTCCATGGCCTCGGCCGTGCGGACCGGCAGCGTGCTCTTCTCGATAATGATCTTATCGGACGTGGAAACCTCCTTGATTCGGCGGGCGCACAGTTCCCAGTATTGCAGGTCAGACGCGCAACCAGCCCCTTTGCCGAAGGTTTTGGTGGGGGTGTTGACACTTACGAAAACGATGTCGGCATCGCGGATACCCTGGTCGACATCCGTGGAGAAAAACAGGTTACGCCCGCGCGCTTCCTGCACGACTTCCAGCAACCCGG
>CAXMPN010000059.1:0-11500 GCA_964195195.1 Pontiella sp. | reverse complement strand
ATCATGGGCCAATCAGGAAGTCGACGTATGGCGAGTCGTATCACCAACCAAAGCTTCGTTATTAAAAAACCGAATTCAGGACGATCTGAGCAATGACCGTTGGCGTGCTCATGCGCCCGAACCCATAGGTTCCGCAAGCCAGCCGGCCCTTTTCAGGTCCGATCTGATGCCAGCCCATAGCGAGCAGCTTGCGCGCATTCTCCGCTACAACCGGCTGCTCCCACATTTGCACATTCATGGCAGGACAAAAGATGCGTTTGCAGTTGGGCTGGAGCGAAAGCGCACTACAACTCACGATATCATCACCGAACCCGTGCACCAGTTTCGCGATCGAGTTGGCCGTGGCTGGAACCACTGCAAAGGCGTCGGCTTCAGTGGCTGGGAATAGATGGGGGTAGATCACGTCGTCTTCCCCCGAACCCGTGTCGGGAAAGATTGAGGTTACCACCTTTTGCTGGGTAAGCGCCGCAAAAGTGAGCGGAGCAACGAAACGGGTCGCGGCGTCCGTCATAACCACCCGCACATCGCATTCGGCCTTCACCAGCTGGCTGACCACATCCGCCGCCTTGTAGGCGGCGATGCCGCCCGTAATACCTATCAGCACTTTCGGTTTCATGGTGTTCCCTCCGTTCGTAATGCAATGCGGATTGACCGTTGGTAAACAACATTTCCCAGCCAAAGATCGCCACCCGCATTCGGCTAGACTTCCATGATGTCTTTTTCTTTGGTTACCAGCATCTCATCCATCTTTTTGACGTGCGCGTCGGTGTTCTTCTGGATTTGATCCAGTGCGGCGTCGCGGTTGTCTTCCGTGATATCACCGTTTTTCTGCAACGCCTTGATCTGTTCGTTGGAATCGCGGCGGATATTGCGTACGGAGATCCGCTGCTCTTCGGTGATGCGGCCCGCCATCTTGACCATGTCCTTGCGACGTTCTTCTGAAAGTTCGGGGATTGGTACCCGTATGAGACGCCCGTCGTTCATCGGTGTGATGCCGATGTTAGCCGCCACAATGGCCTTTTCGATCAGGCCCAGTGATGACGGGTCAAACGGATTAATGACGATCAGTCGCGGTTCAGGGGTGGAAATGTTGGCGATGTCACGCAAACGGGTCGGGGTACCGTAGTAGTCTACGGTTATGTTTTCTACCAGAGCCGGATTGGCTTTGCCGGTTCGCAAGCCCGTCATCTCCTGTTGCAGAAACTGTACGGTCTTGTCCATCTTATCTTTGCTGTCGAGCAATACGTCGTCGATCATTTTATCCTCTCCTGCCGTTAGCCATGGGTCACGAGTGTGCCGGAGTCGGTGCCGGTGAACACTTCAACCATGCCGTTTTTCTTAAAAAAGTCGAATACTACAATAGGAATGTCGTTTTCCATGCACAATGAAAAAGCGGCGGCATCCATGATTTTTAGTTGCTTGGAGAGGGCATCCTGATAGGAGATTCTGTCAAATCGTGTGGCGGAAGGATCCTTAACGGGGTCAGCGGAGTAGATGCCGTCCACTTTGGTGGCTTTCATTAGCACATCGGCCCCAATCTCGGAGGCCCGCAGCGCGGCTGCGCTATCAGTGGTGAAATAGGGATTGCCGGTTCCCGCACCAAATATGACAACCCGTCCTTTTTCGAGATGGCGTATGGCCTTGCGCCGAATGAACGGCTCGGCAATGGCGGGCATCGCGATGGCCGTCATGACACGTGTTTGGATACCTGCGCTCTCCAGCGCGTTTTGAATGGCCAGGGAATTAATGACCGTTGCGAGCATGCCCATGAAGTCGCCGGTCGTTCGGTCGGTGCCTTTGTCGGCACCGGCAAGGCCGCGGAAGATGTTTCCGCCCCCGACCACGACCGCGATTTCGGCTCCCATATCGAGCATCTGCTTAAACTCAGCTGCAACCTTATCCAGAAGATCGGGATCGTGATTAAGTCCCTTCTCCTTGTTTTGCAGCGCTTCTCCACTGACCTTTAATAGAATGCGTTTATACTTCATAAATTCCTTTCATGTGATCGCGACAAAAGATTAGAACATGTATGTGGTAGTGTAAATTTCCAATCGCTGGAATCTACTTTAGGGAGCGAGGATCGATGAAGCGATTTTTCTGGTTGATGGGATTACTGATTGCAGTCACCGTGGGGGTGGTTACGCTGATTCTTCCGATGGCTCGTCCTTCCGGTCAGCTGCCGCCCATCCGTGCGCTGTGGGTTACCCGATTCGACTACGAGACCCCCGAAGATGTGCGGAGCATCATCGAAAATGTCTACCAATCCGGCTTCACCGATGTCTTCTTTCAGATCCGTGGAAACGGGACGGCCTACTACCGTAGTGCGGTAGAACCTTGGGCGTATGAACTTTCCGGTAACGAGGTTTCCTCCCTGGGTGTTGATCCTGGATGGGACCCGCTGCAGACCGCTATCGACACAGCTCAGGGAACCGGGTTGAGAGTACATGCCTATATGAATGTCCTGCCGGGCTGGAAGGGGCGAAGAGACCCTCCGGCTGAAGTCAGACAGCTCTGGACCCATCATCCAGACTGGTTCATGGTGGATTCGCTGGGCGCTAAAATGCTGCCTACATCCGGATGGTATTCATTTCTCAATCCGGTGCTTCCCGAGGTGCGGACCCACATCCGGGATATTGCAAGGGAGTTGTGCCGGTATGACGTGGCCGGCATCCATCTGGACTATATTCGATATCCGCACGACTACCACATCGTCGCACCTGAAATTTACCCCCATGCATCCGAAGAGGAGATTAGGCGCCATGCCGAATTCTCGTACGATCCGTCTTCGCTTGCGGAATTGGTCGGCCGGTTCGGACGGGATGTTACCAAAAAGCAGATCACGCGGTTCCGATGTGATTCGGTGACCCGTGTCGTTCGCGATATATCCTATGTAATGCAGGCGGAAAAGCCGAACAACTGTCTCCTCAGTGCCAGTGTAAAAGGCAATCCAGTGGAAGGTAAGCACCGTGCCTATCAGGATTCCGGGGCATGGGCACGCGAAGGCGTGGTCGACTGGGTCGTTCAAATGAATTATGGAACACGCTCATTCCATCGATACCTATCGGACATGCGGAAGGCCACCGGCCGCAGAGGATTCCGGACATCGGTTATCGTGGGCATCTATTGCAAGAACGATATGGACGATATTCTCGAACAAATGGATCTGGCGGAGGACTCGGGATGTCGTGGTTTGGCGTTTTTTTCCTACACGTTCCTCTTTGATGAGACGCATCAACCGACCAAAAAAGGCCGGATACTTCTAAAGAAGTTCCGGCCCGCCAAGATACACCAGTCCAGTATCAATTGATAGGAACCGTGATATCTTCCAGACTTTGTTCTGGTGTCTCCACCTCGCTCTCTGGAACGGGAATGGCTTCTTCGGGAAGATCCTTCCTGCTGCGCTCGGCGATTTCCTTTGCCTTGGCAACAGCCAGCTGGACTTCGTTCTTGAGCTCGGCCCGCTGGCCGTCATCCTCGATGTAATTGGATTTCATTTGGCAGGCGTTGGCATATGAAATCCATGCCTGGATGCTGTTCGGGGCTACTTTCTTTGCGGTATTCAGCGAGTTGATCGCACCGTCAAAGTTCTTCATGAGCAACTGGCTGTTACCCAGTCCGATCCACGCTGCGGGAATGTCGTTGTTGCGTTTCAGCAAAAGAGCAAAAATAGCTGCCGCCTCTTGGGGACGGTTGAATGCCAAAAAGACCTTGCTGGAACCGATGAGTTCTGCAGGATTTCCCGCGCTGCACGATCCCGTTTTTACCGCGTAGTCTGCCCGAGCCTTTTCCAGCTTGGCCAGCCCCGCGGCTTGTGCCTGCTTGTTCTCGAACACAGGTGCAAAGGATTCCTTGTTCAGGATCAGGATCGCGGTGGTTCCGTCGAAATAGGCCAGTTTCCAGACATCCTGGGCCAACAGCGTCACGATGCCCTGGGCGGAAGGCGGCGATAGCGTGTTGATAATGAAGGCTTCGGGACGATAGGTTTCGGTAATAGAGTCGTAGGCCTGCTTGCTGCCCATCAGCATATCGTTCAGTTCTATGAGCAGATCCTTATCGTAACGACCGGGTCGGTAGTCAATGAATATCTTGCGGTTGTACTTGAACGCCAGATAGCCGCCATCTGCCGCCAGATTGATTGTTTTTTCCGCAGCGGGGAAGGCCGGATCGTTAATCAGTGCCTCAATATTATCGGGATAGAGTTCCTCCTGGACACCCAGCCCGAAGTTTGAGGCGCTGGCAGTTTTGGCGTAGGCGCAGTTGCTTGCAACAGGGATGAGCGAGAGTACCACCAGCAACACGAATACACCGCTCGTTGCAGGGATAAGAAGCTTGGCTTGGCTGCCCAGCATGTGCTCCAGCGAGCCATGGATGTATTCGCTGATGGCCTTGAGGCTCAATACCACGAAGGGGAAAGACAGCACGGCAAAAAGTATGGCCATCTGAGGGGATGTCCAGACGAGAAACGCACCGTAGATAGCCATGGTGGTCAGCATGATCGGAAGCTTCTTTTTCAAGGTGATCAGTCCACCTGCTCCGAGAACCATGATGAATAGAATGAGAGGTTTAAGTGCAGGAATCTGGAAATACTCAATAAACAATGATGACCAGTAGGCCGGGACCGGCGACTTGATGTTGGCGATTACCTGGGCATGCAGCTCGAAGAACGATGGATTGGCTACCGTGGCAATCAGCAGGATACCCGCCAGCATCGCATAGGTCGCAGCCGGGACAGCCGGACCTTTCTTGCTGCGGCCGGCAGGCCCCTTGCGCTGCTGGGCCGCCTGAAGCGCAGCGAGACCGGCAAGCAATGGCCCGTAAATGAACGAGCCATGCATGTTCGTCCATACTATTTGAAGGGGTATGAGAGCACCGAACAGAACGGCGGTCTTGCTGGATGTGTTGAGCAGGTAAATAAACAACGCTAAAAACAGCATCATGACCACCTGAGGACCCACATCCACGGTCTGGAATATCAGATGACCGGCGATCAGCAAGGCAAAGCCCTGGCTCAGTTCGCCGCCCCACTTCTTCGCCACTTGAAGCAGGAGAATGAATGCTGCAAGCAACCCGGTAATGTTGAGCAGGATCAGCAGATTTGCACCACCGATGTTCCATGCCGTATAGGCCAGTTTGTCGTAAAGCCATGTCGTGTTGACTGCGCTATCGAAAGGCAGGTACGAGATGGGTGCATTGGTTCGGCCCTGTGCCAGGTGCGTCCAGATTTCCGGAGTGCTGATGGTTCGAAAGCCGATGGCGGCTATAAATAGAAGACCAATGATCACCAAGATGGTTGACGGACCGAACGACTTCTTACTCATAACTTCTCCTTGGTTGATTCACGAATTGGATAAAATAGAACGAATAGGAACGGCATTGCAAGTTCGTGTTTCCTCGAAATCAAAACAGATCGAGTTGTGATACATTGGCTTTCAACCTATGGGGCCGCGTTCTGGCCAGCCTGGGTTGACCCGTGTCCCCGAGTTCACCTTCTTCAAGATTCTTGAGGATATCCCGGGCTCTATCGATTACTTCCGCGGGTAGTCCGGCCAGCCGTGCCACCTGGATGCCGTAGCTCTTGTCGGCCGCGCCCGGAACAATTTTGCGGAGGAAGGTGATGGCGTGACCCTTCTCCTTTACCAGTACGCTGAAGTTCTGGACATTGGGCAGGGTAAGCGCGAGATCCGTCAATTCATGGTAGTGGGTAGCAAATAGCGTCTTGGCCTGCATCGCCTCGTTCCTGCATAGGAATTCCGCCACCGACCACGCGATGCTGATCCCATCGAACGTGCTGGTGCCGCGCCCGATTTCATCCAGCACGATCAGGCTGCGCGGCGTTGCGTTATTCAGGATATTGGCGGTCTCCTGCATCTCCACCATAAAAGTGGAGCGGCCGCGCGCAAGGTCATCGCTGGCGCCGACGCGGGTGAAGACGCGATCAACGATTCCGATCTCCGCCGAGCCCGCAGGAACAAAGCATCCCATGTGCGCCATGATCGTGATCAGCGCCACCTGCCGTATATAGGTCGACTTGCCGGCCATGTTGGGACCGGTAATAATGATGAGCTGATGCGTCTCGCGATCGAGTATCGTATCATTGGGAACAAAGCGTTCCGCGTCGGGCATCTGCTCGACAACCGGATGCCGACCATCATGGATTTTGACCCGTCCGTCGTCGGTCATTGCCGGGCGTGTATAGTTATTCGATAGCGCCCGCTCGGCAAAGGCGGCCAGTACATCTACCTGTGCGATGGCCAGGGCGTTAAGCTGGATGGTTTCCAGATGAGCAACGGCCTGTCGCCGGATCTCGGCAAAGATTTCCTGCTCCAGCCCGAGGGATCGTTCCTGCGCTCCAAAAATCTTATTTTCGTATTCCTTCAGCTCCGGAGTAATGTAGCGCTCGGCGTTCACCAGCGTCTGCTTGCGAATATAGCTCTCAGGCACCTGGTCAAGATAGCTCTTGCTGATTTCAATATAGTAGCCGAACACCTTGTTGTGACGGACCTTAAGCGATTTGATCCCCGTTCGTTCCATTTCCGTCGCTTGATATTCCGCCAGCCATTTGCGGCCCAGCGTCGCCGCATCGCGCAGTTCATCCAACTCGTCGTGGTAGCCCGACCGGATCACGCCGCCGTCCTTCAGATTAAGCGGGGGCTCATCGACTATGGACGAATCGATCAGTGCTACCAGCTCGGGCAGGGAGGTGATTTGTTCTCCGAGCTGTTCGAGCATCGTGGCCTTGCCGGAAAGCAGCGCCTTGACCATCGGCATCTGTTGGAGCGACACCCCCATCGCGCGCACGTCGCGCGGATTGCCGCTGGTTGAACCGATGCGCGAGATCAACCGCTCCACATCCTTAATGTCGCCGAGCACGTCGCGCAGGCTGCGTAAATAGGATTGATTGTTCACCATCAGCTCCACCGCGTCGTGTCGCACCTTGATCTGCTCCAGGGTGTTGAGCGGCCGCAGCAGCCAATCCCGCAGCAACCGGCCACCCATGGCCGTGCAGGTGGAATCCAGGACGTTCAACAGCGTGGCCTTGTAGGCCTGACGGTTCACATTGATCGGAGCCACCAGTTCAAGGTTCGTCGACGTGGTCTCATCAATCAGCATATAGTCCGCCGGATTTTTCACGCGGATGTTCCGGACGTGCGACAGGTTCCTGCGCAACTCGGTCTTCACGTAATAGAGCACCGCACCGGCCGCGGCCACGGCGGCGGTGAGCGACGAGCAACCGAATCCCTCCAGCGAATGGACATCAAAATGGCGCTGTAGAAAATCGTTGGCTGAAGCGATTTCGAAGGTCCAGTCCTCGCCGGCTGTCAGCAGGATGTTGGTGGTCTCCAGCTCCAGCCCGCCATAGACGGGTTCATCCATCTGCCCTTCGGCCAAAATACATTCGGACGGCGCATAGCGCGAAAGGTTGGTCTGCACATTCGCTACGTCGTCCGTCTCTTCAATCCAGAATTCGCCGGTCGAAAGATCCAGCATCGCCAGCCCGAAGCACTCCTTGTGACGGAACAGCCCGGCCAGGAAATTATTCTGGCGGCCGTCTAGCGTTACCTCATCGAGAATCGTGCCCGGAGTAACGATCCGGGTTACATCGCGCTTTACCACACCCTTGGCCGTGGCCGGATCCTCGACCTGTTCGCAGATCGCCACCTTCTTGCCGGCGCGAACAAGGCGCTCGAGATAGCCCGGAGCAGCGTGATAGGGGACACCGCACATCGGCGTGTTGTGGCGCTTGGTCAGGGTAATATCGAGGATATCCGACGCCGTCTTGGCATCGTCGAAAAACATTTCATAGAAGTCCCCAAGCCGGAAAAACAGGATGGTATCCTCCGGAAGCTCGCGCCGTATCGATCGATACTGCGCCATCATGGGTGTTTCCTTGGCTGGCATTCATTCTCCCCGAAACATCAAAGGTGTGAAGTTTATCCAGACCCGGACGCGAATCAATCCCAATCCGGGGTAATCCATCATCGACCAGTCATCTAACGCGGAGATCATCTCAAGAGGCGATGGCCTCCATTCGGACGGGGTCATTTTTCGACGAAAACAGCCGTTGCATATCGACTTCCTACAGCGATGTAGCATCATGAGCAGTCATAGATACCAATCCATGACTGTTTTTGTTTTGTGTTTAATCAGGAGGTCGTTTTATATACGCGCCTTTTCGAGGGAAAGCCATGACGAGCATTGAAGAAAAAATCCAGACACTGAAACATGAACGCGGTGCGATCATTATCGCCCACAACTACCAGCCCGACGAAATCCAAGCGATCGCTGATTTTACAGGCGACTCGCTGGAACTGAGCCGGAAGGCCGCCGAACTCGAGGAGCAGGTGATCGTATTCTGCGGCGTCCACTTCATGGCCGAAACCGCCGCCATTCTCAGTCCGGAAAAAACCATTCTACTTCCCGATCGGTTCGCCGGATGCCCCATGGCGGATATGATCACGGCCGAACAACTTCAGGCGAAGAAAGCAGAACATCCCGGTGCGGTAGTGATTAGTTACGTCAACAGCTCGGCGGCGGTCAAAGCCGAGTGCGATCTTTGCTGCACGTCTTCGAACGCCATGAAGATCGTCAACTCTGTACCATCCGAGAAGGAGATCATCTTCGTCCCCGACACCCACCTCGGCCACTATGTGCAGGAAGAACTTGGTCGGGAAATGATCATCTGGGACGGATATTGCCCGACCCACTCGCGTATCCGCGATGTCGACATCATCCGCGAGAAGCAGGACCATCCCAACGCCAAGGTCATGGCACACCCCGAGTGCCCGTTATCGATCCGTGATTTAGCAGACTACCTGCTGTCCACCGGCCAGATGTGCACGCATGCCAAGGAGTCGGATGAAAAGGAGTTCATCGTCGCAACGGAGATGGGTTTGCTTTATCGCCTACGAAACGAGAATCCGGACAAGAAATTCTATTCCGTCAGCGAACGCGCGCTGTGCCCGAACATGAAGAAGATCGATTTGGAGAAGGTGCTCTGGGCCTTGGAAGATATGCAGTATCATATCACCGTTCCCGAAGAGGTTGCCAACAAGGCCCGCCGCTCGATTGAGGCGATGCTGGAACTTAGCTAGGGGGCAGGACCCGATGTGGGAATATACGGCTAAGGTAAAGGATCCCTCCATGAATCCACGTAACGTGGGCGCGGTCATAAATCTGTACGGCGAAGAGCTCGTCGGCGAGGCTGTTTGATGAATACGTCCGTTTACATAGATAACAATGCCACGACCGCGGTTGCGCCCGAAGTGACCGAAGCAATGCTGCCGTTCTTTCACGAACATTGGGGGAACCCGTCTAGCATGCATGCCTTCGGCGGCAATGTGAAGAAGCACGTCGATGCCGCCCGTGAAAAGGTTGCGGCATTAATCGGTGCGGAATCCCCGAGTGAAATTATTTTCACCAGCTGCGGGTCGGAAAGCGATAACATGGCCATCCGGGGAACGGTGGACGCTATGGGCGATCAACCGCACATAATTACCACGCCCGTCGAACACGCGGCCGTTTTGGGTCCGTGCCACCATCTTGAGGACCGAGGCCATCGGCTGACCACCCTCCATGTTGATGCCATGGGCCATCTCGATCTGGACCAGGTGCATGAGGCCGCCATGAGCGGAAAAAAAACCGTCGCCTCCATCATGTGGGCGAACAATGAGACCGGCGTCATCTTTCCCATCCCGAAGATCGCTGATCTCATTAAAGAGGGAGGGGGCATCTTCCACACCGACGCCGTACAGATTGCCGGCAGGCTCCCGATTTCGGTGAAGGATCTTTCGCTCGACCTGCTCTCCATTTCCGGCCACAAGCTACATGCCCCCAAGGGTATCGGCGTGCTGTATGTCCGTCGCGGAACTAAGATCACCCCGCATATCATGGGCGGACACCAGGAACGCGGGCGCCGCGCCGGTACGGAAAACGTTCCCTACATCGTCGGGCTGGGAAAAGCCTGTGAGTTGGCGATGGAGCGCATGGAGCAGGATGCCGCGCACGAGTGCAAACTGCGCGATCGGCTCGAATCGGGAATCCTCACCTCCTGCAAAGGTGCGCGCATCAACGGCGATGTCTCACAGCGTCTGCCCAACACCACCAACATCAGCTTCGAGTTCGTAGAGGGCGAAGCCATTCTGCTGATGCTCGACGATGTCGGTATCTGCGCCTCCACCGGCTCCGCCTGCGCCTCGGGGTCGCTGGAGCCATCGCATGTGCTGCGCTCCATGGATGTTCCGCGCTCGATGCTACATGGTTCCATGCGCTTCAGCCTCAGCCGCTACAACACCGAAGAGGACGTCGATTATATCCTCCAGCAGCTGCCGGTCATCATCAACCGCCTCCGTGAGCTCTCCCCGTTAGTAAAAGACTAATATCGAAGATTGTCGGGAGTGTAGGGTTGGTATATTTCGATCTCTGAAATCCGTGAAATCTATGGATTCTCTCATTAGCACCTGTTATGTTTCTCCTTCCTGAATCTGGAGAAACTGGATGATTCCGAAAGACTACATTGCCGAGCTGCGGGTGTACGAGCCGGGCAAGCCCATCGAGGAAGTCGCGCGCGAGCTGGGATTTGACGACCTAGCGGAGATCGTCAAGGTCGCCTCTAATGAAAACGAGCTGGGACCTTCACCGATGGCCATCGAAGCCATGCAGGAGGCCATCTCCGAAATGCACCGCTATCCCGACGGCGGCGCATTCTACCTAAAGAAAAAGCTGGCTGAAAACCTGACTGTTTCCCCAGAACAGATCCTTTTTGGCTGTGGCAGCAATGAGCTGATTGTGTTTCTCGGCCATGTCTTTTTGAGTCACGAAACCGACTTGATCATGGGGGCCGAAGCCTTCGCTGTCTATTTTCTCGTCGCATCCATGTATAACGCCGAAACGGTTCGCGTGCCGATGCCGGGCCATGTCCACGATCTTACCGCAATGCTTGCCGCCATCACACCTGAAACCAGACTGGTCGTGATCTGCAACCCCAACAATCCGACCGGCACCGTGGTTGCGCCCTCGACCATTGACGCCTTTATTGAAAAACTGCCCGATCACGTGGTGGCGGTGTTTGATGAGGCCTACTTCGAAGTGATGCCCGAGGAGCTGAAGCCCGACGTACTCAAACACATCCGGGCTGGAAAGAAAAATATCATCCTGCTACGTACCTTCTCGAAGGCGTATGGACTGGCCGGTCTACGCATCGGCTACGCGATCGGGCATGCCGAACTCATCGGGCTGCTCAACAAAGTCCGCCAGCCCTTCAACGTCAACGGCATGGCGCAGGCCGCCGCGATGGCCGCCCTTGACGATATCCCGCATCTCGTCGAAACACGCGAAATGCTCAGGGATGGAATTCGTTTCTTCGAAACCGGACTTTCTGCCGTCGGCGTCGAAACCGTGCCCAGTGCGGCCAACTTCATCCTTGTGAAAACAGGCAATGGCCGCGAGGTGTTTCAGGAACTTCAAAAACGTAAAATCATTGTGCGGCCGATGGATCCGTACG
>CAXMPN010000058.1:7164-11820 GCA_964195195.1 Pontiella sp. | reverse complement strand
CGCGGATGCCTCCGGCGATCATGGCATCGGCCACTGGTTGCGCGACCGAAGCCGTCACGGTCAACACGCCGATCTGGACATGCATCTCTTTTGCCATTTCGGGTAGTTGTCTGATGTCAAAAACGGTTTTTCCGTGCACTTCCGTGCCAATGATTTCCGGATTACTGTCGAACGCAGCAATAATCCGCATCCCATGCTGTTCAAAGCCTGTGTAACCCAGCAAGGCGCGGCCAAGGTTGCCAACGCCCACAAGTATGGCATCGCTGGTATTCGACCATCCTAGGAAGTCCTCGATGGCGGAAATGATCTCATCCATGGGGAAGCCCAGCCGCGGGCGGCCGACAGCGCCGGTAATAGCCAGATCCTTCCGCACGACAATTGGATCCAGACCCAGCTCACGCGCAACCACTGTGCCCGACGCGTACTCTTGTCCGTCCGCCTTCATTTTACGCAGAAGGCGCAAGTATAACGGCAATCGCTTGATGGTCGGGACGCCGGCAGTTTTTAGTTCCGTTGAACTCATGTACAAATCTCCATTAAAGTATCGAAAGCGTACCAGTCTGGGTCGATGTGCGTCAATGTGCAGAAAGGACGAATGCAACGTTGAATGCGTCCAGAGCCTCGTTAACAATGCACGCATTCATGGAAACCATAGAAAACATCCGTAATTTCCCCCCGTTGGCAACCGACTCGATTCATATATGGGGCCTACGTGTCCCCGATATGCTGGATAGAATCAATACTCTTCAGGAGATGCTTTCTCCCCGTGAACGCGAAAAGGCCGCCCGTTTCCATCGTGAACCCGATCGCCAATCCTCCATCGTCGCCCGTGGGGCGTTGCGCGTACTACTTTCTGGTTATACAGGGATTGCTGCGGCCGAAATCGGGTTTCGCTATACCGAGAATGGGAAACCGCATGTTGCCGATTCGGAGGTGGAATTCAATGTCTCCCATTCCAACGAATGGGTGGTGCTGGCCTTCGGGCGCGACCGCTCCATCGGCGTCGATATTGAACAGATCAAACGGGCGATGGATGTGAACGCTATCGCTGCGCGCTATTATTCGCCTCAGGAATTGGAATGGGTGGAAAAGTCTGACGATCCGCACACGGTGTTTTTCCAGCTATGGGCGCGCAAGGAGGCTTATGTGAAGGCCTGCGGGTCAACGTTGTTCACGGAACTGAAGCGGGTCTCTGTCCCCATGGAAGACGGTGTCGAAAAGGATGGCTGGTTTTTTCATTATCTGGAAACCGGATCGAAATATGCCGGCGCCGTGGTGACGGATAAGCCGCTCGTCAACATGCCGTGTTATAACTTTGGAGAGTTGACGTGGGAGAATTGAAAAATACATTTTCATGGTCGTTCAGTGCTGCGGAGGATTTTGAGGCCTGCCGCCGTCGCCGCTATTGGAGCAAGTACGGCATGTGGGGCGGCTGGGCGCGCAATGCGACGCCGGAGCAGAAGACCGCCTACCGCCTGAATAAGATGGATAATCGCTGGGGCCTGATGGGGCAGGCGGCGGAAAACGCGATCATGTGGGTGCTCAAGCAACACCAGCAGGGAACTCCCGTCGATGCCGAAGCTGCGTGGAAAACCATTGCCCGTCCGTTTATGACAAAAAAGTGGAACGAGTCAACTGAAGGTAACTGGCGCAGCGCGCCGAAGCAGTATTGCTGCCTGCGCGGGCACTACTACAAAACGCTTTCCGGCGAAGAGGAGAAAGACGCCAAGCGTCAGCTCGCTGCGCAGATCCAAAACTGCATAGCCAATTTTATAGAAAAGGTACTTCCCAGGATTGGAACCATTGAGCCCAATCAGGAATTCCAGATTGCCACGCCGGAACAGGGCGGCGATGTGGAGCATTTTATCTACGAAGGGGTGAAGATCTATTCCATTCCCGACTATGCCTACAAGATCGGCGGCGAGGTCCATATCCATGATTGGAAGGCTGGCAAGATTAAAGCCGGGCAGCACCGGCTCCAGCTATCGCTCTACGCCCTCTGGGCCATTGTTAAATATGGCGCGACACTGGATAAGATCTTCCTTTATGTCGAATACCTGAACGAAGGACAGGTCCTGCCGTTCCAGCTGACCGAGGCCGATTTGAAGGAAACCAAGGCGTTGATGAGCGATTCCGTCGGCGAGATGACTGAATATCTCGTCGATGGCGACCGCGAGAAAAACGAGCCGCTTCCTAAGGAAGAATGGGAGCTCACCCTCGACCCCGCCAACTGCCGGCAGTGCAATTTCTATGAGTTGTGTAAGCCGGAGCTGGATGCCCTGCCGCAGGTATAAGTTTTCTGGATTTTTCCCGTTGACCGGCAGGTGGGTTCTCTATAGATTCCCTCCCTCTTAAACGCACCAAAACGTTTAATACATCCGAATTTAAAGCGCAGCCATAGCTCAATTGGATAGAGCACCTGACTACGAATCAGGAGGTTGCAGGTTCGACTCCTGCTGGCTGCACCATTTTTTTTGCCTTAACCTTTTGTTCCTATTCCCAAAGCTTGTCGGGATATTGGTTGGCATTGTGCATGGCTTTGAGGCTGGCAACGACGGCGGGGCGATCTTCGGGGTAGGTGACGCCAAACCAGTGGCTGTCGGAGCTGAGTACCTTTACCCGCGTCTGCTCATTATCGATCATGTCCTGTATGATGTCCGGGATGTACCATTCCGATTGGAGCTCTCGGCCCTGGGCCTCCAGAAAGGCGATGAATTTTTCCTCCAGCGTGTCAAATAGACGGGGCTGAAATCCCCAGAAATTCATGGAACAGATTTCGTCGCCGGTCATGTCGATGGCCTGACCGTTGTCGACATACTGGATGATTTCGGACTCGTTGGCTTCGATACTGAGTCGTTCAACTACGGTGGAAAGATAGCCATCCACCGTTTCGCAAATACCGCGCGAGACGGAGCCGAATGGTGATAGCGTATTGCGGAGGCGATAGCCGACCATGCAGCTTTCGCCATTCGCCAATGGCTCGAAGGTCTTGGCGATCACCTGATAGGCTTCGGCGCCGTAGAAGTCGTCGGCGTTCTGCACCACGAAGGATTCGTGGACCAATTCTCTGCAGGCTAGTATGGCCTGACCGGTGCCCCACGGCTTGGTGCGTCCTTCGGGGATGGAGAATCCCTTGGGCAGATTATCGAGCGACTGGAAGGCGTATTGGACTGCGATCTTATCTTCAAATCGGCGACCGATCTGTTCCTTGAATTCAGCCTCAAAGTCGCGGCGGATGACAAACACCACCTTGCCGAAGCCGGCGCGGATGGCATCGTAGATGGAATATTCCAGCAGGCATTCACCATGGGGGCCCACAGGATCCATCTGTTTTAATCCGCCGTAGCGGCTGCCCATGCCGGCGGCCATAATGATCAGAGCTGGTTTCATGTTTTCTCCCTTTAAAAACTGTACACGAGGCTAGCAGGATCGCATTGCGATTTGAACTGCGAACCGAAGGAAAGCGTCGGGATAGCCCAACGAACTGAAGGGGAGGGGGTTGACAGTTTTCAGGAACGGATCTATGTTCCCCGATGAACATGAAAAATAAATTCAACAACCGACTGCTAGGCCTGCTACTCGCTGGGAATGATCCTGCGGGACGGGTTTGCCTTTAGGTTGTTGAATAACCGATTTGAAAAACCTCCGCGGGAAACTGCGGAGGTTTTTTGTTATCCGCAGTGCGCAGGCAAGGTTTTTTAAAGGATTGGAATGGATAACAATAGCGGGGTTGTTTAGATTACGGCCCATTTCAGGAGAGATACAATGAGTGTGCCAAAGTACAAGATTCCGGAGATGATCCATCTTCCCGACCGCCAATGGCCGTCGAAGAGCATCACCAAGTCACCGATCTGGTGTTCCGTCGATTTGCGCGACGGCAACCAAGCGCTTCCCGATCCGATGGATCCGGATCAGAAGCTTGAGTATTTCCAGATGCTCTGCAAGGTCGGTTTTAAGCACATCGAAATCGGGTTCCCATCGGCCAGCCAGGACGAGTTCGATTTTTTCCGTAGGTTGATCGAAGAGGATCTCATCCCCGACGACGTGTTCATCATGGGGCTCACGCAGTCGCGACCGCACTTGATCGAACGCACGCTGGAAGCATTCAAAGGCTGCAAGCGAGGTATTGTGCATGCCTACATCGCACCGTCCGATCTTCATATGACGCAGGTGTTCGGTATGCAGCGTCCTCAGCTCATCGAAACTGCGGTGGCGGCCACGAAGCAGATCCGTGGTTTGGCCGACCAGATGCCGGAATCGGATATCCACTACGAGTTTTCGCCGGAGGAATACACCGATACGGACGTCGATTTTTCGATCGAGCTTTGCGAAGCCGTGTTCGAAGCGTGGGGCAAAGGGTCGCCCGAAAAGCCGGTCATCATGAATCTTCCGGCCACCGTGGAGCGTCGTCCGCCGAACCATTATGCGGACATGATTGAATATTTCTGCCGCAACTTCTCGAAGCGAGACAGCATTTTGGTGTCGCTCCATTCGCACAACGACCAAGGAATGGCCGTAGCTTCCACCGAACTTTCGCTCATGGCGGGTGCAGACCGGGTGGAAGGTACGCTCTTTGGTCACGGAGAGCGCACGGGCAACGTGGACTTGGTGACGTGTATCAACAACCTCTATTCGCGCGGTATCGCTACGGGGATT
>CAXMPN010000058.1:0-7154 GCA_964195195.1 Pontiella sp. | reverse complement strand
CAATCTTGCTGAAGTGGCAGAAACGGTCGAACGGTTGACCGGCATGCCGATCTATTATCGCCAGCCGTATGCGGGTGAGTATGCCTTCACGGCCTTTTCCGGCTCACATCAGGATGCCATCAACAAGGGTATACACAAGTTGCCGGAAGCTCCGGAGCGCTTTGGTATGACTTGGAAGGTTCCGTATCTTCATATCGATCCGGCCGATCTCGGACGCCAGTTCGAACGGCTTATCCGCATCAATTCGCAATCCGGCAAGGGCGGAATTGCATGGGTACTCGAACAGGATTTCGGGATCGAGGTGCCGAAGGCGATGCAGCCCGAACTCAGCAAATATGTTCAGGCCTATAGCGAGTCGGTCGGTCGCGAAATCAGCAGTGAAGAGGTGCATACGATCTTCCAGAACGAGTTTGTATCGCCCGAAGGTCCGTACGAGTTGGTCGGCTACTGGCCGCGTCCGGATGATAACGATCCAACGTTTATTCACGGCGAAGTCAAGGTGAAGGTCGATGGCGAGGAGAAGAAGGTTGTTGCCGACGGCAATGGCCCAATTTCCGCATTCGTGCATGCCATCAACCAGGTGGTGGAGATCGATTTCAGCGTGGATGACTACCATGAGCAGGCCATCGGAAAGGGCGCTGATGCGCAGGCCTTGGCCTATGTTCCGCTCAAGCTCGCCGGAAACGGTGTGATCTTCGGCGTCGGGGCCGACTCGAACATCGACCAGGCCGCCGTTCGGGCGATTGTTGCCGGGCTCAACCGAATAGCGAAGAAGTAATCTTTAGACAGGATAACAGGATTTTTCAGGATGCTGATCCAGCGCATCCTGTAATCCTGTCAAAAAAGGAAACAATTATGAATTTGAGTGGACATACCAAACCGTTTGCCGTGCTGGGCCATCCGATCGGCCACACGCTGTCGCCGGTGATGCATAACGCTTCGATGCAGGAGCTTGGCTTCGACGGCATTTATCTGGCGCTGGATGTACATCCGGATCAGTTGATGGAGGTGCTGCCTTCCATGGCCAAGATGGGTTTTGCCGGCGTCAACCTCACGGTGCCGCATAAGGAGATTGCGTTCGGTGGCTTAGACAAGCTCGACGAGAGCGCCAAGCTGCTGGGCGCCGCCAACACGGTGCAATTCACCGAAGACGGCATGATCGGTCACAACACCGATGGCTATGGTTTCCTGAAGGCGTTGGACGAGGCCTTTGGCAAAACGGTGAAAGACGATGCCGTCTTTGTGCTTGGCTGCGGCGGGGCAGGGCGGGCTGTTGCGCTGATGGCCGCCAAGGAGGGCGCAAAGTCGCTGGTGCTGGCCGATATTGATGCTGAGCGTGTTCAGCGGCTGGAGGATGAAATCAAGTCGCTGGCTCCTGAAGTAAGCATTACACAGGCCTTGGACGATAGTTCGAAGATCGAGCTGTGCCGCGCATGCGACTTGGTCGTACAGGCCTCGCCGGTCGGTATGAAAAAGGGTGATCCGTCTTTGCTTCCCCCCGAAGCATTCCGCGCCGGTCAGCGTGCCTTCGATCTTATCTACATGTATCCCGAAACCGCCATCCTGAGCACGGCACGTCAAGCTGGCGCACAGATTGCTAATGGGTTAGGCATGCTTTTGCATCAGGGCGCACGTGCGTTCGAAATCTGGACCGGTGTTGAACCGTCGGTTCCGGCGATGCGCAAGGCCTTGGAAGAAGCGGTTTACGGGAGCAATGGATGACGTTTATAGATTGGTATTTCACGTTTGTGGTTTTTCTGTTCGGGGCCTGTTGGGGTAGTTTCCTGAATGTGTGCATCTATCGAATCCCGGCGGAGCTATCGGTGGTAAAACCGCGTTCGCGCTGCCCGAAGTGCATGACGAATCTTGCATGGCGTGACAATATTCCAATCTTCGGCTGGCTGATGCTCGGCGGAAAATGCCGCTACTGCAAAGCGCCGATCTCGGCCCGTTATCCCTCGATCGAACTGCTCACGGCGGTCCTGTTCACATGGGTGTGGCTCCAGTATCCGCTGATGGTGGATAGTGATTTGGATTTTCGTTTCGCTGCCTATTGGGTGCTGGTCTTCGGGTTGATCCTCGGAAGCATGGTGGATGTTGATGAAATGTGGCTGCCGGATCGTTGCACCATCGGCGGCATGATCATTGGACCCATCCTGAGTGGTCTGATTCCTGCCATGCATGGGACCGATAGTCCTATGGTAGCACTGATCCGTTCGCTGGTGGGGCTTGCGTTTGGATTTGGCCTGCTCTGGTCTGTTGGATTCTTTGGTAAGCTGGTCTTCAAGAAGGATGCGATGGGTTTCGGCGATGTCAAGCTGATGGGGGCGCTGGGTGCGTTTCTGGGATTCGAATCTATTGTGTTTATCGTGTTTGTTTCATCCCTGCTGGGATCGATCATCGGCGTTTCCCTGATCGCCATGGGCCAGAAGGAATGGCAGAGCCGCCTCCCGTTCGGTCCTTACATTGCGCTTGCCGCGCTCATATGGGTGCTCGGCGGTTACGAATGGTGGGATGCCTACATGAACTGGATGACCAGTACCACCCTGTAGCCACAAAAAAAAGGATCGGAGATTCCCGATCCTTTTTTTCTATCCGATCCAAACAGCCTAAATAATCAGGTCGTTCTTGCCGCCTCTGAGGTCATCGGGCGTAACGATTTTGGAGGCCTGCTCCTGCTGGTATTTTACCATGTCGTCCTGCAGTTTCTTGATGGCGGCGTTGATGGCATCCGGAAACTTTTCGATCGCTTCGGCCAGAGTACCGGCTTCTATTTCTCCGGAGACGGGCAGCGCGCCGCCGGGGGTCATAATATTGGTGGTGGCCGAGAAGGTCGCCGTGCGGGACTCGTCTTCGGTACCATCGGCCTTGATGGGCGTCATTTTCCGGATTGTGCCTACTTTCAGGTCGGTAAAGTTTTCCTCTTTCCAGAGGTTTTCGGCGTCGATCTTGATGTCTTCGAGTGAGTTTTCAGTCATGGGACTACCTTCGGTTGGTGACGAGTGAGTCGTGAGCCGTGAAGGCAGTTATTCACGTTTCAAGTTTCACTTTTCACGTTTCAGTAATAATGGTGCGCCCAACAGGAGTCGAACCTGTATCTATGGCTTCGGAGGCCACTATTCTATCCATTGAACTATGGGCGCACGAAAGGGCGGTTTATACGTCTAGCCGTTCTTCGCTTCAAACTCTTTCATGAACGAAATCAGCGCGTCGACTCCTTCGGCCGGAAAGGCGTTGTAGATCGAGGCGCGGATGCCGCCGACGGAGCGGTGGCCCTTGAGCGTCATGAGATTCTGCTTTGCGGCTTCCGCGATGAAGACCGGTTCAAGGGCTTCGTTGGCCAGGCGCCATGTAACATTCATGTCGGAACGGAATTCCTTGACGGCGGTGCCGGTGTAGAAGTCGGTGCCGTCGATGGCGGCATAGAGTTTGGCCGCTTTTTCGGCGTTCTGCCTCTGCATGCCTTCCAATCCGCCCTTGGCCTTAAGCCAGCGGGTGACGAGGCAAAGCATGTAGACCGGAAAGGTTGGTACGGTGTTGTAAAGTGAGTTGTTTTCGATGTGCGTCTTGTAACGCATGATTGTCGGCACCGTGTCGGGGCAGCGGTCGGCCAATTCGTCTTTGATGATGGCTAGCGTGATGCCGGCCGGGCCGAGGTTTTTCTGGGCACCCGCATAGATGAGGCCGAACTTGGAGACGTCGAGCGGCCTGGAGAGTATGTCGGACGACATGTCGGCAATCAGGCAGTCATGTTCCGGAAATTCCTTCCACTGGGCGCCGGAGATGGTTTCGTTGGAGGTGATGTGCAGGTAGGCCGCGCCGGGGGTGAGCTTCAGCTCGTCGAGGGACGGTACGCGGGTGGGGATTTCCTTGCCGCAGTCGGCCACGATGTTGACATTGCCCAGCATCTTGGCTTCCTTGATCGCCTTGGCGGCCCACGCACCGGAGTTGGTGTAGTCGGCCGTCTGGCCTGCGCCGAGCAGGTTCATCGGGATCAGGGAAAACTGGCTGGAGGCGCCGCCGGTCAGGAAGAGCACACTGTAGCCTTCGGGAATATGGAGCAGTTCCTTAATGTTGGCGATGCATTCATCATGCACGGCGGAGTATTCCTTGCCGCGGTGGCTCATTTCCATGATGGACATGCCGGTGCCCTGGTAATCGACCAGTTCGGCGGCAGCTTCATTGAGTACTTCTTCCGGCAGAATCGCCGGACCGGCGGAAAAGTTGTATGCTCTCATTTTTGTGTACCCCAATAAGTGGTTAAAATTTTGTTAAGCGCGGAACCTACCAATTCACCCATAACTGCTCCAACTCAAAAATCGATATAAAAAGAGCGAAATCAGCTGAGCTGCTGCCTGGCGAGGTCGTCGTAGAGGGTGATGGCGCGCCGGACGAAGGCGCGCTTTTCGGCATAGGGTCCAGGGAAGAAGCTGCGCTTAAATCCGGCCAGGGCGAGATCGCGGAACTGGCTGTCGGTCAGGGTCAGGTGGTCAGCACAGAGCTTGAGCTCCTTGGTAACCGAGGTGTGCGAGATGAGCCGGTTGTCGGTGCTGACGCTGACGGAGAGGCCGTTGTCGATCATCTGCTGGATGGGGTGGTTTTCCAGCGTATCCAGCTCGGGAATGGTCTGCAGATTGCTGGTTGGGCAGACTTCGATGGTGATGCGCTGATTGGCAATATATTCAGTGAGCTGCGCGATGTAGCGCTTTTTGTCCTTGATGGACTTGAGCTTAATGGCCTCCTCGGAGAAGAGAAAAGTGCCGTGGCCAATGCGGTTGGCGTAGCATGCCGTGATGGCCTGTAAGATGGATTCCGGGCCGTAGGCCTCGCCGGCATGGACGGTCTTGCGTAAAAAGTTGCGATGGGCATGCTGGAAGGCGGCCTTGTGGTGAATAGCGGGATAACCGGCCTCCTCACCGGCCAGATCAAATCCGACAATCGGCAGACCTTCGTCGCGCAGCTTGACGGCTTCCTTCACGAGGGCGAGCGAGGCGCGGGCATAGGTATAGCGGACGTTGGTCGTTCCGGCGCGGCTGATAAGTCGGTCGTAGTAGGGCGACATCGGACGGTTGAAGCGGCGCATGGCGCAAAGGATGATGCCGTATTCAAACGGCATATCGTGCTCCGGCACAGCTGCATTGAGGTGCTGCTTCGCGTGTTCGAGTCCGCGATGGACGGCCTTTACGATTCCCGCAATTTCGGTGGTATGGGTCACGTGCAGCTGCGGCGCGAAGCGTACTTCGATATAACGGACGCCTTCGTGGTAGGAATCCTCGGCCAGTTCATAGGCCGCGCGTTCGAGGTGTTCATGGTTTTGCAGAACGGCGACGGTGAAAGCAAAGCCGGTCAGATATTCGCTGAGATTGGCGTAGCGTTCCTTGAATACCAGTTCGTTCAGTCCGGCTTCTTCGTAGGAAGGGAGTTCGACATTACCGGCTTTGGCCATCTCGATCAGGGAGGGTAGGCGCAGTGATCCATCGAGATGCACGTGCAGATCGGTCTTGGGTATTTTCTGAATGAACTGTGCGGGGATCTTTGACATTATGGCTCAAGTTTAACCATCGAAGAGAAAACCGACAAAAGAAAAAACCTGCAGGTTAATGTTCAGTCGCATAGCCGGCGGGTGGTTTAAAGAGGTGGAGGGTCGAAATTTCTTCTAAACGGCGCAATTACTTCACCGACCGAGCGCAGAGGCCTGCGCCCCTCCAGACAAGAAGGCGGCATCACGGATGCCGCCCTACACCAAGCTGCGAAATGTGCAGCAGCGATCCGCGATCGCGGAGCCCGAATGAGCGGGGCGGGGGAATGGAGCGGTAGGAATGCCATGCGTACGGATGGCGGGGTCTCGGCCCCTGCCCTACACCAAGCGGCTCAAGCGAAAGTTGCGGGCGGTGCCGGCTTTCCATTATGTTCCAATGCGCGTAAAAAGAAGCAGACCATGTTGATCGTTGAATCCCCCAGTCTGGACGTTTATCGGAACCTCGCCATCGAGGAATATCTGATGGAACACGCGAGTGATCAGGGCCCCGTCCTGTTCTTGTGGCAGAGCGACTGCGCGGTGGTGATGGGCAAGAACCAGAATCCGTGGCGGGAGTGCCGGCTGGATCTAATGCAGGCCGATGAGGTACCCTGTGCGCGCCGTATTTCCGGCGGTGGAACCGTTTATCACGATGCCGGAAACCTGAATTACTGCGTCATTAGCGACCGTACCGATTACCGGGAGGAGCAGGCGTTCGAAATGGTGGTCTCGGCACTGGCACCATTTGGAATCAGAGCCGCGCGGGTCGGGGCGAGTAATCTTACTGTCGATGGGCTGAAGTTTTCCGGCAATGCTTTCTGTTTCCGCAAAGGAAGCGCGATGCATCATGGCACGTTATTGCTCAATACCGATCTGGATCGGCTCAATCACTATCTCGGTTCCATGTGCGAGGCAATTGAAACCCATGCCATAGCCTCTGTGCCGGCAAGCGTAGTGAACCTGCAGCTGCCTTTCGAGGAACTTTCGAGTGCGATAAAGGAAAGCTTCCTTCACGTTTATCGTGATGCATCCTCCATGGTGGAGTGGGGATTCGAGGATATGGATGTGCAGGTTCTCGAAGATCTTTGTGCGAGGCAGCGGTCGGAAGAGTGGATATACGGGGCTACGCCAAGATTTGAACTGGAAACCAGAGGTACACGACTGGAGATTACACGAGGCATCGTGATTCGGGCCGAGGGCCCTCTGCATGGTGCCGTTGAGGGAAAATCCTTTTCAGATGTTGCGTTTTCATTGCTTTGCCCGATTGACTAAAAGCGTTTTAAAACTTACTTTTCGCCGTTATTTGCAATTGGAGATGCTATGATAGTGTTAGCTAAGATTGTAGGTGTAGGGATGGCTGTGGCGTTCGTTGCGGAGTGGAAATAGTATGGTTGAAGTCACGGCAGTCGTTCAAAATGAGGCCGGTATACATTGTCGCCCTTCTGCCCTTCTGGTCAAAGAAGGATGTGCCTATGCCGGCGAAATCCTGGTAACCGCCGTGTCGGGCACCTGCACCCTGAAGTCTGCGCTTGAGTTGATCATACTTGGCCTTGAAAAGGGGACCAAAGTTGACATTCAAGTCACAGGCCCTGATGAAGAAGCATTCTCCCACCGACTGGTTGAACTGTTTGAGACT
>CAXMPN010000057.1:0-11842 GCA_964195195.1 Pontiella sp. | reverse complement strand
TTCTCCGGGAGATGTTTCGGAATCAATTGATCGCGTTTCCTCGACCTGCACCCGGGTAATCATCTTCTGTGTTTCCTCGTCATATTCGTGGAATCCATCGGTGAGCGTTTCGGGAGGATCGAGCATCAGGATTTCAACCAGCTTTTTGCAGACCGGATCCGTGAGTAGGTGGGGCGGCAGAAAGTCGTGCACCAGCGAGTGGACATCGTGGTAGTGGTGGACGAGCAGCTCCAATAGCGCCGTCTCCTGTTTCGGATAGGATTTTTTCGGTGCTTCCACTGGATGCGTCTTTTCTTCAGGAGAGCGCACGGGGCGCTGCTGCCGCTGTGCTCGCTTGAGATCCTGGCTGAGCGCCAGAGGCGATATATGGAGCCGGTCGGCAGCGCGATGGATCATGGGATCGCGACGGGCGGCGGACGGGCATTGGGCAATATAGTTAAGCACGGCCTGCACGACGCGCATGCGACCGGCTTCGGTTTTTACATCCTCCTGCTTCTGGAAGGCATCGATCAGGAAGTCGAGGGCCGCCGGAGCTGCCGATACGAGCGTCATTAGCGCTTCGCCCCCCTTTTTCCGGATCAGCGAATCGGGATCCTCCCCTTCTGGCAGGGTGACGACACGGACACTGAGTTCGGCCGCGAGAAATATTTCCGACGAGCCGAGTGCGGCCTTGATGCCGGCAGCATCAGCGTCGAGGATGAGGATGACTTCGTCGGCGTAGCGCTTGATGAGCCGCGCATGGCTTTCAGTAAGGGCGGTGCCCTGCGAGGCGACGACGTTGTTCAGTCCGGCCTGATGGCAGCGGATGGCATCAATCTGGCCCTCTACGACGATGGCCTGCCGCGCCTCGACCATGGGTTTGCGTGCCTTGTCGAAGGCGTAAAGAACATTGCTCTTGCGGAAGAGGAGTGTTTCCGGGCTGTTGACATATTTGGCTCCCTTTTCGGCCTTGTTCATAATACGCCCGCTAAAGCCGATCACACGCCCCATCTGGTCGCAGATCGGAAACATGATGCGGTTGCGGAAACGGTCGTAATGGCTGGTTTTCCCGCTCCGCTCGGATGGAACGACGAGGCCGGCGGCTTCGAGCTGCTCGGCATTGTACCCCTTCTTAAGCGCACGCGCCATAAGCTCTTCCCAGCCGTTAGGGGCATAGCCGATCTGGAACTGCTTGACGAGATCGGGCGGCAGGTCGCGCTCTTCGAGATAGCGGCGCGCTTCGGCGGCATCGGGACTGTCGAGCAGCACACGGTGGTAGAAGGCGGCGGCATCGGTGTGGAGTTTGTAGAGCACATCCTTGTTGCCGCTCTTTTCCGGCTGGCCGCCTTCATACTGGATTTCGACACCGGCCCGTTCGGCCAGAATGTTGACCGCGGTCACGAAGTCGACCTTTTCGTAGTCCATCACGAAGCGGAATATATCGCCGCCGGCACTGCAGCCGAAGCAATGGAAGATCTGGCGCGCGTCATTGACGGTGAAGGAAGGGGTCTTTTCCTGATGGAAAGGGCAGTTGCACTTGTAGGTCGCCCCACGGCGGCGCAGCTGCGGAAGATACGCCCCCACCACCTCCACAATATTGCAGCGGGCACGGATTTCCTCGATCGTCTCCTTGGGAATCATCGCCATTCCCAAGCAATAGCGAAAACCCGCTCCACCCTCAATCCTGCGCACCAGAATTCTGCGGGGGGAGGTTGAAGTCCAGCCGACAACTTCTTAGTATTCCGGCACTTCTCACATAAGGAGCCGTATCGTATGAAGCTACCGAAACTGGAAGACCTGAACAATGACCGCTTTCTGGAAGAGGCATTCAATGAGGATACCAATGCCAAACTGAAACGCGCCGCCCTGTTGCAACGCAACGTCTACCTGTCGCTTTTCCTGACGGGTATCGCATGCATCTTTATCACGGCCTTCACCCGACAGCTGCTGATGAGTATCCTGTCCCTGTTTCTCGCCACGCTCTCCCTGATCGTCATGACGAAGTACGACACGCAGCTGTTCTTCCTTCGGATGCTCCAGCTCAGGGCTTCCGGATCCGATGAAGAGGACCCGGACGTTCCGGCCGCCGACAAGAACACGGCTACGGCGGAGGATTAACCACCTCTTATTGCGGGATGAAGAGCTTCTGTCCGACGTAGATGTTGTCGGACTTGAGCTTATTGGCCTTTTTGATGGCACCGATGGTGGTGCCGTAAGCCTGCGCAATGGCGGACAGGGTATGTCCCGCTTCAACGACGTGTTCGCGCCCGGCACCCCGGCTCGGTGCCGATGAACGAGAGGACACGGTTTTCTTCAGCAGTCCTTCCACTCGGCTGATGACTTCCTGCGTTTCGCGCGCCTGCTTGGCCTCGAGCGCCTGCATGCTACTGTTCATCTGTGAAATCTGGCTGCTGTACGAGCGGACTTCGTTGCGTAGCTGCTGCAGCTCCTGCAACAAACGTGCGTTTTCCATTTCAATCGATTCGACCTGCCCCTGCAGGCGGGTAACGCGTTCCTCGGCATAGCGGCTCGCAGCCTGCTGGCGGGCGGCATCCTGCTGGCGTTGCTGCGGTGTTTGGAGGGTTTCACACCCAGTGAGAACGGCAACGGCAGACAAGCTTAGTAACAGTTTTATTTTCATAATACGCTCCAATTAGGGCTTCCAAAGATAGAGGAACCGAGGCGGTTCCATTGCATTGAAATCGGGCAGCCTTGGCGACCTTGCATTAAACAGGGCATCGAAGAATCCCTGTTCTTCTGCATAACGCACGATGTATACATCATCCACGCCCAACAGGACCTTGAGCTGGTCGACCGCCTCCTGCCAATATCCGATGCCATCAATCAGATTGTTATTCAGCGCCTGCTCGGCCGTGAATACGCGTCCATCGAGCAAGGCCCGGCTTTCAATACCCCGCGAATCCATGACAATCCCGGCAAAGCGGTTCTGCATCTCGTCCACCAGATCCTGCAGCATTTCGACATGCTGCGGATCGACTTCCTTAAGGGGATTGAGCATATCCTTGTTCGCCCCCGATGCGATGGTCACGGACTTGAGACCGATCATATCCGCCAGCCCTTTCATGTTCAGCGTCTGCATGATGACTCCAACGGAGCCTACGATAGCTGTGGGTTCGGCCATGAGATAATCGCCCGCCATGGCGGCATAGTAGGCCCCGGAGGCACCCAGATCGCGAATGAAGACCAAGACCACCCGATCCTCCGCACTCTCCTTGAACTGCCGGAGGGCCGTGTAGATTTCGTCGCTCGGCGTCACCGCACCGCCGGGCGAGTCAACCTCGAGCAGGATGGCCCGGACCGACTGATCAAGTCGTGCCGCCAGAATTTGGGAAAGAATGGACCCCACCATGTCCGGTTCAGAACCGAACAGTCGCTCTCGCCGGCCGCGCATGATCACGCCGGACAATCCGATGCGCACCACCTTGGTCTCGCCGTATCCTTCCGACCAGATCTCATCAAAATCCGGCTCCGCATCTACTGGATAATCGGAATATCCCGCCGACGAACCGGCCAGCACGGCGGCGGTCAGTCCAATGTTTGCCAAAAAGCTCCCGAAGAGCATAAGTACGAGGATTGCGATCGCAATCCAGCATCCGACTTTCGATCCATTGTTGGCCATTCACCCGCTCCCAAAATTACATGTCGAACGAACCATAGAGGTTCGCTGGCTTTATTTGAATAAATAAATTCCAATGGTTGGAGTAAATCGGATAGTTTCCACGCGTTTGTAGACCAACGAGGAGCAAGGCTTGAACTATCTCACGAGAGCAAGGGAAGTGCTGGAAATCGAAATCGCCGGCATGAAGAAAGTGATGGACGAGATGGACGGGGGCTTCACCCAGGCGGTCGATGCCATCCTGGAAACCCTTCTAGACGGCGGGAAGGTGGTGGTGGCCGGTGTCGGCAAGAACTGGCATATCGGCAACAAGATTGCCGCCACACTCACCAGCACCGGAACCCCGGCCATGGTCATGCACCCGATCGAGGCGATGCACGGCGACTTTGGTATTTTGGGCGACCACGACATCCTGCTGGCCATGAGCTATTCCGGCGCCTCCGACGAGCTGATCGCCCTCCTCCAGCCGGTGAAGCGCAAGGGTGTAAAAATCATTGCCATGACGGGCGAGACGGACAGTCCCCTGGCACAGCACAGCGATATCATTATCTCAGTGAAGGTCGACAAGGAGGCCTGCCCTTTCAACATGGCCCCCACCTCCAGCACTACCGCCACGCTGGCGATGGGCGATGCGCTGGCGATGGTACTGCTTGAGGCGCGCGGTTTCCAGATTGAGGATTATGCCAAGCTCCACCCCGGCGGGGCGATCGGCCGCACGCTGCTGCTACGGGTCGAGGATGTCATGCGTACCGGCGAACGCTGCGCCACGGTCCAGTCCGGGCATGCGGTCCGGGAGGCGCTGATCGCGATGACCGGCGCCAGGGCTGGCTGCGTTGCCATCGTCAACGAGGACCACACGCTGGCGGGCATCATGACGGACGGCGACCTGCGCCGCCATCTCATCGAAACCCCCAATCTGGTGGAGCAGCCTGTGGAAACCGTGATGACCCGCAACCCCATCACGCTCAAAAAGGACATGCTGGCGCTGGAAATCCTCAATATTTACGAAAAACACAACATTGATGACCTGATTGTCATCGATGATCAAAGCCGCGTAATCGGCGCGGTCGACATCCAGGATATGCCCAAGTTGAAAATCCTGTAGTCGGGTCAGCTGGACCGGGTTGAAACACGATACTTCCCCATTGACCCGTTTGGACACAATCTGTACGGTTCGCGGGTCTTTTTTACAATTATTGGAAGGAGTGAGGACATACTATGGCAATGATGATTTCGAAGTTTCATAAGCTGATCCAATCCAAGGTGGTGTGGACCGCCTTTGCGATCCTGATCAGCGTGGCGTTTGTGACTGTATATACCGGATCAAAATCCAGCGCGAACAAGCAGCGCAGCGAGAACGAGCGCCAAATTGCGGGACGCCTCTTTGGCGAGGATGTTTCGCGGCTGGAATACCGGCAGGCCTACAGGAGCTCATATGTGATGTATACCATGATGGCAGGCCGCATGATCAATATCGACGAAGACGTGCATACCCTCCTGAGCCAGGCTGCGTGGCAACGGCTGGCCACCCTGAAGAAGGTGCGGCAGTTGGGCCTGACGGTATCGAAGGAGCAAACCATTGCCAGAATCGAGCAGCAACCGATTTTCCAGAACCAGCAGATCGGCGGCTTTGATCGCAGTCTATTCGATGCGTTCGTGAACAGCGTATTACCCCGCTTGCAGATGAATGCGGCAGGCTTTGAAAACCTGATGATGGAAAACGTACTGATCGACAAAGCGGCCAACATGGCCACCCAGGGGGCCCTCGTAACGGACGCGGAAATAAGAAAAACCTTCCACCTGGTCAGCGACATACTGACGGTCCAGTACGCCGCTATTCCCCGCAGTCTCGCTCCGCCACCCGCGGTGACCGAAGACGAAGCAAAGGCCTATTTCGAGGATTTCAAGGGGCAGTTCATGATGCCCGAAAAGGTCTCGGTGCGCTACATCGGGTATGCGGTTGCTGACTACACCGGCGGCATCCTGGTGACCGACGACATGGTTTCGGCCTTCTATGAAGGCAACAAGCAACGCTATCTCAAGTCCGAAGACGCACCGGCGGGCACACCGCCGGAATACCAGTCCCTCGAAGAGGTTAAGGACTCCATTGCCGAACTGATAACCACCGGCCTGGCTCAGCGGGAGGCGATCAACGCTGCCGACGGACTCGTGGCCCAGCTCGCCGACGAGTCGGTTACCTTCGATCAGGCCGCAAAACAAGCCGGCATGACGATCATCGAAAACGTACCTCCGTTCGCGCCCACCGATCCCGTAAAGGGCATCGACCCGACGGCAGCGTTCGCCCGGGTGGCATTTACTCTCGAAAACGACCCCTCGCACTATTACAGCGATCCGGTGCCCGGTCGCGACTATGTCTATGTCATCGCGCTCGAAAAACGGCTGCCGGCATTTCTCCCGGGCTACGACGTGGTCAGGGAAGATGTCCTGGAAGCCGCCAAAACTGGTGCAGCGGAAAAGGCCTATGTAATGAAGGCTGAAGCGATTCATTCCGAAATCGAAACCGCACTCAAGGCGGGTACTTCCTTTGCCGATGCCGCATCCCGGCAGAAGGTGAAGATCGACCGTACCGAGCCCTTCAGTGCCGCCACGCCCCCCGACATGGAACTGGGTCAGGCGCTGGTACAGTCCTGCGTCATGTTTGATGAAGGCACTTTGGTGGACCTGATCCCGTCGATGGGAGAGTTTGTGATAGCCTACGTGGCCGAAAAGCAAGTGGCTGACGAAGCCACCGAGCTTCCCTTAATCCGCGCGCAGCTGGAAGCCGGTATCGGGAGAGACAAGGCCTCGCGCCTTGCCACCGCGTGGCAACGGTCGATTCTGGAGGAAGCCGCGCTGGAGAATTTGATGAACGTTCCCGAAGGGGACGAATCCTAATTAGGAGACGCGATGCCGCTGCATTATCTCATAGCGCTGTTCATCGGCTTGCCGATCGTGGAATTGGCCCTGCTGTTCAAGGTGCATGATCGAGTCGGACTGGGCCCCACCGTTTTGCTGGTACTTCTAACCGGAATCGTCGGTGCTCTATTGGTACGCCGCCAGGGTGTAGCCATCCTGTTCAAAATCCAGCATGAAATGGAGGCGGGCAACTTGCCCGCCCCGCAGATGATGGACGGCATCATGGTACTGCTTGCAGGGGCATTGCTGGTGACGCCCGGACTGATCACCGATACGGTCGGCTTCGCGCTGCTGGTTCCGGTGGTCCGCGAATACATCCGCGGCTGGCTACGGAACAAACTGGAGCAAAAGGTGCGCAGCAGCTACATACAGGTGCATGTTGATCGGCCGTGAGGCGTGTGAAACTATCACGACTGGATCGCCAAACGATATGAACGACAGCCAATCCATTCCATTGTGCGTGGATCTTGACGGAACCCTCGTCAAGCTGGACACCCTGCACCAGGCCTTGTTCCTCTTGCTGCGACGCGATTTTACAAGCCTCTTCCGTATTCCCGGATGGATATTGAAAGGCAAGGCCTGTCTCAAGGAACAGGTTATGCAGCGCGTCACGCTCGATGCAACCGCCCTACCGTATAACCAGTCCTTCCTGACATGGCTTCGAGAAGAGAAGGCGGGGGGACGTAAGCTGGTACTCGCTACCGCATCGAACTACCGGACCGCCAATGCGGTCGCCGAGCACCTCGGGATCTTCGATGAAATCATCGCGAGCAATGCGGAAAACAACTTGCGGCACACCCAGAAACTGTCGGCTATACACGAACGCTTCGAACGGTTTGGCTATGCCGGCAACGATTCCGCCGACTTTCCGATCTGGGAAGCCGCCGACGCGGTCATACTCGTCAATCCCACCCGCGCGGCACGCGTAAAATTCGCAGCCAGGGCCGACCAGCTGTTCGAGGAGCGCCGACCCCTCCTCCGCATGTTCATCAAGGCCATGCGGTGCCAGCAATGGCTGAAAAACCTGCTGGTCTTCGCCCCCATGTTTCTCGCACACCGCTTCACGGACAGCGCCTGCCTGATAGACACCATCCTGGCGTTCTTTGCCTTCAGTTTTGCGGCGTCGTCGATCTATGTCCTCAACGACCTGTTCGACCTCAGCGCCGACCAGCACCATCCGCGCAAATGCCGACGCCCCTTTGCCTCCGGCGATCTGCCCATTGCCTTCGGAGCGCTGCTGATGCCGTTGCTTGTGATCGTCAGCATTATCTTCTGCCTGTTTCTGCCCTTGCCTTTCTTTTTTGCATTGCTTGCCTACTACGCCATCACCACGCTCTATTCCTGGCGGATCAAGCAAATCGCGATCGCTGATGTGCTGACGCTGGCCATTCTCTACTCCATGCGTATTTTGGCTGGTTCTGTAGCCACCGGCACCCCGGCCTCGGGATGGTTTGTCGAGTTCGCCATCTTCCTCTTTCTAAGCCTCGCACTGGTCAAGCGTCTCTCCGAGCTGCGCGAAATAGAAACCGGCTCGGAACTGAAGCAGACGCAGCGCGAACGCGGCTATCAGACGGATGATCTTCCCCTGCTGCTCGCCTTCGGCACCGCCAGCGGATATATCGCCGTGTTCGTTTTCACCATGTATCTAGGCAGCGACAAGGTGGCTGAGCTCTACAGCCGCCCTCAATTGCTATGGCTGTTCTGCCCGCTTCTGCTCTACTGGATCACCCGCATATGGCATCTGGCCTGGCGCGGCAGGATGACCGACGACCCGCTTGCGTTCGCCGCCAAGGATCCACAAACCTATCTCGTCGGCGCGATCGGCATCGCCGCCATTCTGTTCGCCATTTAACGCATTGGAGTTTCTGTGACCCAACCCGCCGTAGACCTGACCATTGTTGGATCCATTGGAATCGACACCATTGAAACCCCCACCGAAAAACAGGCAGAGATTCTGGGAGGCTCCGTGAGCTATGCCTGCGCCGCCGCCTCGTTTTTCACCCACACCGGGATGGTTGGCGTAGTCGGCACCGACTTCCCTCAGGAATACCGCGACACCTGGACCAACATGGCTATTGACCTCAAAGGGCTCCAGACCGTCGAAGGTAAAACCTTCCGCTGGTCGGGCGTCTACGAGGAAAACATGGACAACCGCCGTACACTCTCCACCGAACTCAATGTTTTCGAAACCTTCTCGCCCGAGCTCCCGGAGGACTATCGCGAAGCGCCTTATCTTTTTCTAGGAAACATCCATCCCGCCCTCCAGCTCCACGTCCTCGAACAGGTCCGTAACCCCAAGTTTATCCTCATCGATACCATGGATCTGTGGATCAACATCGATAAGGAAGACCTGACCAAGGTCATCGGAAAATGCCACATGCTCACCCTCAACGAATCCGAGGCCCAGCTCTTCACTGGCGAGCATATGCTCAACAAGGCCGCGCAACGTCTGCTCGAGCTGGGGCCCGAATATGTGCTCATCAAAAAGGGAGGCAACGGCTCCATGCTCTTTACCAAAGACGATGTCTTCCTGTTGCATGCGTACCCCCTCGAAAGTTTCAAGGATCCCACCGGCGCGGGCGACACCTTTGCGGGCGGACTCATGGGCGCACTCGCCGCCTCTGGCCAGACCGACAAGGAAGCCATCCGTCAGGCCATGGTCTACGGCAGCATCATCGCATCGTTCGGCGTCGAGGAATTCAGCCTCGACCGCCTCACGCAACTCGATCGCGACCAGATCGAGGCCCGCGTTTCCGGATTCAAGGAAATGTGCCGATTCTAATCTTTTAGGGGGTTGTTGATGATGCCACTGAAGAAGCACACGCTGCACCAAGGTCTGGCCGGTCTCGCAACCCTCATGGTTAGCGGGGCTTTCGCGGCGACGCTGAACGTTAACGTAACAACTGAAGGCCCCCGGGAGGGTGTAATCGCTATTCTTGTCTTCAAGGAGAAGAAAGGCTTCCCGAACAAGCATGAGCAGGCATTTCTAAAAGCCCGCTTCCCCGTTACCGAAGAGGGAGCCATATCGTGTATGGTCACGAACCTGCCATATGGCGAATATTCACTTTCTGTCCTTCATGACATCAACGACAACTACAAAGCCGACAAGATGCTCGGAATTGGACCACCCAAAGAACCCGTCGGCCTTTCTAATGTGAATACAAAGCCGCGCAGGAAACCGAAATTCAACAAAAGCCTCATTACCTTCAATGCCGAAACCAAAGAGATATCGGTTCCACTGTTCTACGTCTTTTAAAGCAGCGACAGCGCATCCACATCCACCGTGCAGGTGACGGACTTAGGCATTTTATAGGATGCAACGACGTGGCGGATCGGCTTCGTCATTTTCACCGTGTGTTCGCAGCGCAGCATAATTTGGTAGCGGTAGTGCCCTTTAGCGCGGGCCAGCGGGGCCGGCACCGGCGGCGAATGGGTGACGGATTCCGGCAGGATTTTTTCGAGCCGCTCGGAAAAACCGGCGGAGGCCTTCATGACCTCGCTCTCGCTCTCGCCCTTGAAGGTCAGCAACACCAGATGCGAAAACGGCGGATAGGATAGCTCTTTCCGGAATTCCAGATCCTGCGAGCAGAAACCATCGTAGTCGAGGTTGCGCGCCGCCTGAATGGCCGGATGGTGCGGCGTGTAAGCCTGCACAATCACCTCACCCGCCTTTTCGCCCCGTCCGGCTCGGCCGGCTACCTGGGTCAATAATTGGAAGGTGCGCTCTCCCGCCCTGAAGTCGGGCATATGCAGCGACATATCGGCATAGAGCACGCCGACCAACGTGACGTTCGGGAAATCGAGCCCCTTGGCGATCATCTGCGTTCCGAGCAGGATATCAATCTTACCGGTGCGGAACCGGTCAAGAACGGTGCGGTAGGAATCCTTCTTGCGCATCGTATCCGAATCCATCCGCGCCACCCGCGCATTGGGGCACAGTTTTTCGAGCACTTCCTCGATTTTCTCCGTCCCCATACCCGCATACTTGAACTCGGGATCACCGCAATCGGGGCAGGCGTTCGGTACGGTTTCCTCAGATCCGCAGATGTGGCAGAGCAACTTGTGCGCACGCTTATGGTAGGTCCTCGAAACGCTGCATTCGCTGCATTCGGCCACATAGCCGCACTGCTCGCACTGGAGCGACGAGGAAAACCCGCGCCGATTCAGGAACAGAATGACCTGTTCCCGGTTGTCGAGCCGGTCGTAGATGCCCTCAACCAGCTCGCGTGAAAAAATGTTCGGCCGCCCTTCCCTCTCGGCTTCGATGCGCATATCCACCACCCGCATCAGCGGCATGGAACGGTCATCCACCCGCAGGAGCATCTCGGCCAGCTCGTAGCGGCCTTCCTTCACGTTGTTGAACGACTCCAGGGATGGCGTGGCCGAGCCCAGCACCACGCAGCAGTTTTCCAGATGCCCGCGCATCACGGCGACGTCGCGTGCGTTATAGCGAGGCGACTCGTCCTGCTTGTAGGTAGGCTCGTGTTCCTCGTCGACCACGATCAGCCCCACATTTTCAATCGGAGCAAAAAGAGCGGAACGCGCACCGATCGCAATCTGTGCTTTTCCGCTACGAATCCGATGCCATTCATCGTGCCGCTCGCCATCCGAGAGATTGGAGTGCAGCACCGCCACACCTTCACCGAATCTTGAGCGGAAGCGATCGACCGTCTGCGGGGTGAGCGCAATTTCAGGCACCAGGACAATGGCCCCCTGCCCCTTGCCCAGCGCATGCTGAAGCGCCTGCAGATAAACTTCGGTCTTTCCGCTGCCGGTGACTCCGTGTAGCAGAACGGTGCCTGGTTTTTCCTGATCCATGGACGCATTGATGATATCAAGCGCCGTCTGTTGCTCCGCCATCAGATCAAACGGCTTGGTTCGCAGCAGTTCCATTCCCGCATGGGGATCGCGCTGAATCGTCTCTTCCGAAATCGTCACCAGCCCGTGTTTTTCCAGCGTCCGTACCGGCGACTCCGAACACCCCGTTCGTTCCTTCAATTCGGAAAGGGTCATGGCACCGTGCTGTTGCAGGATTTGGAAAACGAGCTTCTGCTTGGGTGGCAGCGTATCGTAGACGGAGCTTCCAGCTCCGTTGGGTTGTGGAGAACGCGCTGGTTTTTTCTGTGCGAAGATAGGATCGGCCAACGTCCGGCGTTCTTCCGCAACGGAGCTGGAAGCTCCGTCTACAATCGAAACGACGAGCTGCTTCTTGTGCCGGGCACCGCGTTTTCTGACGGCGCTGGGCAGGACCGTGCGGACGGCGTGCTCGATGGGTGCGCAGTAGTAGTCGGCGATCCAGTAGGCCAGCTT
>CAXMPN010000056.1:320-11954 GCA_964195195.1 Pontiella sp. | reverse complement strand
CAATACCATTTCAACGCCATCGCGACACTCGTATCCACCAACCCATCGGTATACCCGGGGGAGACCGATTACAATTATACAGTCACGGTGCCCTCCTACATCCCGGCTACCCGGGCACTGCAGGTGGGAGATCGCATGGAGATTGAGATCAGCCAGTTCCTGCAGGCCCCAAGGAACGGGCGCAACAACTACTACGGCACCGCGTTCCTCTACATTGTGGGACAGGGCATCGTTCCATGGGAAGGTATCGGCCCCGTGCTCGACTCCTTCCCTCTGTCGACCAATGCCTGGCTGGGAGGCCTGACCACGTTGCCTTACCAGTATTCCAATGAACCGGAACATGCCTTCAAGCAAACGGCGGGGAATATCTCACCGACCAACGGCCAGCCGTTCATGCTCGGGCGCCGACTGCACCACACCGACTTCGGAAGCGGCGTGCATTCGGAAGCCGGCAACCCGGTGTTCACCGCGCAGATCGGCAAGCTCGGTCCGAAGTTCATCGCCAGCAGTTGCGTCGATTGTCATGTAAATAATGGACGCGCACTCCCGCCGGCCATCGGCACGAACATGTACCAGACGGTCATGAAGGTCGGCGACGATTCCAGTGGAACGCCGCATGCGACCCTCGGCTCGGTATTGCAGCCGCAGGACACCAGCGGCCCTGCCGAGGGCAGCGCCAGCATCGCCAGCTACACTTTGATTAACGGGCTGTATGGCGACGGCATGCCCTATGAGTTGCGCAAGCCGGTCTACACCTTCACCGGCACCACGCCGGCGTATTACTCGGCACGCCTGGCACCGGCGCTGGTGGGCATGGGCCTGCTGGAGGCCATCAGCGAGAGCAGTATCATGGCGTTGGCGGATCCGGACGATGCAGATATGGACGGCATCTCCGGCCGGGTCCGGTGGGTCACGGATCCAGAGACCGGACAAACCCGCGTGGGCCGGTTCGGCTATAAGGGAGCACGTGCCCGCGTCAGCCATCAGGTAGCTGGCGCTCTCAACACGGACATGGGCGTAACCACGTCGGTGTTCCCTATTCTCGATGGCGAAACCACCGGCGGAACGCCGGAACTTTCCGCCGCCGACCTCGACTTGATGACGCGCTACGTCGCCCTTCTGGGCCTTCAGGCACGGCGCGATCTCGGGGATGCGCAGGCGTTGCAGGGCGAGGCGCTGTTCACCAGCGCCAGCTGTGTGGACTGTCACACGACGCAATTCACCACCAGCCCCTACCATCCCATGGCCGAGGTGAACAGCCAGACCATTCATCCCTACAGCGACCTGCTCCTGCATGACATGGGTCCGGGTCTGGCGGACAACATGGGCGAAGGCGCCGCAGCGGGTTCCGAATGGCGCACCGCCCCACTCTGGAACATCGGTCATACACCGGGTGTCAGCGAGGCCGGCGAAGCCTACCTGCATGATGGACGCGCCCGGACGATCGAGGAAGCCATTCTCTGGCACGATGGCGAAGCCGAGGCGTCGAAGGAAGTATTCCGGACCATGTCCGCAGCGGATCGCGCTGCGCTCATCAAATTCCTGAAATCACTTTAGGCTAACTGCGCGGACGGCTCGACGAGCCATCCCTACCAAAAAGAAAACCCCGCGATGCACATCGCGGGGTTCTTCGTGTCCGGATGGTTTCCGGTTTAAACTGTAGCGTTTAGAACGCTTTAACTACATTCCAACATTTCGATCACTGAGCCCTCTAAATCTGTACTAATAATTAACTGACATGAAAGGCGGATATTTTCATCGTCATATCCCATTCTGGAAAGTGTCACAGGTTCATTTCGCTCTTTGGCAATTGAATTTCCAGTTAGACCACTGATTTTTATTACACAAGTGGCACATCTCCCCATGCCTCCACACTCTCCAAAGTCATCTAGAATTATTTTGTCTCTTAACAGACACATCAGGTTCCTATATTCACCATCATACGTTTCAACAACCTGTTCATGATTATTGATTATAACCGAAAATTGTATTGTTCTATTCATACTTCAAAAATGGTCTCTTAGGTTGCCTGCACATGTTACCATAGATTGATAGAAAACCGCATTTCATACAAGCGGGCACGCGCCACTAGAGCTTGGCATGACATGCTCTTTCATGATGAAAGGTGTAATCAAACATCGGTATTTTATGGGTTGTAGGCGGGGGGCGGCGACCCCGGATCTGCGAAGCGGGAGCACCGCCTGCGCCTACCGTTTACACACCCTGCAGCGTGTCCTTAAAGGATTTAACTAGCGCCTCGATGCCAACACTTACGGAATCATTCACCACCAGCGTCTGCTCTGCGGTCACGGTTCCTATCTTAACAATCGGGAGGCCGGCGAAGAGAGCTTCGAGATCAGCACTCTTTTCAGGAGCAACCGAAACCACAAAACGACTGTTGGATTCGGAGAAGAGTGCGGTTGCTGCATCAACTCCCAAACTACTCAGGTCCACATCAGCACCGAGTTGACCACCTATAGCCGTCAGTGCGAGTGAAACAGCGAGACCACCCTTACTTGGAGTCGTTGCAGATTTCAGGAGATCGGCATCGGTAGCCTTATTCATAGCGGTGTAGATCTTAAGCGCCTTTTCTCCATCGACTGCCGGAAGGGTTCCACCATAGTTCATCGGAGCGCCCTGCTCTTCTGCCAGCTTACGATAGTAGGCTGAAGCTCCGAGCTCATCTTTGGTTTCGCCGATTACATAGATCACATCTCCAGCATTCTTAAGCGGCATGGTGACCGCTTTTTTGACGTCGTCCATCTGACCGATGGAAGAAACCAGCAGCGTTGGCGGAATGGAGATTTTCTTACCGCCGCGGGTGGAGTCGTTCTTGCACGAGTCCTTCCCGGAAACGGCCGGTGTTTTGTAGAGCGTAGTCAGATCGTAGAGCGCCTTATTGGAGCGCACCAACTGCGCCATTTTGTAGGCCCCATCGGGGGTCTTGTCCGATTCAACCGGATCCGGCCAGCAATAGTTGTCAAGAATCGCGATACGGTTCATGTCGCCGCCCACGGCAATCACGCGGCGGACTGCTTCGTCGATCACCGATGTGGTCATGTCGTAGGTGTCGATGTCCGAGTACCACGGGTTGATGCCCTCGGCCAGCACCGCGCCGCGATCGTTGTCGTATTCCACGCGCATGACGGTGGCGTCGGATGGGACGTCGGAGTTGATGCCCACGTAGGGTTTCACAACCGACAGCCCCTTGACTTCGCCGTCATAGATGCGGCTCTTGTATTCGCGCGAGCAAATGTTCAGGTCGCCCATCAGTTTGACGAGGGTAGCGGAATAATCGGACTGCGCTGCAACAGTCGGAGCCGGAACAATCGGTTTTTTCCAGACGCCGGGCATGACCAGGGTCGGGCAGCCGGTTTCGTAGAGGAAGTCCATGTCGAGGCTGGCGATCACCTTGCCGTCCTGCTTGACGGTAAAGTAGCCGGAATCGTTGTACTTGCCCATGAACGCAACTTCGACATCACGCTGCTTGGCGAGCGCTTCAAATTCGGTACGCTTTTCGGGCTGCACGGCGAGGGTCATGCGTTCCTGCGCTTCGGAAACGAGTACTTCCCAAGGCTGGAGACCTTCGTATTTGAGCGGTGCACCGGCGAGGTCGCATTCGCAACCACCGGAATATTTGCCCATTTCGCCGAACGAGCAGGAGATGCCGCCTGCGCCGTTGTCGGTGATGCAGCGGAAAAGGCCGAGGTCGCGGGCCTCAAGAATGAACTCGTAAAGTTTACGCTGCGTCAGCGGATCACCAATCTGCACGGCCTGTGCCGGGGACTCGGTACGGAGTTCTTCAGAAGAGAAGGTGGCTCCGTGAATGCCATCCTTGCCGATACGGCCGCCGCACATGACGGTCCAGTCGCCTACTTCAATTTCTTTGCGTTCCGATGGGCCACCCGTAACCGTTACCGGGATGGTGCCCATGGTGCCGCAATATACCAAAGGCTTGCCGAGGAAGCGTTCGTCGAAACATTCGAAACCGCGACTGTAAGGAATACCGGACTCGTTACCACCGGCAATGACGCCTTCGTGTACACCGTCACGAATACGGCGCGGATGCATCAAGCCTTCCGGAATCGCTTTATCGTAAAACGGCGATCCGAGGCAATAGCCCCAGACATTGGAAACGAGTTCCGCCCCCATACCGGTTCCGAGCGGGTCTCTGTTCACCCCAACGATACCCGTCATGGCGCCACCAAACGGATCGAGGGCCGACGGCGAGTTATGCGTTTCCACTTTATAAACGAGGTGGATATCTTCATTAAATTTAACGATACCGGCATTGTCGGTAAAGACCGAGATCAGCCAGTCGATCGACTCTGCGATCTTCTTGGTGGAGGCCTTGACGTAGGTTTTGTAGAGCGAGTGAATCGTCTCTTCTTCACCGGTTTCTTCGTCTTTGTAGTTAATCGTTCCGGCAAAAACCTTGTGCGAGCAGTGCTCCGACCAGGTCTGGGCAATACATTCGAGTTCGATATCGGTCGGCCATTCCGGCAGATCCAGCTCGGCGCGGTGCGATTTCACGTCGTTGCGGAGATAGTGATCACGAATGGTGCGCATTTCTTCGAGCGAGAGCGACAGAATGCCTTCAGAGGAAATACGCATCAACTCGGCATCATCGTCGGGCAGCTCAATGACGTTAACCTTAATTTCGGGGTGATCGTCGAATATCGGCGCAGAGATGTCGGGCGCGGCAGCCAGCCATTCCTCCTTGGAGAAGACGGCGATGGTTTGAATCAGGGTGTTGGCCAGCAGGTCCTTGCCGAGATGCTCCACATCCGCGCGGCTTAAGTCGCCGGAGAGGAAATACTGGATGCAGGTATAGACCTGCTCTTCCCAAGCCAGTTCACGGCCCACAATATCCATCAGTGCGCCGCGTGCCGTCCGACCGACGTTGTCGGTTACGCCCGGCTTAAAGCCAATTTCGAGCATCCAGTCGAAGGATTCCGGTGCCGGCAGGCGTCCCATGGCGGACTCGGCCACGACCGGATCGGCAAAGGTTTTCTGTACAGTGGCCGCGGTGGCATCGTCCATACTGGCCACCACCTTGTAGACGTCGCGCGTGCGGCACTCCGCGATATCCATCTTCAGCGCGCCTTCCGCCCGATGAATGACCCCGCGTCCGCGCGCGTCCGGCACACCATCCTTTAAACCGATTTCAATCCTGTAGATCATGCTATTTTCCCCTGAATTCAATGCGTCGAAAAAGATGGCGGGAGAATAGCGAGAAATACATCCGAATGGCACAAAGAAAACCTGAAAAAAGAAAAATCCCGCCATTTTCGGCAGGATTTTCTCGCGCTAACCTGAAATTAAGCCATTACGGAAGCGAAGGTTCCGCAGGCAGGTCGGATGGAATATTCATAGGAAGCCCGCCAATGCAACAGAAGGGACTAATGTTTCTTGTTTTTGGAAGACCAGTTTCCTATCTTGTCCCACTCAATACCGGAGATAATACATGAATAAACTAATCGTCCTTGCCTTGGCCACCCTGACGGCCACCATCGGATGCGCCGAAGAAACCGCCGCGCCCACCCCTATTCCTGCGCCCACCCCCCTTCCTGCAGCGGCAACCAATGCCCCTGCGGCCCCCGCGACCATATCTGTCCAGGAAATGCTCGTATCCGGCCCGCCCCAACTGAAATTGCATTCGATGGCCATGATCTCCCAGGGGAATATACCGGGAGAGGTGGACGAATCATTCCTGCCCGGCTTCAAGGTCTGCTCGGAAGATTCCGCCCTGCCGGTTCGCAGTATAACCGCCCAGTTGCTGGGACGGTATTTTGTCCAGGGACAAGAGAGTCCGAATCCCGAAGCCGTCGAGCTTCTCATTAAATTATCCAAGGATGATTCGTCCGATGTCCGCTACAAAGCGGTCTACCACGGCCTCACTCAGATCTCAGACAAGTCTGACGAAATGCTGACGCGCCTGATCGATATTGCAACGACGGATCGGACACAAAGTCTATATGACCGAATTGTGGAGTCCCTGCAAGCGGACCACGAAAGAGTGGCTGCCATCCTTGATCAAAAGCTCATGGACGGCAGCGATATCGCTGTCTACGAAATTTATGAAGACCTGACCGGTAATGAGCCAGCCAATGCAGATAAATATCTTGAAATGCCCTCCAGTCGTCCACGCCTTTTTATCCTCAGCGGAGATGGGTCCGACCCCGAGGCCGGCAAAGCCGATCTGGAAAAGACCTTGAAGGCAGCAGGCCTTGAAAGCCCGGATGTGCGGATTTCCGGGGAGGGTGAAAACTATGTACTCCTGCTAAAGACCTTCATGACCAAGGATTACCTGACGGTCGAGAATGCATTTGCCAACCACCCGAAATACAGCATCACGCAGGAGATGTGGCTTACACCCGAGCTGGAAATTCAGATCGAGGACATGCAGAAAATGAGGCAATAGGCACTGGGCACTGGAATGCCAGAAATTCTTTACCGATGACCCAGCCTAAAAATTGCTCTCCACCATCGGTCGATAGGTCAGGTCGTGCACCACGACATCAGCCGGTGCGGTAATGCAATGAACGATCATCTTCGCCGCCGATTCCGCCGACAAGTAGTCAGGGCGATCTTCGGATCGGAAATCGGTGTCGGTGCCTCCGGGATAGACGGCCGTTACTTTCACGTTTACTTCGCGCGCTTCCTTGATGAGGCACTTGGTGAAGCCCATTAGGCCGTATTTCATCGTCGAGTAGATGGCGTAGTTCGGCTGGGACGTTTTGGCAATGGTGCTGATGATATTGACGATGTGTCCGCTTTTGCGGCCTGCCATATCCTTCAGTGCCTCGCGGCTCAGCAGCATCGGCGCGCGCAGATTCACGGCATACTGCTGTTCCCAGTCCTCCAGCTCGATTCCGGTCACGGGTGCCTTGCGGTGGTTGACGCCGGCATTATTAATCAAAACATCCACGTTCCCGAGCGATGCTTTCGCCTGTTCGTAGATTCCTACGGCCTGTTTAGGATCGGTCAAATCGGCCACGGCCCCGCAACAACCCGTTTCCGTCTTCAGCGCTTCCAGCAAGGCCTCATCGCGACCTGTCGCGAAAACGGAATATCCCATGGCCGTCAGTTGCCTGGCCAGTTCGCGACCCATGCCCCGCGTTGCACCGGTAATCAAAACACACGGATTCATACAGACTACCCCTGATTTTTTTTCCGGTGCGGTTGGTTCGTAGGTTTACGCTCCCCTCCAGAAGGGGAACGGATGCTGACTTCGCGCCCGTCGAGCTTGAGGTTCTGCATGCCTTGGCGAATCGCGGTAGCGGCTTCCTTGGAAACCTCGAAGAAGGAGGAGTCGCGCCCCAGATCGATTGCGCCGATCTGGTTGGATTTCACACCGCAGTTTTCGCAGACCAGGCGGACGATCGCGCCGGCATTGACCTTGTGCACCCGTCCCACATTGATGGAAAACCGTTTCGTGTCGTAGGCCTGCATGCGGCTGTTGCGTTTCGAATTATCGGTACGCTGCTGGCGCGGCTGTCGTTCGCGGTCGCGCTGGGGCCGCGGTTTTACATTGATGTCATCGGCATTGCGGTAGTACTCGAGGAAATGATTGAACTCAACCGCGACGAAGCGCTTGATGATCTCCTTCTTGTCGAGATGGCAGAGGGCTTCGTATGCCGGGGGAAGGTAGTCTTGAATCTCCTCTTCATTCACATTGCAATTCACCACACGTTCCAGCAGAGCAATCAACTGGTTTTCGCAGATGGCCTTGGCGTCCGGCACCTTTTCGAGCTTGATCTTAATGTTGTTGCGACGCTCCAACTCGGTGATACGGCGACGCTCATGCATGTTGATCAAGGCGATGGATACGCCGGATTTCCCGGCCCGGGCGGTACGACCGCTGCGGTGCGTATAGGCCGCAATTTCGTCGGAGAGTTTATAATGAATTACGTGCGTGATGTCGTCGACATCAATACCGCGAGCAGCCACATCGGTCGCCACGAGAATGGTAATGTTTTTCTGACGGAACTTGCGCATGACCGCATCGCGCTGGGCCTGTGAAAGATCGCCGTGCAAAGCATCTGCCGTGTAGCCATTCTGAATCAGCTTTTCAGCAACCGATTGCGTTTCAGCGCGGGTACGGCAGAAAACAAGGCCGTAAATTTCGGGCAGATAGTCGAGGATACGCTTCAGCGCCGGATAGCGATCCTTCTCGTGCACCATAAAGCTGAAGTGTTCGATATTGGCGGCGGATTCGTTGCGTCCACCGACGGACACCTCGACCGGATCGTGCTGGTAGTTCTGCGCAATGCGCGCCACACCCTTGTCCATGGTAGCCGAAAAGAGCCACGTCACTCGTTCTGCGGGCATTTTACCCAGAATTTTGTCCAGCTCTTCCTTGAAGCCCATGTTCAGCATTTCGTCGGCTTCGTCGAGCACGACCATCGCTACCTGGTCCAGTTTGGCCGCGCGGCGCTCGATCAGATCGAGTAAACGACCGGGTGTCGCGACGATGATTTGCGCACCCATTTTCAGGTCCCGTATCTGGGTCGTGATAGCAGATCCTCCGTAGACCGCCACCACTTTCAGGGAGGCGCGGTGCCGGGAAAATTTCTTCAGATCGTCGGAAATCTGCAGGCACAACTCGCGGGTTGGGCAGAGAATGATTCCCTGCGGAACGGCGAGATCGGGTTTAATGCGTTCCAGCAAAGGCAGGCCGAACGCGGCGGTTTTCCCGGTACCGGTCGAGGCGAGGCCGACAAAGTCGCGTTTGCCTTCCAGCAGGACGGGTATGGCCTGTTCCTGAATCGGGGTTGGGGTTTCGAAACCAAGCTTTTGGATCGATTGGAGTGTTTCGGGGCTCAGCCCCATGTCATTGAATTTCATAATGTCCTCTCACGGTGGATCGGCGATTCAAAAAAATCACCGTATGGACGACTCAGCAGTCGTCCTTCCACAATTAGCAGGGCGTCAATCCCGCGCCCATCGCAAGAGGTTAGCCCCGAATCAACGGAATCCTGAATATCGTATTCCGCAAAACGAACGGGTAGGTATACGCACATCCCGCTCAGATGCAAGCAGAAGCATTGGCTAAGATTTGACCGCAGATTACGCAGAATGTCGCAGATACAGACGAACGTAAAGTTAGGCAGAATGATTTTGAGACAGGATCATTATCCTGGACCTTCACCATTAAGACCGCTCGGCGAGCGGGCTTAACAGACTTAATATCGGGTAAGTTTGGGCGCAGAGGCTAGGCGTGGAGGGTGAAGCTGTGCAAACTGCACCGCGCTCGCTCCGCGACATAATTTTGCCAAGCAAAATAGCGAACACGGAGAGCGTTTCATCCGCCGCAACGAAGCCTATGCCCTGAAATTGCCCGATATCAATGTTTGAAGTGGCGCATGCCGGTCAACGCCATGGCGATGCCGTACTTGTTGCAGGCGGCGATGACTTCGTCGTCGCGGATCGAGCCACCGGGCTGGACGATGAACCTGGCGCCCATTTCGTTGGCGGCGTCGATGCTATCGGCAAACGGGAAGAACGCCTCGGAGACGAACACGCATTCGCCGATGACCTGCTGGATTTCCTCGTTGGTGATTTCCGGCTTCTCGGTCTTGAGGTTGTCCACCGCTTTGGACACGGAAAGCTTTTTGAGCGCATCCACGCGGTTGGGCTGACCAGCCCCCATGCCGAGTACGCGGAACTGACCCGGCTTGTATTCCTGCACCAGCACGATGGCGTTGGACTTGGTGTGCTTCGCGGCGGCAATCCCGAAGAGCGCGAGCTCCTTCTTGGATTCATCGAAAGCGACCTTGGTGGGCACTTCCCATTTTTCGAGAAGGTCGGTGTCCACATCCTGCACCAGCAAGCCGCCGTTGATCTGCTTGACCATGCGCTGCGGCAAAGCCTTGCCCATCGGCTTGTTGAGTTTGAGGATGCGGAGGTTCTTTTTCTTCTTCAGGTGATCGAGGGCATCATCGTCGTAGCCGGGAGCAATGACCGCTTCGACAAAGCGGCCGTCGAGGCATTCGGCGGTTTTCATATCGACCTTCTGCGTGACGGCAATAACGGATCCGAAGGCGGAGATGGGATCACCCGCCCAAGCGGCCTCAAAGGCCTCGGCGAGTGTTTCGCCGGTAGCGTAGCCGCAGGGATTGGTGTGCTTAATGACCGCCACGCCAGGCTTGCCGGAGAGATCCTTGACCGCCTCAAGCGCGCCGTCGCCATCCACATAGTTGTTGTAGCTCATTTCCTTGCCGTGCAGGACTTCGGTGAGCGCAATGGTGGCTTCGCGCGAATCGGCATCTTTATAGAGCCATGCCTTTTGGTGCGAGTTTTCGCCGTAACGCAGCTCGACGCCATCGGAGTAGGCTTTGACGAAGGGCATAGCCAGGTGTAGCCCGGCAACCTGTTCGGCGAGGTAGGTGGCGATGGCGGCGTTGTATTCCGCGGCCCGGTCAAACACCTTCTGTCCCAGTACAAAGCGAAAACCCTCGGTCGTGGCACCGTCGTTCGTCTTCATTTCCTTGATGACCTGAGCATAGTCGGCCGGATCGGTTACGACCGTGACATCGCGCAGGTTCTTGGCGGCGGAGCGGATCATGGTCGGTCCGCCGATATCGATCTGCTCGATGGCTTCGGCCATGGTGACGCCTTCCTTGGCAATGGTTTCCTCAAAGGGATAGAGGTTCACACAGACGAGATCGATCTGGCCCAGTTCGTATTCCTCCATGGTTTTCACGTGTTCCTCGTTATCGCGCATGTAGAGGATGCCGGCATGGACCTGCGGGGTCAGGGTCTTGACGCGGCCGTCGAGCATTTCCGGGAAGCCGGTGAATTCGGAGACGTCCTTGACGGGAATGCCGGCTTCGCGGATGGCACGGGCTGTTCCCCCGGTAGACAGCAGCTCGACATCCATTTCCTGAAGATTACGGGCAAAATCAATAATTCCGGCCTTGTCGGATACGCTCAGCAAGGCGCGCTTAATCTTTACGTTCATCGTCATTTTCCCTTTGGTTTAAATAGAAAGGACGTTTTACCTATCCCCCGTTCCGATTGCACGGATTTTTTGCAGTATCCCGCTTTTTTCGGGCGCCAACTACAGGGCAATGCCGAAAAGGATGCTGAAAAAGTGGCAAACACTTCCGGCCAGGACAAACAGGTGCCAGATGGTATGCGACCAGGGAAGGGCTTTCCAGGCGTAGAAGATGGCACCGACGGTGTAGCAAAGTCCGCCCACCGCCAGGAAGACGAAGCCTGCCGTGCTGAGTTCACGATAGAGCGGCTTGACGGCAATGACGCAGAACCAGCCCATAAAGAGGTAGCTGATGAGCGATATGGCCTGGAAGCGTCCGACAAAGAACACCTTGAAAGCAATCCCCAGCAGCGCACTCCCCCAAATGGCGCCGAAGATCGTCCAGCCGATCCCCCCGCGCAGCGGAACCAGCGCAAGGGGCGTGTAGGTGCCGGCGATGAGCAGGTAGATGGCGGAATGGTCGACGATCTTCAGCACACGTCGGGCGCGAGGATTTTTTGCGGCATGGTACAGGGTGGAGCCGAGGAACAGCATGATGAAGGTGGTGCCGTAGATGGCGCAGCTGACCACTTCCCACGCGCTTTGCCGCTGGGACGAAATGACCACCAGCACCGACAACACCGTCAGCTTTA
>CAXMPN010000056.1:0-310 GCA_964195195.1 Pontiella sp. | reverse complement strand
CATGCGTGATGGAATGGGCCAATTCCTCTTGCGCGGAATAGGATCGTTGTACCGCCCGTTTCATGGAGGCAACCTATTCCTTTTTATCACCCGTTGGAAACTGAATTGGCCGGTTTCTAACTCTTGGAAATACCTGAACAAAATGGTATGGATGTAGCATGTTCAAGATGATCCTTGTCATGCTGTCGTTCGTGTTTGGACTGCTATGCATCCGGCATGTAAGGAAATACGACGTCCACGAACAGGAGCCCTTTCTGAAAATGGCGGCGGTCACCGTCTGGGGCGGGATCATGTCGGTTGCGCTTTCACT
>CAXMPN010000055.1:4844-11973 GCA_964195195.1 Pontiella sp. | reverse complement strand
TTTTCATTCCCGTATTGCTAAAACCGTTCTTGCGCAAGCCGGATAAAGCACGCTAATTATCTGCCTGCTTGGGTGCGTTTTTTTCATTGATGCATTCGGATCGGTGTTTATGCAAAATAAAATCTTTCATCCCTACACGCCGTTTTCGGCACTGAAAAAAGAGCTGCCGAACATGGTGCGCGGAGAAGGTATCTACCTCTTCGACGATCACGGAAATCAGTATGTCGACATTGTTTCAAGCTGGTGGGCGTGTCCGTTGGGTCACAGTCACCCAAAGGTGGTTCAGGCCATTCAGGATCAAGCCACCGTACTCCAGCACAGCATCACCGGAAGCATGACCCACCCGAAGGTGTTGGAGCTGGCCGACCGACTGGCCAAGCTCATGCCGACACCGGAACGCCATTCCGTATTTGCGAGTGACGGTTGCAGCGCGGTGGAGGCTTCCCTGAAGATTGCCGTGCAGTACTGGTACCATCTCGGTCGTCCCGAAAAAAATTGGCTGATCGGCATGGAACAGGGCTACCACGGCGATTCGCTCGGCGCTTTATCCGTCGGCTTTGTGGACGGCTTCCATAAACCCTTCGAAAAAACCGTATCGCATCCGGCCAAACTTCCGTTCCCCTATCCGGCCGACGACGACCCTGACGGCTTCCTTCCCAGCCAACGGGTTATCGAGAAACACGCCGAAAAGCTCGCCGCCGTCATCGTGGAACCGCTTTGTCTCGGTTCCGCCGGAATGCAGATCTACTCAGCGGGCTATCTGAAAAAACTAGCCGACTGTTGCGCCGCCAACGACGTGCTGCTGATCGTCGACGAAGTCGCAATGGGCTTCGGCCGCACCGGCAAGCGCTTCGCCTTCAACCATGCCGGCATCGATCCCGATATCGTCTGCATCGGCAAGGCACTGACTGCGGGTTACATGCCGCTGAGCGCCAGCATCGTGAAGGACACGATCTACAACACCTTCTCCGACGAAGGTGAAAAAGACTGCACGTTCTACCACGGCAACACGTATGCCGGCCATCCGATCGGCTGTGCCGCCGCGCTGGCGGCTCTCGATATCTACGAGACCGAGAATACGGTTAAGCGTGCCGCCGATATGGCGGCAACCATGAAGCAGTGGATGCTGCCGATGGCGGAAATGGAATGCGTAAAGGAACTGCGTTTTCTCGGCATGATCGGCGTGGTCGAACTGAAGCCGGAGACCAAACCGAAGATTGCACAGATCAAGCAGTCGCTCTGGGAGCAGGGCTACCTCTTCCGCCCGCTCGGCACGATGTTCTACCTCATGCCCCCGCTGGTTATTTCCGACGACGAGCTGCGCGCCGCCATCTACGCCCTACAGCAAACCATCGAGGAGTTCTGCTGATGGGATTATGGCATGCAGAGCCGACAAGATGCCGGCGATATGTATCGCAGACTGCCAGCCTGCTGCTTCTTTCCGCTATGGCATCATGGGCCCAGAATCCGGAGATCCTGGTCAATCATCAGGGACTGGCGCAACGGGACCTTTCGATCCGAGGCAGCAGCTATACCGGAACCGGCATCTCGCTGAACGGCATTAACCTTAAGGTTCCATACTCCTCTCATTTCAATGCCGACGGGCCGCTCTACGGGCCGCTTGTTTCCGACGCGCAGATGCAGAGCGGACTGGGCACGGTTTCCGGGGGACTGGTGGGCACGGCAGCCTATACGACGCGACCGCTCCAACCTCAATCCAACCACTCGGTCGGTATCGGGACGAAGGAGCGCTACCGGGCGACCACCTTTGGAAGCACCGAAAACATCGGCGGATATATCGACTGGGAAAAGGCGCGGACGATCGACTATGACGCGAATGATCTCGAACGACTTACGGGCGGTGCCTTTGTGCAGTTTGTCCAGAACGACTGGCAGGTCGATATACTGGGCGCCAGCCAAACCAAACGATATGGTGCCCAGGGCTACTACGGGATTCCGGCCAATGTCTATGCCGAGGAGCGCACGGAGGATGGGCTTATTTTCGCGGGGGCAACCAAGGGCGAAGTGGACGGTTCGTTTATCCGGACCGGTATCGGCCTGCGGGAATTCGACAGTGAATACAGTATCCCATCCACCAACTTTACCAGCGATGTGCTCTCCCGTTACGGTTCGCTGATGATGGAAGGCCGGACGATCGAGATTCAGCATATTGCGCTGAACCTGCGGGGCGATCTGGAACATGAACGCGTCAGCGGCGATATCGGAAAGCACGACCGCACGCGCGGCTCGATTGTGATTCTACCCGAAGCGCGGTTCGAGCGCTTCGCCCTCAAGGCCGGACTGAACAGTGTTTTCCAAACGGATGAGTCCGCCGAGTGGCTGCCGCAGGCGGGCATCGATTTTTTCGCCACCGACAACACTACGCTTTATGCGTCGTATACCGAAAATGTTCAGCAGCCGGACTACCAAACCCGCTACTACACCGACCCCTACCGTATCGGCAACACCACGCTTCAACAGCAACAATCTCAAAATTCGGAAATCGGACTCCATCAATTTATTTCGGCGCGGCTGGACTGGCGAGCGTCTGTATTCCAACGCCGGCAGAAGCATGCGATGGATTGGACCAAAGCGACCAGCGCCAGCACCACGTGGGAGGCCACCGACCTTGGAACGTTAAATGTGCTGGGTGCGGACGCGACCCTCAACTATAGGGCAGCGGACGATCTGAAACTCCAGTTCTACTACCAGTGGGTGGAGAAGGACGACTATCCGTTTTATGCCGGTCTCTACGAACTCGACTATCCGGAACACCTGCTGGGCTTTTCAGGCCATTGGCAGGTTTCCCGGGAATTCCTGCTGTTCGCCGCTCAAACCCTCCGCTATCAAACGGACAACAACGTCCGCAATGGCAACGACTTCGGTGCGGAGGCATCGCTGGGCTTGCATTACGACCCCCGCTTCGCCAAGAATGTGCGCCTTTCGTTTCTGGTGGAAAACCTGTGGGGTTCCAACTTCCAGGCCATCCCCGGCCTGAAGCCGCGCCCCGCCTCCTTCTCCACCGGAATCACTGTTGCGTGGTAGTTTTAATAAACCACGGAATACATGGAAGACACAGAAAGCCAGACCGAAAAAGATTCCGTGTTTTCAGTGTATTCCGTGGTTTAAATATAGAAGAGGTTTTGAGATGGGATTTGAAAAGGGATCGTTGAGTTTCCGTATGTTTTTCGCATCGCGGGATCTGGGGCCGGAAGATGTAGATAGGTTTGCCGCGCAGGCATTGCCTCCACTGAATACACTGATCGAGGATGAAGTCCATGGATGGGTTGCGGGACGCCATCTGCTCGACCGCAATATCACCGAAGAAAATGCCTTTCTGGGCGGCTATCTGCGCCTGACACTGACGCAGGCCAAAAAGACGGTTCCGACCTCCCTGCTGGCGGCCGAGTGCGCCGTCGAGGAGATGGCCGCGATGGAGGTCGACGCAAAACAGTATCTCAATCAGCAGGCCCGCTCGGAAATCAGGAAGCAGGTTAAGGAACGACTCCTGCCCGATATGCCACCGCAGTTAAAAGGTATCGACTTTGTCTTCGACGAACGTTCGCACATGCTTTATGCATCGGCCACCTCCGAGAAGCAGCTGGACGCCTTTGTGCTCAGCCTCATGCAGACCACGGGATGTTCCGCCCAGGTGGCCGATCCGGAAGCCATTGCCGCCAAAGCCGAGACCGTGGATGTGCACAACTGGACCCCCGCCAGCTTTTCGGAAGATCTGGAAGACGGCATGGTGGACGGCACGGCCGGGCGCGAATTTTTGATGTGGCTCTGGTACTGCTCCGAAAAGCGCGGCGGTCTGGCAAACATCCCGGATGTTGGGGAAATCGCCTTCATGGTCGAGGGCCCGCTCACCTTCGTGATGGAAGGCAAGGGCGCGCACGAAATCACCCTGCGCAAGGGTGAGCCAATGCTTAGCGCCGAGGCCCGTACGGCCCTTCTCACCGGAAAAAAGCTCAAAAAGGCCAAGGTGCAGTTCGTGCGCGGCGAGGAGGTTTGGGCCTTCACATTCGATGCCGATGAGTTCATCTTCCGCAGCCTCAAGCTGCCCCCGACCGAAACCTACGACCGCGTCGGTAAATTCCAGGAGCGTATGGTCCTGCTGGAAACCTTCCGGCAGAGCTTCTTCCACCTCTTCTGTGAATTTGTGAAGGAGCGCGATAACTTCAGCCACTGGAACGAGACCAAGGAAGCTATGCGCCAGTGGGTCGCCGACCGGCCGGTCTCGGCATAGAGCATCACCCGAAGCTGGACCGATCAACGGACTAGCGAGTCAGCTCCGTCTTGAGCAGCCGTATGAATTTTTCGGCAGGCCTATGCTCGACGCCCATCATGCATGCCTGGATCCAGTTGCGTTCGAGCAGGTAGTCGCTGCGATAGCTGACAAGCACGCCGTGTTTTTTCAGCGTATCGCCAATGGCTTCCGAGCAGTGGACGGAAGGCAGGGCGATGGTGACCACGGCGGGCATAGCGCAGGCGTCCGGCGCCAGGATCGGCACATCGATTTCGGCGAGCTTACGGCGGATCGATTTCGACCAGCCCTTCACGGCCTCGAAGCGCTTATCCCAGTCATGCGACTTCAGGGCGGCCAACAATGCGTAAATGAGATTGGACTGGATGGTGTAGGGAATTCCGTTACTGGCCTGGTAGATACCCAGGTCCAGCACGCAGGGCAACTCGTCGGGTGCCGGGTTTAAATGGTGGTTGTGAAACACGAACGAGAGACCTGAAATGGATGCCAGACCTTTCCCACTGGTGGCTGAGGCGAGATATACATCTGCAAGGTTGACCGGCACGGTTCCGATCGAGCTGATACAGTCCATGCAGAGCTTGATATCGTGCTCGGCGCAAATGGCCTGGTACATTTCCAGATCGTTGAGAACGCCGGTCGAGGTCTCGCAGTGGGTTCCCCATATCCAGTCAATGTTGGAGTGCATCTTGAGTGTTTTTTCAATTTCTTCCCGATCAAAAGCCTCCCCTTCTGGAATTTCCAGTACGTGGAAGAACAGTTTGGCGCCATTCGCGCTTTGAACGAGCCTGCGGCCGAATTCGCCACTCACCAAAACCAATCCCGTTTTGCAGAGCAGCCCGAGCTGGGCAGCGATGGCATCGTTGGCCAGTGTCCCGGGCCCCATCATAATTTCAACCTGCTGCGCGTTCACCAGTCTGCAAAGGGAATCGCGCATCGTCTGAAAATCCTTTACGAAGGCTTCTCCACGGTGAGAGCAGGGTTTGTCGTTGTAGACCTCCTGTACCTGCTTGGAAAAATCGACGGGGCCGGGAAGGAAGTTAAAGGCCATTGTGTCATCATTATCAAGACCGGCGGGTTCGTTCGCAAAGGAACGGGACCGGGTCTTGAGCTCGGTATAGGCGTCGAGCGTGGCGCACATCGGCTGGTATTGCGCTTCTTCGGTTCCGACGAGCGGACCGAAGGGGATAAAGCCGAGATACTTGTATAGCTTGATCTGCCGGACCGTTCCGGAGATGACGAAGAGATCGCGCCCGCAGTCGATGGCATGAAGGACTAGCTGGGCGATGAGTCCCTGTGAGATACGGGTGTAGCGGAAGTTTTCATCAACGGCCAGCAACCGGATTTCGCACGCCTTGTATCCTTCCGGCAGGTAGGTGTCGAGGTTGTCGAGTTTGTTGTCGAGCGAGAAGGGGCGCTGGTCGCGGTAGGCAATCATGCCGGCCAATATCCGCCGCCCTTCGTCGACGCAAACAATATACGTATTTTCCGCGTGGAACTTGTCTTCCAGTTTTTTATCAGGATTGGCTTCGTGCTGCGGAATTTCTTCGACGAAGGTTTTGTAATTCAGCGCATGAACCGCCTCGATCTCCCACGGCTGTTCAGCAATTTTAAAGATGAATCCATCAAGCAGTCCCATACGTCATGCCTCCTTCGCGGGCAGCGCTTCTGCCAAGGTGGTTCGGATACGCTCCCTGTGTGCATACAGTATAATGGCGGACGCCCCGGCCAACGAAAGAACCACATGAACAGGGAAGTCCAGTGCCCCCGCAGCCAGCGGGAGCAGGAGAAACGCCGCCAGGCCGCTCAAGATGAATCCGCGCCGGAACACCATGAGCACCAATGTGGTGCCCACCAGCAAAAGCGCAATATACGGCTCGTAAGCCAGATACGCTCCCAGCGCCGTGGCTATGCCGCGACCGCCTCGGAACTGCAGGGTCAAGGGCCATACATGCCCGGCAATAACGGCGACTACCACAAGCCCGGTGGCCCAGGCAGAAACATGAAAAATTCTGGCCAGTAGAAGAGCAAGTACCCCTTTCAAGGAATCGCCCAGTAGCGTAAGTGCAAATTCAGGCCTGCCGAGCATCCGTCCGACATTGCGCGCTCCCACTCCGCCGCTTCCACACTCACGGATATCGATGCCGACTTTGAAGCGAACCAGATAATAGCCCACACAGATCCCACCCAAAAGATAGGCCATCAATACACAGACTATATCTTTGCCAGTCATGCGTTATCCCTGCATTTACACGTAGTACAAAAATAGCAAAAAACTACGTTTGTTCAATGCAGAAGTTTAGGTTCTTGCGGATTTATGTAAGGCTGTAGCGGCCGGGGGCGATAATGCCGTTGGGATCCAATCTCGAATCCGTGGCGGGCGAAGGTCTCGCGGGTATCACGAACCACTTCCAGCACGGTTTCCCCATGAGTCGGAATGATAGGAAGATAAAACGTTCGCCACTAATCGGAATTGTCCGGATCCGGACATCGAGACGTTGAAAACCTCCCGCAACCTATTACTCAGATTTGAGTGACATATCAGTAGCTTCGCCACGCGTAAAGCCGTAATGGGCTCAATAGCCTTAAGCATGCATGGAAGCGTACGACTTTATTGCCCGTCTTTACTGTTTCGATGTAGAGCAATCATGCACTGCCGTTCAGGCTGATAACACGCAAGTTAGAGGGCCAAAACATAACAACCTGTATGATGATCCTAATTGACCATCTATCGATTTGCATTCTTCGGTCGAGCAGGCTACGTTTTTAATCATGCGAGTGTAGCGATTTTTTGCCTAATCAATTGTTCGCTAAGGGATAGGCCATCTGTGCTACCGAATCAGCTTGATAGGCGGGGGCAGAGAA
>CAXMPN010000055.1:0-4834 GCA_964195195.1 Pontiella sp. | reverse complement strand
CGGTCAGCCTCGCGACCACTGCACCGGAGCATCATGGAGAATTCTACGATATTATGAGCAGTAACGAAGTCCAGGCACATCCCACTCGGAGTTTTCGTGATATCTTTGTCTCCATTGGCGAAAAATACATCAACAACCGGGGATTGCGGTCGCTGTTTTTCGCCGCAACCCGCATTTGGCGCTGGGCATTCCGGATCGATGCCAAAGAACAGTTTATTTATCAGGAATTTTCCGCTGGGAGAGACGGATTTCGACCACAATATTGGATTTTCAGGTCATTCTGCTATCTCGACTATAATGCGACGTTTGTTCTTACACCTACCGGGGAGCATGATCCGGCACGGATGGCTGCGCAGATGCTGCACGGGGCCCTTAAATTTCGAGAAGAAGCCATCCAGAACAAGCTCGAACCCGAGTTCGAAAAGGGAAAGCCTCTTGATATGGCGATCTATAAGAAGCTGTTTTCGCGAGTGGCTGTTATTAAGTATATTCACCGTCGGTTTATTCAGGAAGACGTGGATTTCGAGCCCACGGACTACATCGTAGTATGTGTACGCGGTTTTCTATACCGACTTCAGTGTCTACAAGGAGGAGAGGCACTTTCTTATGCGGATCTCCACATAAGGATTGCAGCCATATTAGACCACGCGAATACGCGAGCCGAGCGAACGGAGGAAACGCCCGACCTGTTCGGCCTGCTGACTGTGTGTGTAAACCGTGAGCACGGCAAACTTTACCAGACGCTTGCCAAAACCAACGCGAAGACCCTCGGCATTATCGATGCAGCCTTGTTCACGCTTGCGATCGATCTCGAGGCCAAACCGGAAACCCCCGACGGAGCCTTGCGCGCAATCAATGCCGACAATTATTTCAACCGTGACAACCGAAGGAGTATGTACCTTGTCGTCACAGGAAATGGACGCGCCGGTGTGGTCGTGAATCCACATACCGGTGTTGGTGGCGTGGTGAGCGCGGTATTCACTGATTATCTATATGAGCACGCAAAAGCTCTACGGGGAAAGGGAAATCCCGCCGAGGCAACCCTGCACAATAAATCGTTAGAAACCGTCAAGCCTCTTATTCTGGCCGTCTCAAAGGAATGGGAAAAATCTCTCTTTCGATCAAGGGATCTCGTCGAGAGCCGGCTTTACCCTCCCGACGAGCAGACCGTCTTCACCATACCCGGTGTGGGTCACCAGGATTTTCGAGCAAGAAAAATTAGTTCCGATGCTGCGTTTCACTGCGCTCTGAACCTGACGTACCTGCGTTGCTTTGGGAAAAATCCGACAACGGGGAACTTTATCAACCTGCGCAATTATAAGCACGGCGATATCTGGCGATATGTCAGCAGCTCCGATGCGATGAATGCCTTCTTGCAAAAACCTGGTTGCGAAACAATGCGCACGGCAATAGATGCCCACCGAAGGATGATAAAAGAGCAGAAAATGGCCAGAGACGAATTCTATCATGCCGGAATGATGATGATGAAGCTTGTTAGCGAGTTCCAGTTGCCATTCGCCTCGGCGCCTATACTTGTTGCAATTATGAGCCTCTTTATTCGCGATTTCGCGCATCGTTTTCTGAGGCTCGATGTGTGGGCATCCCAGATTCCCACGAAGCCAGGGTTGGAAGTTGCGGGCCGTGGCTCGGTCTTTCTTTCTTATCTCCCACACGATTCGATTGCCGGACACTATATGATCTATGATGACCATATACGCATCTGTTTTCTTCGCAGTCTGCGACGAAAGGGAGATGCATCGATGAGCGCAACATTCGTCCGAGAGTTGGAACAAAGCCTGCAAGAAGTCAAAACGCTGGCGCATGCCAACAGTTCCGCTGCCCAAGCTCCTCCAGTTTGATCTCTGGAGAATACGGATCGCCTTATACAACAACGGCGGGATTCTGTGCAAATCCGAATAAATTGGTGACAGTCACGGATCGTTGCGATAGTAGCCACCCCTTACAGAAGCGCTGTAACCTGCTCAATCTCTTAGCGTGCAAGTTAGATGGCTAAAATAAAACTCCATGGGAAAATCAGATTATGTTATAGCGGCCCGGAGCAATGATGTTATTCGGGTCCAGTGCTGCTTTTAGATCACGAACTGTTTTCCAAAAGCAGTCGTTTTCGCTGACCACATGATGCATCGAATTGATACCCACGCGATACGGGGGAAACCCCTGCTCCATGTAGCGGGCCTCCATCTCCTGAATGCAGGCGTGCGCGGCTTTGGATTGTTCCGCATTGCGCCGATCAAAGGCCAGGCTTACCACCCCTTCTATCGCCTTGGTTCCCATCAGGTTCACGGTAATAGCCGCCTCGAATCCGCAGCGGGCAAAGGTCTCGCGGGTATCACGAACCACTTCCAGCACGGTTTCCCCATGCGCGGGAATAATAGGGAGGCAAAAGAGTACACCGCTATGTGAATGATCCGGATCCGGATTATCCAGATGCTCGAAATCGCCCGCCGCCCAATAGACGCTCTTAAGTGATTGATTCGTGGCCTCGCCCCGGGTGAAGCCGTACACGGGCTCGATGGCGTTAAGCATCATTAGTTGAGTATGTACTGCTGGAATAAAGGCCAGCTTTTTTGCCAGCGCCCTGGCTTTTTCGATCAATGCATCGTTGAGAAACATGGTTTTCGCAAAGCCGCCCACCGCCGACCGGATCTCTTTCCGGGCAAGTTTAAGCTGTGCCTTTGTTCCTAGCACGCCGATCGCGGCGCTCCATGGCCCGAATCCACCGACCTCCAGCATCTGTACCGCCTTGGTCCGTGTGGCTTCCCCATCGGGTTCCCCGGCCTGCAGGAGCTGTTCATACAGTAGCGGCGCAAGGGTTATGTAGGATCGCTCGCGATTCCCGATATGGGCCACCGTGGTGATCACACCGCGTGACCGCAACATGACCAAGGCGTTGATAAGCGAAGGCAGCTTGTCCTCGGAATCAATCTTGATAATGGCCGCCATGTGCGCATCGGGTTTGGGCATGAGATCGATGCAGGCGGAAGTCACAATACCGAAGTTTCCCTGCGGGAACAGGCCATCAAGAGCCGGCCCGACACCATGGGGATAGAGGTTCTTTGTCCGGGCGTTTTCATAGTGGCCAAACCCGGTCTGGATGGTTTCGCCATTGCCCAATACGACCTGCATGTTGGAAATCTCGTGGGCACGGGAATCAAAGTATCCTACGCCGCGGTCCATCGCATTGCCGATCAGACTGGTGTCCGAGCCCGAGCCCGTCACATTCAGCATAAGCGGCAGATTGTTGGACTTGATGTGATCCAGCAGCTGTCGCTGGGTGACCCCCGGCTCAACCACCGCATAGTGAAACTGCTCGTCAATCGCAATGATGCGGTTCATGCCGGACAGATCGACGATGGCCGCGCCATCCTTGACCGGCAGGCGCGAGCCCATTCCCCATTGCTTTCCGCAACTGATGGGATACAGAGGAATCATGAACTCGTTGGCGGTCTTAATGATGCGTTGGACCTGCTCCAGCGACGCAGGCCGCAGTACGGCAATCACTTGGCGCTGTGACCCGCATGCGCTTTGGGTATAGATATCCAGTTCATCGGAAGAAGAAAGAACGCCTTCTGCGCCAATATCTGCCTTCCATTCTTCGATTGCTTTCGTTGCAGAATCGATGAGAGCCATGGGATCCTATCAGGCTTTGATCATGGATTCTGGACTGGAAAAATAGCCCAGGGCGGTATGGGCCTGCGGCACGCGCACCGTAACGACCGAACCTTCCCCTTCACGGCTTTCAAAGTGCAATGTACCCCGGTGTTCTTCCAGAACCTTTTTTGTAATGAACAAGCCCAGTCCCGCTCCCTTTTCAAGGGTGGCGGTATTATCAAAAGGCTCGAAAATCCAGCGCAGTTTCTTTGCATCAACCCCGCACCCGTTGTCCTTGATCTTGATGTCAATATCCGCGTGGTTCATTGAAAAGAGAACGGTGATTCTGGGTGCGCTCTGCTGGTCTACCGCCTGCACGGCGTTATCGATCAGATTTTGAAACGCCCGCTTGATTTGCAGTCGCTCTCCGAGCATTTCATACTGACCCTCCGCATCTTCCACCTGGACGGTAAAGGAGATCTCCGAATGGGCCGCAGCATCGCGGAAGCAATCATTGATCAGTTTGGGCACGTGGAGCCGCTGCAACTGGGAAAAGTCAAAACGTCCCAATGCCCGCCATGATTCGACCAGCTCTGCACAGCGCACCACGTTGCGTTCGATCTGATCGAGATATTCATTCATTTCATCGGATGTGGATTCCTGCTTTTCCTTCAACTCATAGTTCAGCAGATCCAGATAGCCGCGGACAATGGTAAGTGGATTGCGCAGGTCGTGCACCAGCTCGGCCGAAGCCGCGCCCAGTGAAGTAAGCTTGTTGGTCTTCCCCACTTCCCGGCTGAGGGACTGGGTCATCTTCTGTAGCTCTTCCTGCGCCTGCTTCTTCCTGGAGAACAGCCGGCTGCGATCAACGTATTTCTTCACCACCGCCTGAATTTCATGGGTGTCAAACGGCTTTTGAAGATAGTCATTGGCTCCGAAGCGGATCGCCTGCTGGGCCGTTTCAAGATCGCCATATCCGGTCAGCATCACAATGGATACAAAGGGATCTATATCACGGATTTCCTGTAACCCTTCGATGCCGTTTTTTTCCGGCATGCGGATATCCATGATGATCAGATCGGGTTGTTTCTCGCGGAGCAGCTCCACGCCGCCGGCCACCCGATCCGCAAGAAAGATCTCATAATCGTACTTGAGCACCATTCGCAGGCTTTCGCGCGGCCCGCGCTCGTCGTCAATGACCAGCACTTTTCCTTGCAGTTCC
>CAXMPN010000054.1:0-12004 GCA_964195195.1 Pontiella sp. | reverse complement strand
TCATATACCCGTTGTTTTGTCGTTCGGGATGTATCCAGAAGCCAAGATCCCATTCCTTTAATTCTTTTTGTTTTCTGATGGAGGCTCGGCCGATAAACTCACTGGTATCTATTGTTTCAATGGTAAAGCAATAAGCGCGATCCTCTTGCCACGCCTTAACGTTACTTTCATGAGCTGGGATTAATTCCTCTTCATTGTTTGGTGGTTCCCAAAGCATACCATCGGTAAATTCAGGAAACTGTGATGCAGAGAAAATATGTGGTATGTCGTCTTTTGATATATATCGTAATCGACACCGCTGTGTTTTAATAACGTATGTAGTAGGAAATTTCATTTTCTTATTTCAGTCGAACCTACGTGTAACCTTACGATCAGCGTCGCAGGGCGGATTTGATTTCCCGGAGTTCCGGGGCGCGCAACATCAGGGCCAGCAGGAGGTAGGTCACTACGCCTGTTGCGATCGCGGCGGCCAAAACAATCCCCTGAGCCACCTTCGCGGGCAGATGGGCCATGGCGACCGGTGTTGCATAATGGGCGACCAGCCATGCCGCGCCCGCCATGGCCAATGCACCCAGGAGGGAACGGACAAAGGTGCGTCCGGTCTCTTTCCACGGAATGTTTTCAATGCGTCGGGACAGCAGGGTGGCCAGGCTGAACATGCCGGCGGCTTCGGCAACGACGGTGGCGAGCGCCATGCCGGCGTGTTTCCAGTAGAGCGGGAAGATGAGGATGAACGTGATGTTCATGATCAGGTTGAGCACGACGATATAGATTCCGATCCGCACGGGAGTCTTGGTGTCCTGCATGGCGTAGAAGGCCGGTACGAGCACCTTGGCGGCGCTGAAGACCACCAGTCCGGGGGCGTAGAAGGCGAGGGCACGGGCACTGAGCAGGGTGGAGTGGGCATCGAAGCTGCCATTCCATTCGAATATGGTGCGCAGGATATAGGGCGCAAGCACGAGCAGTCCGAGCGAGGCGGGCGTCATGATAAAGAGCAGGTGCCGAAGCGAATGGCCGATGGTGCTGCCCATGGATTCATGGTCGCCCTCGGCCGCGTGCGTGGAAAAGGTGGGTAGGAGCACGGTGCCCATGGCGGTAGCGATGATGCCGAGTGGAAAGTAGATCATGCGTTCACTGTAGAACAGCGCGGCGGGCGCCCAGTCGCCGATCCACATGGCCAACATCCGGTCGATCAGCACATTGAACTGGGTGACCGCCATGCCGAGCGCGGCGGGGCCCATGAGCAGCAGCATTTTGCGGACGTGCGGATCGTTCCAGCGGCTGGAAAACCGGAAGGGGCATCCGAAGCGTTTCAGGGCCGGCAGCTGGATGGCCATTTGCAGCACGCCGGCCAGCAGGACTGCCCACGCGAGGATGTGGACGCGTTCGTACTCGCCCGACCCGACCATGGGAAAGAGGACGAGCATGGTGATGATCAGGACCAGATTGAGCACGCAGGGGGCGAAGGCGGACGTGGAAAAATGCTTAAAGGAGTTCAAGACGGCCATAAAGATGGCGGCCAGGCAAATGAATACCATATAGGGGAACATGATGCGGGACAGCGAAAAGGTGATCATCCATTTGTCCGTCACGCCGGGGAGTGTTTTCCCGATGGAGAAGACCACCACGCCGACGAGCGCGATGGTGGTGAGCACCGCTGCGGCCATGGTGACGACCTTGGACGCCATTTCCCATGCCGCGCGTTCTCCCTGCCGGGTGCGTGTTTCGATGAATACCGGAATGAATGCAGCCGAGAGGGCACCTTCGCCAAAGAGCCGGCGGAAGAGATTCGGGATGGTGAATGCCACAAAGAAGGCCGATGCCACCAGCGAGGTTCCGAAGAAATAGCTGATCACGATATCCCGCAGCATGCCGAGGGTGCGGCTGAGCGCCGTAAAGCCGCCGATCACCCTGGCCGAACGTATGACCGAATCCCCTTTCACGTAGAGCCCCTTTGTTTTGTTTGCGTTCAAGCCGCAAAGCCACTAAATGTATGTCATTGATAACCGCAGATCAAAGCAGAACGGATTCGATTTATGATTAATTACGGAACCATTTTAATGGGTGACGAGGAGACGATCAGGGCTTCTTGCGATGCTATGAGCCAGCAGCCGGTCGACTGGGACCTGAGCGACAAGCAGACGGAACCCTTGCGCCAATTCCAGACCACCCTCGCGGAAGCCGCGTCCATCTCCGGGCCGGGCACGTTCATGGGCAAGGCCACGCGAACGATTAGCTTTGAGCCGACCAGCACGGAAGGATGGTGGCTGAACCGTACCGATCTTCCTAAAACGCTGCCGATTCGCGTAAGCATTGCCAACGTCTGGACCACCGGGCAGATCGTCAGCAACATTGTACTGCGCAGCGGCAATCCACATAACTATGTCCGCATGGTGGAGCACATTATCTCCCTGCGTATGGGTCTGGGTGTGGACAACGTGATGATCAAGCTCGACTCCGGGGATCCGCCGTTGTTCGAGCAGGGCAGTCTGGATTTAGTCGAAGCCTTTGATCAGTGCGGCACCGTCACGACAGATCAACCCATCAAGTATGTGACGGTTAAGGAGCCGGTCACGGTCGGCGGCAGCTACGGCGATTTCGTCACGCTCTCGCCCCCGGAGGATCCGGCGAATCCCCGTTTGACGGTGGACTGCGCCCTGAGCTTCAAGACCGCCATTGGCCAGCAGCGGATTATTTTCCCCGTTTGCGAGGAGCTGACCCGCATGGCGTCCATCGCCCGCACAAATACATCGTTTGGCAAAGTGCTCTATTGCGCGACCATCGGCCGACTGTTCGCCGATGTGCGCAATCTGGGTTACAACAAGACCAATGTATCCATTGCCGGAAAGAACCAATATAAGAACGAGCCGCGCCTGTTTCATGAAGGCAAGGCGCTGGAAGCCGCATGGCATCGCTCGGTACTGGATCTGCTGGCGGCCATCGCGCTGATCCACAACGGCCGGTTTGTCGGTAAGATCACGTCCTACAAGGCCGGCCACCGGTTGGACTGCGATCTGGTTCGGCAACTTTATCTGAACGAGGTACTGATTCCGTTGGAGGACCTGTAGGGATTTTCGAATGTTGATTGCCGAGTTTTGATTTGTGGGTCTGCGACAGCCTTTCATTGATGGGGTGTGGGTGAAACCCACCCGAAAATCTAAATGCAAAAATCAAAAATGGGGACGAAATCGCATGATGTCATATCGCAAGGAACTGTGGTTCGAGGCACCGCAACGGCGCCAGATTATTCACATTACCCCTCAGATCGAAGAGTGTCTGCGCGAGTCCGGCATCCATGAAGGCCTCTGCCTGATAAATGCCATGCATATAACGGCTTCGGTGTTCATCAACGACAACGAGAGCGGACTGCATGCCGACTACGAGGGTTGGCTGGAAAAGCTGGCACCGGAAAAGCCGTACAATCAGTATGCCCACAACGGGTATGAAGACAATGCCGACGCCCATCTTAAGCGTACCATCATGGGGCGGGAGGTCGTCGTGGCGATCACGGACGGCAAACTTGATTTTGGTCCGTGGGAAGCCATCTTTTACTACGAACTGGACGGAAAGCGCAAAAAGCGTGCTCTCGTGAAGATGATCGGCGAATAGGCCTTTTACTGCTCCGGGCTGTGCTGCAGCAACTCGTAAAGTTGCCGGTAATAGCCGTCGCGCTCCATCAGTTCCGCGTGCGTTCCCTGGTCGACCAGTTCTCCGTGACGCATGACGAGAATCCGGTCGGCATGACGGATGGTGGATAAGCGGTGGGCAATGACGATGCTGGTGCGGTTGGCCATCAGCTTGCCGAGTGCATCCTGGATAAGCATTTCCGTGGCGGTATCGACGCTGGCTGTGGCCTCGTCGAGCACGAAGAGCAGTTCCGGATTCTGCGCCAGGGTGCGTGCCATCACCAGCAGCTGCTTCTGTCCGAGCGACAGCCCTTCGCCGCGCTCATTCAAGACCGTGTCGTAGCCGTTCGGCATCTCCTCGATAAAAGTATGCGCATTCACGGTCTTTGCCGCCCGGATAATATCCTGCCGATCCAGTCCCGGGGTGTGCAGTCCAATATTGTCGGCCACGGAGGCGGTGAAGATGAACGGATCCTGAAAGACATAACCGAGCCGGCTGCGCAGGTCGTTTTTGGCAAACCGGCGGACATCGATGCCGTCAATCGTCACGGCACCCTGCTGTACGTCGTAGAAGCGGCCTATCAGATTGATGATGGTGCTCTTGCCCGCGCCGGTAGCGCCGACCACGGCCAGCACCTGGCCGGGTTCGACCGCGAAGGAAAGATCCTTGATCACCCAGTGGTCTGCGTCGTAGGCGAAGCTGACATGGTCAAAAGCGATGCTTCCGGCAATCCGCTCCGGCGATTCCGGCTGTTCCGGCTCGGTGACCTGTTCCTCCGTGTCGAGCAGATTGAAAATGCGCTCGGTCGACGCCATGGCAACCTGGAATGAGCCCGCTTTGTCGGAAAGCGATCCGAGCGGATGGAAAAAGTTGCGCACATAGGCCAGGAAGGCAATCAGCTTGCCGACGGTGATCGCATCGGAGCCCTGCATGATGGCAAAGCCGCCGACGGCCAGCGTGATCAGGATGGAAATCATTTGTCCGCCTTCGATCGAAGGGAAATAGAGGCTGAACCACCGCACCTCGTCGAAGTAGGCGGAGCGCAGGTCGCTGTTGCGGTCGTCGAACTCCCCCTGTGCGCTGGCCTCGCGATTGAACAGCTGGATCGTCGTCATGCCGGTCAGGTCTTCCTGAATCAGCGCATTGAGGCGGGACTGGCGGTCGCGAATGTCGCGGTTCGCGTTGCGCAGCTTGACGTTGACGAAAAACATGAAAACAAAGAGCACCGGCAGGATGGCGAATATGGAAATCGACAGCGCCGGGCTGAACCAGATCATGTAGCCCATAATACCGAAGATCATGAATAGATCGGCCACGGAGCCGACGACGCCTTCGGTCACGAAGTGCTGCAGCCGTTCAATGTCGGAGGTGACGCGCGTCATCAGGGTACCGACGGCTGTGCGGTCGAAATAGGCCTGGTGCATGCGCAAGACCTTGCCAAAGACTTTCAGTCGCAGGTCGTAGATGATCCGCTGACCAATCCATGCGGTGAGCATGGCCTGGACGTAGCGGACCAAGTGGCCGACGGCCGCGATGGAAATGTATAGAATGCCGAGCCGCATCATCAGGGCGGTCCGCCCCTTGACCGGCGAGCCTCCGTCCAGCAGGCATTCGTCTGTGATGCGCTGGAGCAGGACCGGCAGGAAGTTGAGCGAAAGCGATGTGAACATGATCAGCACGAAGGCCAGCAACAGCCATCGACGGTACGGAAGCGCAAAGGATATAAGCCGTTTGGCCCCACTCATTGGTCGCCCTCCAGTTTTTGCTCCAGCTGCTGCATGGTGTTGAGCTCGGTATAGTAGCCGGGTTGCCGGATCAGCTCGTCGTGGGTGCCGCGTTGCGTAATGCGCCCGTTTTCGATGACGACGATCTCGTCGGCATAGCGCAGGGTGGAAACGCGATGGCTGACAAACAGCGTAGTGCGTTCAGCCATGACCGGCTGGAGTTTTTCCATGATGGCCGCCTCGGTCTGGGTGTCGACCGCGGACAGCACGTCGTCAAGAATGAGGATGTCGGGCCGCCGGGCAATGGCGCGGCTGATGGCGGTGCGCTGGCGCTGGCCACCGGACAGGGTGACGCCGCGTTCGCCCAGCATGGTCTGGTATTGATCGGGAAAGCCTTCCACATCACCGTGCAGATGCGCGATGTCGGCCGCCCAGCCGACCGTAATCATATCCGCATCCTCGACCCCAAAGCCGATGTTGTGCTCCAGCGTCCGTGAAAAGAGCACCGGTTCCTGTGCCGCGTATCCAATCATGCCGCGCAAGCGAGCCAACGGGATTCGGCGCACATCCGTACCGCCGACAAGCACCGTCCCTTCGGTCGGATCCATCAGGCGGGCTACAAGCGAAGTCAACAGGGTTTTGCCGCTTCCCGTCGGGCCTGTGATGCCCAACGTGGTTCCTGCCTGGATGTCGAGGTCTATGTCGTGCAGGATCGTACGCTCGTTGATTGCGAGATTCAGCGATTGGAAACGTATGGAAGAGGTGAGCGGGGCGCCCACATCCGGGATCTGGTCGTCGCTTTCCGCAATGCCCGGCTGGCGGTCGAGAATGGATTTTACACGGATCCAGCTTACTTTGCCGCGCTGCAGCATGCTCATGACCCAGCTCAGCGCGAGGAGCGGCCACTGCATGTAGAGCAGATACTGGATGAACTGCGTCAAGGTCCCGAGCGTCAGTTCGCCGGCCATGATTTTTTTTCCGCCGATAATGAAGATCAGGATCGTGCCGAGACTGAACCAGAAGGCCATGAAGGGAAAGAGACTCTGGCGTGTGCCCTGCATGCGCATGGTTTTGCGTATGAGACCGGAGTTGAGGTCGGCAAATGCGGCATTGCGGCGACGTTCCAATGCAAATCCCTTGAGGCAGCGGATGCCGGCGAAGCTTTCCTGACAGTAGTTCGAAACATCCGAAACGTGCTCCTGCAGTTCCTGCTGGTAGCGGCGCATGTAACGCAGTACCAGGAAAAAGATGGCCACCATCGGGGTGAAGACGGCCAGGATAACCAGGGTAAGCTGGATATCGGCCAGCGCCATGACGAGGGTGGCGAAAACCAGTACCACCATTGTGCGGGTGCCTTGCAACAGGCCCTGCCCGATGGAGTCGCGAATGATGTTGATGTCCGAGGACATACGCGTCATTAGGTCCCCGGTGCGCTCACTACGGTAGAATGCCTGATCAAGGTGCGTGAGGTGACTAAAGACATCCTTGCGTAGCGTATACTCGATCTTGTGCGAAAGTTTCAGCGGGATGCTGCGGAGCAGACGCGAGAAGAAGAGGGATACGATCCCGATCGCGCCGAAGAGCAGGAGATATTGCCGGATATCTACGGGAGAGAGTGTGCCGTCATTGAGACCGTCGATGATCCAGCGGATTATGACCGGCATGGCCAGGTTGCATCCGACCGTCACCAACGCGCAAGCCAATGTCTTTGCGATGGCGAGGCGGTGGGGGAAGAAGTATCGACTGAGTCTGGAATCTGGCTGGGCGATATCGGTTCTCCGTTGCGATCGCCAAAGGTATCGGCTGGACACTGGATTGCAAGTCCCTTTCCCTCCACGTACGGCAGGGTATGTTGCGGGCGGGTTCGGTTTGACTTTCCGCCGCCTGGTCTCTATAAACGCGCACCTTTAGCCATACCGCACCAAATAGGATCTGTATCTGTGCGCAAGGAGTCGTGATGCTGAAGCCCAAGAAGAAGAGACAATCATGCCGGGTCCTTGACGTCCGAAAACTCACGGAATCCACGGTCGTCCTGCGTTTCGAGCGCAAAGGTCTCGAGTTTGAGCCGGGGCAATACATTCGCGTGGGGCTCGACGGCGATGCCGAAATCCGCGATTATTCCGTATACTCAGCTGCCGATGCTGACTATCTGGAGGTGCTGGTGCGCCGTGTGGAGGACGGATTGGTATCCAAGAATCTTTGCGATATTGGAGTAGGGGAGCGGGTCAGTGTCGGCGGGCCCTATGGCCATTTCAAGCTGATTGATGAGCTGCGCAGCCAGCCGTTGCTTCTCATTGCGACCGGTACCGGCATATCGCCCTACCACAGTTTCATCCAATCGTATCCGGGGCTGGAATACCGCCTGATCCATGGCACCGCCAAGCTGGACGAGGCGTATGATTCCGAGGCATATGGTAGCAACTATTTCCATTGCGTCTCCCGCGAAGAAGGCGGCGACTTCAAGGGCCGTGTCACGGATTATCTAAGCACTCTGGAGCCGGACGACCAAGCCGTAGCCTTTCTTTGCGGCAACTGCGACATGATCTACGAGGCCTTCGATCTCCTGCAGGAAAAGGGTCTTCCCACCGGACAAATCCACACCGAGGTTTATTTTTAAATTTTGAATTTCGATTTTTGAATGCCGATTTGCGGAACTCAGGCGGCGTTGGCCTTCTCTATCAAAAGCAGTCGCAGACCCGAAAATCAAAAAGCTGAAATCAGAAATCGGCATTGGAGCGAAGCGAAATATGAAATGCTGTGTTGTTACATTGGGTTGCCAGATGAACCAGTCGGATTCCGAGCGGATCCGCAGCGTAATCGAAGGCATGGGTTATGAAATGACCACGGTCGAGGAGGAGGCCTCTCTGATCGGGGTGGTGGCGTGCTCCGTCCGGCAGAAGGCGATCGACAAGGTCTACAGCAAGATCCAGAAATGGAACCAGTGGAAAAACGACCGTCCGCTTATCACCTTTGTTTCCGGGTGTATTCTGCCAGCCGACGAAGTGAAGTTTCTACAGCTGTTCGACCTGCTCTTTCGTATGAACGAGCTGCCCGAACTTCCGGCCATGCTGCAACAATGCGGCATTGCATCCGAGTTTTCCGCCCGTAATGAAATGCTGGCACTTCACCGCGAAGACGAACGCACCGACTTCTGGAAAGTGGATCCCACCTACAGCTCCACTTTCGAGGCGTTTATCCCCATCCAAAATGGGTGCGACAAGTTTTGCTCCTTCTGTGCCGTACCCTACACACGCGGACGCGAAGTCTCGAGACCGAGTGCCGATATCCTCTCCGAAGTCGAGCGGTTGGTGGGGAAGGACGTCAAGTCAGTCACGCTGCTCGGACAGAACGTCAACTCCTATGGCCTCGATAAAAAGGACGAGGAAATTTCGTTTGCCCAACTGTTACGCAACGTCGGTGAAATCGGCAAGGCGAGCGGAAAGGAATTCTGGGTCTACTTCACATCGCCGCATCCGCGTGACATGACCCGCGATGTGATCGAAGCCATTGCCGACTACGCCTGCCTTGCGAAACAGATTCATCTGCCCGTGCAGAGCGGCGATGAAAAACTGCTGCGCCGGATGAATCGCAACCACAGTATCGAGGCTTATCTCAAGATCGTCGACGATATACGCGAGCTCCTGCCGACCGCGACCCTCTTCACTGACATCATCGTCGGTTTCAGCGGCGAGACGGAGGAACAATTCGAGAACACTGCCGATCTGATGCTGAAGGTGGGCTTCAATATGGCCTACGTCGCCAGATATTCTCCGCGGGTGGGCGCACGTTCCTCGCGTTGGGAGGATGACATCACTCTAAAGCAGAAGAGTGATCGACTCGCCCGTTTGTCGGATGTGCTCAAGCGCACATCATTCGCGCACAATCAGTCGTTGGTCGGCAAGGCCTGTCGCGTGTTGGTGGACGGGAGGGACAAGCGCGTTGAAGGCGCGCTGACCGGTCGCACGGAAGGCAAGTTGCCGATCCGCATTCTCGATGCGGCCGAGGATATGATCGGATCCTTTCAGGATATTGAAATCACGTCCGCCGCCGAGTTGTCGCTGACCGGTAGACCCGTCGTACGGGCATAAAAAAGACCGTTCCGAAGAACGGCCTTGCCTGCCCGTTTCCGGGGCCGGACTAACCCTTGATCATCGATTTGATGGATGCTTCTGCATGGGCCCAGTATGTGGCCGAATCCTTGCTGAATCCGTCATTTTCCGCGGCAAAGTAGGCCGCCTGCTCGATCATGGCGTAGACCTGCTCGGCCGTGTACTTCACCTTCTTGGTGACGGCTTTCCTGGCCGGAGCTTTTTTCGCTGTGACCTTCTTGGCGGGTGCTTTTTTGGCTACAGCCTTCTTAGCGGGTGCTTTCTTTGCAGTAGCCTTCTTGGCGGGTGCTTTCTTGGCTGCAGCCTTTTTAGCCGGAGCTTTCTTTGCAGCTGTCTTCTTGGATCCCATTTTTCTATCTCCTGATTTTTCGTTTGCCCTGATTTTGAATTCGTTGACCGTTTATGTATCCGCTTGATCTGCGCTTGTAAACATTTCCTTTAAAAAAATTGCATGAACCTGTCTTGGCGTTTTGCAAACTATCGTACTTACCTATCAAATGGGTGCGACAAACGGTGTTTCACGGTGCCCCTAAGAAGAGCACAGCCAGCGGGTCGATGAGGTCGTTGGGCGCGATGCGACAGCGTTGAAAGCGCCCCAGATGGGACGTGCTGTAACCGCCATCGAGCAGTCGGATCATGGGGCTTCGATCGGGGATGGTATTGAGAACGTCGTAGGCGTAGCAGATCGGCGGGTATCCGTATACAGCTCGCTCTATTTTCAAGAGACGGACGGCGGAAAAGGACGCTAGTTCGCCTTTTCCCAGACAATCACGCCCGGCGAGGGTTCTTCAGCCTTTTCAGCCTCTACCGACTGGGTTTGCTCCGCGCCGGAGGAATGTACGCGCGGTTCGATAAGATAACTAATGCCGTCGATCGTGATCCCCAGCAGAATGACAATCATTGCATAGAGATGCAGGGTGGTATTGCTGCCATCGTCTAGGAAACGCGCGAAGCTGAGCGGAGAAAGGGCTAGTATCAGCGACAGTCGGCTGAACGGAAAGCGGTTGGCCATGGCTCCCAGGGCCAGGGCCAGGGCGGAGCCTACCGCCACCAAGGCCAGCACGCCCAATAGCCCACTCAGAAATTGGCTGATCATTTGGTCACTGATTGAAAAGTACATATTTAAACCGATTGCTCCTTCTCTGTAAAAACCGGAAGCTAGCATCCTCCCCAATGGAAAATCCAGCCTAAATACAGTCCGGTATTTCAGCGCTTTCCCCCAAAGCGCAGCGACGGATAATTTTGCGGTTCAGCAAAATAGCGACCAAAGGGAGTGGTTCTCGATTTGAACTTTCTGCATACTGCAACCCACAATTTTGGAGGATTTAATGCTCTCAATGTTTTTGATCATGGCGGTTCTGGTGCTCTTGGTGGTTGTTTTGGTTACTCAACTGACGGGAAACACCAAGGTGAATACACGGATTGACGAATTTAACCGGCAAATCGGCAAACAAACGGAACAAGGTGATGTGCGCATCCAGCGGATGGAAGATATTTTTCGGGGGCTGGAAAAAGATCTGCGGGAGGATGTCGACGGGGTGCGGGTCAAAGTCGATGAATCCCTTGAAAAGAACGCGCGCCAGCTCGGAGAACGCGTAAAGGAACTCATCCTGAGTAATGAAAAACGATTGGGGGAAATCAGCGGCAAGGTCGAGGAGCGGCTCGACAAGGGCTTCGAAAAAACCACTACGGTTTTTGCGGATGTCCTGAAGCGACTGGCGCTGATCGATAAGGCGCAGGAAAAAATTGCCGAGCTTTCCGGCAATGTCGTATCGCTGCAGGAGGTGCTGTCGGACAAGCGGTCGCGCGGTGCGTTCGGCGAGATTCAGCTGTCCTCCCTGATTTCTAACATGATGCCTGACAACAGCTATTCGCTGCAGCACACGTTCGACAACGGCGTACGCGCCGACTGTGTACTGTTCCTGCCGGAGCCGACAGGAACGATCTGCATCGACTCCAAGTTTCCGCTGGAAAGCTATCAGCGTATGACCGATACAACGCTGGGCGACGCCGATCGAAAAACCGCCGAACAGCAGTTCCGGCAGGATATCAAGAAGCACATTAAAGACATTTCCACGAAGTACATCATTCCCGGCCAAACCTCCGACGGCGCGGTCATGTTCATCCCGGCCGAAGCGGTCTTCGCCGAAATTCACGGGCACTATCCCGATCTGATTGAGGAGGCGCAAAGAGCCCGCGTATGGCTCGCTTCTCCCACGACTATGATGGCCATTCTCACCACCTGCCGTGCGGTGCTAAAAGATGCCGCCACGCGCCAGCAGATACATATCATCCAGGAGCATCTCGTGGCGTTATCGAAGGATTTCGGCCGGTTTCAGGACCGAATGGATAAACTGGCTGTTCATATCGATCAGGCCAACCGTGATGTCGCCGACGTCAACAAGTCCGCCCGGAAAATCACCAGCCGCTTCACCAAGATCGAACAGGTTGAGCTAAACAGTGTGGAGTGCGGCGGCTCGACGGAGCTTTTAGATGAGCAGGACGAGCTGTAACCACGGAATTCGTTGAATAGGGTTTGGAGTG
>CAXMPN010000053.1:11611-12123 GCA_964195195.1 Pontiella sp. | reverse complement strand
TTTGATTAAACGTATCAGCGCCGAGCGCATCGAAATGGAACTGACCCGCATGCTGGTCGACAGCCCCCGCCCCGGAGACGCCCTCCAGCATCTGCACCAGGTGGGTCTGCTCGAACATATCCTGCCGGAAATTATTCCCATGATCGGACAGGAACAACCGCCCCAGTTTCATCCCGAAGGCGATGTATTTGAACACACGGTACTCATGCTCAATCTCATGAATGAAGATCCTGCGGAAGCCCCCGCCTATACCCCCCGCGAGCTGGCCTATGCCGTCCTCCTCCACGACGTCGGGAAACCACCCACAGCCCGTCTCGGCACCGGCACCGACGGGAAACCACGCATCCGCTTCGACGGCCATGCCGATATCGGCACCGGAATGGCTGACGTCATCCTCAGCAGGCTCAAGCTTCCCAACAAGGAGCGGAAACATATCCTGGATGCCATCCGGGGCCATATGCGCTTCATGGACGTACAGAAGATGCGGGCGTCAACACTGCGCAAAATGATTG
>CAXMPN010000053.1:3512-11601 GCA_964195195.1 Pontiella sp. | reverse complement strand
CACCGCCTCGACTGCCTCGGCTCGCATGAGATGCTCGACAACCATGACTTTCTCCGTACCTACGTGGAGGAAATGGCCAACGAACCCGTTCTGCCAGAACCCTGGGTCAGCGGCCACGACCTGCTGGAGATCGGCATCCGGGAAGGCCGACTCGTGGGACAGATTCTCAAGGAAGCCTACGACGCCCAGATGGAAGATCGCTTCCAAAACCGCGGCGACCTGTTGACTTGGATAAAAAGCCGATATGGCGACGAACAGTAGCCTGGGGCTGCGCAAGGTGAGTTATGGGTTTCATGTATGAAGAACTGGATTTTCGCCCCACCCCGATCGGAGACCTGATGCTGCGCCGCCGTCGTATGCCGCAATTCGGCGACTGCGATATTTATGAAGTGAAACTGGGCGAGAATTTTCTAATGACCAGCCTCTTTCACGAGGCGGAAGCGCAACTGGCCCAGCGCGGACTTGCCGCGCTGGACCGCGAGCCGCTCGACGTGGTGGTGGGCGGTCTCGGACTGGGATACACGGCCGTCGAGGCTTTGAAGGATCGGCGGGTTGACTCGCTCGTGGTCGTCGATTTTCTGGAAGCCGTTATTGGATGGCATCAATCCGGCCTGGTACCACTGGGCCAAACCTTGATGGACGATGCCCGCTGTCGGCTGGTGCAGGCCGACTTTTTTGCCTTGTCGCGCGATGTTTCCAACAGTTTCGATCCAGACCACCCGGCTAAACGGCACGATGCCATTCTGCTGGATATCGATCACACTCCTACCCATGTCCTCAGCCAGACCAACACCCATTTCTACACCGAGGAAGGTCTGGGCGAACTGGCGCAGCATCTCAAGCCCGGTGGTGTTTTTGCGATGTGGGCCGATGGAATGCCGGAAGACGATTTTACCCAGCGCCTGGACCGTGTATTTTCCCACGCCGAATCACACATCATCACGTTTAAAAACCCCATCACCGGTGGATCATCCACCGGCGCGGTTTATGTTGCTCATATCGACAAATAGTCGATTAGACATCGCTGGTCTGCCGGCCCCGGTAACGGGCGAGGAGTGAGGCGGTGATAACGCACCCGGTGGCAAAGATGGCGGGGATCAGCGCGGTCTCGGGGGAAAAGTGCGTCCGGACCAGTGCGGCGCCGAGCGCGGCATTCGGCATGCTGACCCCGATGGACAGCGTCCGGCGGCATCAACTACGAAAATTATGAATCCAATCTATGAGCCCTCTGCGACGCAATAATTCCTGAATGGAATGATGACCAACGGGAATGGATCACAGGACACATGGAACCTTTCCGACGAGAGAAGATCGCGAAAAATACCCTATCGCGAAGCATGTTCGTCGTTTATTTCCTTGCATGCATCTTTGCGCACTTCGCGTCTTGAATCACTCCCGCTAGTCTTTATTTGCTCTGGCAAATTATCGTTTCACGGGCGTAAGGCAATTCCCTTTACTCAGTCCGCACTGAAAAACAGGCGATAGCGGAGTGCGGAGCCGATCCACGGCCAAAGGCGGGTAGCGCGTTCCGATTCCAGCTCCGATTCCGCGGCATCCGGCAAACTGGTAAAAAAGTCGAGGTCGGTGAGTTGCTCGATCTCATCGATGCTGACGAGACAGGTTTTGATGCGGGTGTAGGGTGGCACGTAGCGTGGTACCATAAACGCCAAAGCCCGCAGCCTGCCGTTGTGTTCGTCGACGATGATCTTGTAGTAGGCTGAGGGAACCGGGACTCCGGAGTCGAGCTTCTTGATCTCGCCCTGAAAGACCGGACCGGTGACGACCCATACTTCGCCGAAATAAAGCCCGTAGCGCTTGGCCACCCGCATTTCGAGGTCCTTCCATAGATGACGGTTTACGATGGGATTTTGCGGAATGACATTGCTCATCAGGAAGGTTTCCTTCTGGGCTTCTGGACCGTAGCGGGTGGCGATCCCGTAGTTCGGAGCCATATGGCCGCGGTCATATCCGGAATGGGTATAGTCGCTGTGCGACACCTGGATCTGGGTTCGCGTATCAACGGAAAAACGCGATTGCCGCTTGCCGGAACTGACATTGGGTATATCGAATATACGATAGGTCACCCACAGGGGATTGCGCATCGATTCGCTGTAGCCGGACACATAGCCCCGGTTCTCCAGTACGTTCACGCGGCCGAAGATCTTCATCCCCTGAGTGGGGAATTCGCCATAGGCGAAGTCGCCACGGAAGGAACTTTCCATCCGGACATCGGCATCCCGGCCGATCAGCGCCAGCTCATCGCATCGCTGCAGGATATGGAAGCCGCCCTTGCGCAACGTTCGATCAACAGACGGCACTCGGACATAGACTGCCTGCCGGATCGACCAGGGCAACAGGTAATAGCCGACAGTCAGAATGACGTAGGCCACCAAAAAGCCTAAAGCAATCTTTAGACTGCGCCGGGACGGAATGAATACACGTAATCGCATGGTTCTTTTCTAGCGGTTTCCGGCCTACAATGGCGAATCAAAAGATAATGGATAGATCGTCCGACCAGTTTTCGGCAGAAAGATTTTGTGGCAGGATGATTTACGGACTACAAATCACGACTCACGTATCACTCAGCAGGAATTATGCACGTACCGTTTACACAGAAGATTTTGGAAGACTGGGCTGGCCGCCAAACGTTCAATGACGGCATGACGCTTTTCGAGCGCGGCAAGGTGGATACGGTAGCGTTCGATCCCCCGTTCGTGACGGGACAACTGTCGATCGGCGTCCGGGGCATGCGCAGCAAGTTCGAGGTCCTGCCTGATGGGTTGGTTGAAAACCACTGCCCCTGCCGCGAAAACCGGGAAGAAGGTAAGATTTGCGCCCATCTGGTGGCACTGGGTCTGGAGGCCGTGCGCCTCTATTCCGATCCGCACCGCGTCGACAAGATGGCGGAGGAAAAACGGCGAGCCGAACGGCTGGCATTGTTCGATGAAACCGCCTACCACAGCCGCGATACCAACGGTACGCCGGGGGCGCTGCGCATAACGCTCAAGCAGAGCTGGCGCGACCATCTACCCAACTGCGAGGTGCCGCTACGCTGCGCGGTGGAGATCGGCGATAAAATGATTCCACTGAACGAAGTGCCGAAAAATCATCCGCTGGCCCTGCATACCGATGATGAAAACCTGCTGTTCGTGCTGGAGGATATCTGCGAAGGCCCGGCCAAGGGCAAGTTGACTGCATCGCTCGCCGATTTCATCAACATTCTACAGCTGTGCATCGGCAGGGAAATTCATGAAGGCGGGCGCGACGGATGCCTGATCGTCGACAATTCCATCACTCCCACCCACCTGGAAATGACCCTTGATGAGTTGAGTGGCGAACTGGTGATGTCGCTCCATACGGAATCGAAGGATCCTATGACCTGTGTGGTCAGCGGTGGAGGGGGCTGGATTCTGCAGGACGGCATCTTTACCAAGCTCGAGAAAGTACTGCCGGGGCCGATGCGCGCCATCTACGACCGCCCCGTACGTATTCCGCGCGATGCCGTTCCAGCCTTCATGAAAAACGAGCTTCCGGTGATCGAAAGCATGATGGATGTCGAGTCGAACATCTCCGAGGACATGCTCTCGCTCAGCCCTGCCAAGCCGCGCTTCCGACTGGTGGTGGACGGTACGCAAACCGAGCTTTCCGCTACACTGTATGCCGAATATGGAGAGGTGCGGCTCGTGGCGGGGCGCGACGAGCCGCAGGGCAACTTTTCCATTCCATCCGAGGATGACCTGCTTGAATACCAGGTTCGTAATTCCGACGCCGAGCACAAGGCGCTTGAAATCATGACATCGGCCGGCTTCCGGGGAATTCGCGGCGATATGCTGCGCCAGATTCGCGGCAACCGCGAGGTGCTGAATTTTCTCGGTGGTGCCCTGCCCCGCCTGCGGCGCATCGGCTGGCGCATCGACATCGAAGGTATGGTGGCGGCATTCATGGACCAGGCAGAATCGGTGATGCCGGTCGTGCACGTAAACCCGTCGTCCAGCAACGGATTTTTTGAGGTCGGTTACGAATACGAAACACAGGGAGGACAAAGCCTCGACGATGCCGATATTCAGCGCGCCATCAACATGGGCGAGGCGTTCATCGAGAAAAAAGGGCGCATCATCCTGCTGGATAGCGATGCCGTCGAAACCGCGCGCGAGGTGTTCAGCGACTGTGCTGTAGGTGCAGGCGCTCAACCCGGCAGCTTCCGCATGAGCGATATCCATGCGGCCTATGTCCAGTCGTCGCTACTCACACTCGATGGCGTCGATGTGGAAAGCGCTCCGGAGTGGATGACCAAGGCCGAGGCGCAAAACCGCGATACCAAACTCGAACCGGTTCCGCTCGGTGCCCAACTCGAAAGTACGCTACGCGACTACCAGAAACAGGGCGTCTACTGGATGTGCTTCCTCGAACGCAGCGGCTTCTGCGGTATCCTGGCCGACGAAATGGGTCTGGGGAAAACCCTTCAAACGCTCACTTGGTTGCAGCTCCAACGGGACACTGAAGAGGCACAGGGACAGCCTGCGCTGATCGTCTGCCCCACCAGTCTAGTCGACAATTGGGCGGAAGAATCCGAAAAATTCACGCCCCACCTGCGCGTACTCAGAATGCATGGAAGCGATCGGCACGAGCATTGGGAAACGGTGGCGGACTGCGACCTTGTGATTACCTCCTACGCCCTGATCCGACGCGATCTCGACGAATACCTGAACCACCGTTTTTCTGTGGTCGCACTCGACGAGGCCCAGCACATCAAGAACCGTGCCACCCAGAATGCCGGAGCCGTAAAGCAGCTACAGGCGCACCACAAGCTGGTGCTCACCGGTACGCCGATCGAAAACAGCGTGGCCGACCTGTGGTCGATCATGGATTTCCTGATGCCCGGATATCTCGGGAACCACAAAGCCTTCCGCGAAAACTATGAACTACCGATCCAGAACGGCGGTTCTGACGCCGAACTGGCTCAGATCAAGCTGCGCCGCAAGCTACACCCCTTCCTGTTGCGCCGCCTCAAAAAAGAAGTGGCCAAGGATCTGCCCGAAAAGATTGTGCGCATAGCCCATTGCTCGCTGAGCAAGGATCAGCACATGGTCTACAAGAAGCTGCTCGAAAGCGCGAAAAAGGAAATCAACGGCCTCGTCGATGCAAAAGGCTTCAACAAATCGCGCATGCAGATTCTCAAGGTACTATTGCAATTGCGGCAAACCTGCTGCCACCTTGACCTGCTCAAACTCCCCAACCTCAAGAGCGAGTTTCCGTCCGCCAAGCTCGAGCTCTTTTTCGAACTGGTCGACGAAGCGCTCGATGCTGGCCACCGCATCCTCGTCTTCAGTCAGTTTACCTCGATGCTCTCCATCATCCGCGAGGAGTTGAAGGCACGTGAACTGAAATACAGCTACCTCGATGGCTCCACCAAGGACCGGCAGGCGCGTGTGCGCCAGTTCAACACCGATCGTTCCATTCCGCTTTTCCTCATCAGTCTCAAGGCCGGCGGCAGCGGACTCAACCTCACCGGCGCTGACATGGTCATCCACTTCGACCCGTGGTGGAATCCCGCGGTCGAAGAGCAGGCCACCGACCGCGCTCACCGTATCGGGCAGAAAAACACCGTCTACAGCGTCAAGCTCATCACCAAGGACACCGTCGAGGAAAAGGTGCTCCAGATGCAGCAGAAGAAAAAGGGAGTCATCGACGCCACCCTCGAAAAGGACGGCGATATCGGCCAATCCCTCACATGGAATGATGTGCAGGAGTTACTCCAGTTTTAGGTTTCAAGTATTATGTATTAAGGAATGGTACGCCGGTTTAGTTGGGTAAAAAAAGTATTTGCCTTTCCTGCCCGGATGCCTCATGTTCGCGCGCTTTCCGACAAACGGAGTTTTCCAGTCATTGGAAGATTCCAGCCATTGGAAACGGGGCGTAGCGCAGTCTGGTAGCGCGGTTGCTTTGGGAGCAATAGGTCGGGAGTTCGAATCTCTCCGCCCCGACCATTTTAAGAAGGTCAGCCAAAAGGCTGGCCTTTTTTCATTCCATGAGAGATGAGAACTTCCGAGGGAGTTTAACGAGAGCATAGCGAAGCGAGACTGGAGCTTGCGACAGTCCCGCAGGGCCAACCGAAGGCGCAGCAATCTCTCCACCCCGTCCACTTTTTATTTTGACTCTGGCTCCAGGCATACAAGAACCCGTTTTATGCCGCTTCGAGTCAGGGATACAGACCCCGGATCACACTTCAACTGCCCGCTTCGGTTCGTGGCATTGCGCGGGCGGTCTCACCAGGGCGTTTCCAAAAATGATGCAGCCGCCGTTCTATAAAAACAGAGTCCATCCCCTTTCGGCGATGGACTCTGTGCAAGTGATTGGTGAGGCAGTTTCCGCCAAATCCCCATGGAACCTAGCCGGCTAGACCTTAATGCGGCGACGGAACAGCAGGAGTCCGCCACCAAAAATTGTAATCAGTCCATAGGTGGCCGGTTCAGGAATCGCTACGATGTTATCCAGGTAAACATTATTCAGACCGCTGTCCATGCCCTCTTCCGCCCATGTGCCAAGGCCCCAAGCACTAGCCATATTGGAATTGGTGATTCCGATGTCCAAAACGCGGTCCATCCAGGTAGCCGCATCCCAACTGTGCGTAGATGAAGTTCCATGGACCTTGCCGCCAGTATTTGCATCCAGAACCGTCCACTCATTATCCTTTTCACGGACAAGTTTTAAATCGGCACCATAAAAGTCCAAGGCAGTGCGATTCTCCTTCTCAGAAAAAAAATCAATACTGACACGCGTCTCCGTCCCATCCAGCATATGACGAACATCAGTAGCACGAAGATTGTTCACACCTGAACCAAGACCCAATACCGGTATATCCCAGATAGCAGGGGTGTCGTCTTCAAATGATTCCGAAACGAAACCTAAGGCGTCATTGATACTGCAGAGCATTGCGCATGCAACCACGCCAACTATTACATTATGTGTTTTCATTTTAATCCACGGCTCCTACTTGACGGAGCAATATTTAAATCATTCATCTTGGATGAGTAGGACGTCTGGCAGACTTCACCGAGGTTGCTTTCTCTCACTACCTGTTCTGCCCGCTCTTGGCAGATTCAACCTACAGCAAGTACAAGGCCATCCGTCACTATCCCTACTGAAGCAACAAGATGTGTACCACATAAACGGCCGAATTTGCAAGCTAAAACCAAATGATCAAACGCACCTCACGCGTCTGCAACCCTTACTCATTAACCCTTTATTTGGGGATTCATGGCCGGATTACCGGGAGGCCGTGCTGACCTGTGCCCCCATTATTAGGATTCTCCTCCAATTGACACCGATTGAGTATCCCCCTATTATTCGCGCTCTTTTTACAGGAGATTTTTCGCCCTTATGAAAACAGAACTAAACGATCTGGAACGGATGCGCCACAGCTCGGCGCATGTGATGGCGGCGGCGGTATGCCGCGTATTCGACAATGTGCAGCTTGATATAGGGCCTTCAACCGACGAGGGATTCTACTACGACTTCGACCTGAAAGACCGTATCACGCCGGACGATTTCGAGCACATCGAAGCCGAAATGAAGAAAATCATTGACGAGGACCACCCCTTCGAGGTCGTCGAGGCTTCCCGCGACGAGGCGAAAGAGATCCTGCAAGGACAGACCTACAAGCTCGAACGCCTTTCCGAAATTCCCGAGGGAGAGACGATCACCTTTTACAGTTGTGGTGAGTTCAAGGATCTGTGCCGCGGCCCGCACGTAGAGAGCACCGGCAAGATTAAGGCATTCAAACTGATGAATGTGGCAGGCTCCTATTTTCACGGCATCGAAACCAACCCGATGCTGCAGCGCCTCTACGGAACGGCCTTCCCGAATCCGAAAGAACTGCGTATCTATCTCCAGCAGATCGAAGAGGCCAAGAAGCGCGACCACCGCCGCCTCGCCAAGGATCTCGACCTGTTCTCCATTTCGGAAAACGTGGGGCCCGGCCTGGTAAACTGGCACCCGAAGGGCGGGCGCATCCGTTCGATCATCGAGGATTTCTGGAAGCGCGAACACTTCAGGAACGGATACGACATCGTCTACACCCCGCACATCG
>CAXMPN010000053.1:0-3441 GCA_964195195.1 Pontiella sp. | reverse complement strand
TGAACTGCCCGTTCCACGTCGAAATCTACAAGTCCGGCCTGCGCTCCTACCGCGAGCTTCCCTTGCGCTGGGCGGAGCTTGGAACGGTCTACCGCTACGAAAAGGCCGGCACCCTGCACGGTCTCTTCCGTGTCCGCGGCTTCACCCAGGACGACGCACACATCTTCTGCACGGTCGAACAGATCGAGGACGAGGTGAAGGAAGTCATCCGTTTCTGTAACTTTATCTGGAAAACCTTCGGCTTCACCGAAGTAAAGGCCTATCTCTCCACCCGTCCTGAAAAGGCGGTCGGCGAGGAAGCCCGCTGGGATCAGGCCACGAAATCGCTCGAAGCGGCGATCAAAGCTGAAGGCCTGCCCTATGAGGTCGACGAAGGCGGTGGCGCGTTTTACGGTCCGAAGATCGACCTCAAGGTCAAGGATGCGATCGGTCGCGAATGGCAGACCAGCACCATCCAGTTCGACTTCAACCTGCCGGAGCGTTTCAACCTCAAATATATCGGTGACGATGGCGAGGCGCATCGTCCCTACATGGTGCACCGTGCACTGTTCGGCAGCATTGAACGTTTCTTTGGCATCCTGACCGAGCACTATGCCGGAGGATTCCCCGTCTGGCTGGCCCCGGAACAGGTGCGCGTGCTCCCGCTTTCCGACGACCAGCTCGGCTATGCCGACGAGGTGCTCGCCGCGCTGCGCGAGGTTGAAATCCGCGCAACGGTCGATAAAAAACCGGGAAAATTGAACGGAAAAGTGAAGAACGCACAGCTGGACAAAGTGCCCTACATGCTTATTATCGGCGCCAAGGAACAGGAAAACGGCCAGGTGGCCGTGCGGCATCGCCTTCGTGGCATGAAAGGTGCATGCTCCCTGGAAGAATTTATCGCCCAGCTCAAAAAAGAAGAGATGGATAAGAGAACACTAGAATCGGAGGTTTCAGATTAGAAAGCAAAACTTCAGAGGCAGACCGCAACGCGAGCCACAAGTACGAATCAATAACCGTATCCGCGTGCCGGAAGTCCGGTTGCTCGACTACGATGGCTCAGAATTGGGTATCGTGAAAACAGGCGACGCATTACGACGTTCCCATGAATACGGACTGGACCTGGTGGAAGTATCCCCCACCGCCAAGCCACCGGTTTGCCGAATCATGGATTACGGCAAATATAAGTACGAACAGGAAAAGAAAAAGAAAGAGCAGAAAAAGCACCAGGTGCAAATCAAGCTCAAAGAAGTCAAGTTCCACGTCAACGTGGGCGATCACGACTACGAAACCAAGATGCGCAACCTCACGAAGTTCATCGAGCATGGTGACCGCGTTAAAGTCTCACTCATGTTCCGCGGCCGCGAAAACGCCCACCGCGAACTAGGATTTGAAGTCATCAATCGCGTCATCCAGGACACAGTGGAATTTACCACGGTCGACCAGACACCGCGTCTGCAGGGCCGCTTTGTTACCGCGATTCTTGTGCCCAAGAAGACGAAAGCTTAACCTCTCCCGCTACATAGATCAAATCCGCGACACGGAGCCGTTGTCATGTTTAAAACCAACCTGAAACCACGCCACAAGGTCGTGGACAGCAAAAAGGCGGAGCGCTTTGTGGCGCTCGCCTTTTTTTTATTCCTCGCAATCCTCCCGACTCAAGGCCAGACCAACCTGGTGAGCGGAACAACCTACGGAACAAACTATAATGACCTGGCCACCAACAACTCGATTGCGTCGGTCGTGGACGGGGAGGGATCACTCAATATTGGTTATATCGGCACCACGAACCTTGTGTTAGACCATGACATCAGCGGCTTTATCGTTATCACCAACCAGGCCCCCGATTTTTCCATCGATGCAACGACCAATGCCGTGGTTACCAGCTCGGGCGGCACGGCCCTCACCGTGATTAACGCAACCAACAACCTGTCTCTTACAGGCGGACGTTATGTCGGGACGGCTCTTGGCGGCCTGCTGAGCAACAGCAAGGCCACCATCGACGGCAGCGAATTCGCGGGTGCCGCTGGAAATGCCGGCCTGGTCGTTCAGGCATCTGACCTGATCGTCACCAATGGAATTTTCATTGGCGGTACGGGGGCCTCGGGTTTGTTTGCTGTCAGTAATTCGACGATCACAATCGATAGTGGAAGTTTTACCGGATTGGTCGGCATGGCTGTACAGACATCGGACCTGGTCGTCAATGATGGAACCTTCAGTGGTGGCGGGGAAGGTGGCGCGGGTTTGTTTGCCATCAGCAATTCGGTGATCACAATCAATAACGGAAGCTTTACCGGCGGAGATAACGGAGAAGGTCTGTATACCGAAAACAGCGATGTGATTATCGAAGACGGCACCTTTACCGGCGGGACGAATGCAGCGGCGCTCTTTGCCAGAAACAGCGCTCTTACGATCAATGGAGGCACCTTTCAGGGCGGTTCTTTTGAAACCAACAGCTACTTTGGTCTTGTCAGCATCGCCGATGCCGGACTAACCAACAGCCTCACATTAAACGGCGGCACATTCAATTCCATCGACTTCGCCGGCAGCGGCGTACAGCTGTTGAATACGGGAACCAACCTGCAGGTTGACGGCTATGTGTTTCTGGATGGCGGCGCGCTGACCGTGGACAATGCGTCCAGCGCTGCGTTTCAAAACCTGTGGATCCGCAGCGGAGACATGCAGTTCCTCAACGACTACACCCTTGCCGCTGACGGCGATCTGCAATTCCTGATTGTTTCTAACAGTTACGGGAGTCTTTCGGCCGACACGGCGAGCTTCGAGTCCAATGCAACTGTTCATGTCGACGCAACTCTCGCGAGCTTCGACACAGGCCCCACGAACATCCTCCTCGTCTCAACCACCAACGGAATCATCTCCCTGGACACGACCAACCTCACGGCAAGCACTTCCGGCAGAATCGTGCTATCCGATGCTTACGTGGACGGCAGCGGATCCAACCTACTTTTCGAGTTTACCACCCAGGCGCTCGAGGACTACTGGAACGCCACGGGAGAATTCGGCGCTTTTTCCGCCGAGCTGGATTCGCTGATCACGCCTGAAATGAATACCATTATCAATCTCATCGATGATCCTGAGCTATCCAGCAGGGCGGTTGAGCAAACCTACTTTACCACTTTCAACTCCTTCCAGACGGCCTTGCAGGGCATGCGCGCCGCCGTAGGTCAATCCGTTGCTCGTGGCACCCAGCTTAGGGATCAGAATAGAATGGTTCCGAATGGCGCGCGGGGGCCAAGGCGGCGGCGGGCCCAGCCCGAAAGCCGGATACGAGGCTGGGGAAAATACTACGGTAGCTACTACACCCACTCGGAATCGGGACTCTATCCCTCCTACGAGAGCGGACTGCATGGCGGCGTGCTAGGCATCGATACCAGTATAGAGAAGTTGATTGTAGGCATCAGCGGGGGGGCCAGCCGCTACGAAACCGTTTTCGACAACGAC
>CAXMPN010000052.1:0-12543 GCA_964195195.1 Pontiella sp. | reverse complement strand
GGGGCATCAGGCCGTGACCTTCTATAGATCCAAGCGCTACCACCGGAAAGTCGACGACGCACTGCTGACCGCCAGCGCCTTACAATGCTTCCTCGATGGAAAGAGCCTCAAGGCCAAACGGATATGCGGGGACATTAAGAGGGATTATCCCGATTATCCGCAGATTGATATCGAGGCCCTCTACGAGCCCTGCACCGAGTGCGATGCGGTCGGATCCACCATCTTCGACTGCTCCACCTGTAAGGGTTCCGGAAGCTGCAGGAAATGCGATGGAGACGGGGAGCTGGATCCGGAATTCGAGCACGCCGAGCCCGGCCATTGCACGACGTGCCGGGGCACGGGGCATTGCCCGCGGTGCGACGGAAAAAAGAAGCTTAAGCTCAAGTGCGGCGAGTGCAAGGGGCTCGGAAAGAAGCTGCAGTATGACCAGGTGAAGGCCCTGCTCGCCATTGAGGTGAAGCACCTGAACCAGTTCCACGCCGACTTCGGGCAGTAGGACGTCTGGCTGCCAATCCCTAGACGCGCTCGAAGCGGGCGACGCTCTCGACGTGGTTCGTCTGAGGAAACATGTCCACCGGCTGGCAGTGGACCAGCCGGTATTTTCCTTCTTCGCACAGCATCTGTCCGTCCCGGGCGAGCGAGGCGGGATTGCAACTGACATAGACAATGACCGGCGGCCCGATTTTGAGCAGCATCTTAACGGCTCTGGGGTTCATGCCGGCGCGCGGCGGATCGGTGATGACCACGTCGGGATGGCCGAACTCGCGCATTTCCGTCTCGATCTCTTTGATGTCCTTCAAATCCAGCCGGATGAATTCGCAGTTTTCAACGCCGTGGCGCCCGGCGTTTTCGCGGGCGTCGTTCACGGAGCTTTCCACCACTTCCACGCCGAGCACCTTTTGGCAGTGTCCCGATGCAAAGAGCGCAATGGATCCCGTCCCGCAGAACAGATCGTATACGATGTCGGTCGGCTTGAGCCGTGCGGTTTCCATGATCTGTACATAGAGCGTTTCAGCCTGGGCGGTATTGGTCTGGAAAAAGGAGTTGGCCGAGATGCGGTAGGTGTAGTCGCCCAACCGGTCGGTAATAGTGCCGGGGCCGTGCAGCACGAATTCCTTTTCGCCGAAGGCCACGGTATTTTTGGCGGAGGTCGTATTGTTGACGAAGGTGGTCAGCCGGTCGCCCAGCGCGGTTTGCAGCTCCTCGCAAAGCGCCTCCATTAATTCCGGATGGTGGGTGGAGGTGACCAGGTTGACCATGAACTCGCCGGTATGGCCGCCGTGCCGGACCATCAGGTTGCGCAGTTCGCCGGTGTGCGAGCGGGTGGAGTAGATCGGCAGTCCGTCCTGGTGCCGGAGGCAGAAGGCGCGGACGGTATTAAGCGCGATATTCATCTCCGGCGTCGAAAGGTCGCAGTGGTCGATGTCGATGGCCTTGGAGTAGCAGCCGGGGGCATGGAAGCCGAGGGCAAAGTCGAGCGGTTTCCTGTTTTGCTGAGACAATTTACCACCCGCTTCGCTGGAGGGCACGGAGGACTCTGAGGAAATTGCTCCGTGATCCTCTGTGTTCTCTGTGGTGAAAGTCTGGTTGCATTCGCGCTTCTTTGTGTCCTTCGTGTCTTGGTGTTTAATCTCGTCGGGCGTGAGGTAGCGCAGATCCGTGAACGAGAAGTCCATCTTGTTGCGGTAGCCGTACAGCTCCGGCGCAGGTAGGCAGGGCTCGCATTCGAGATCCTTAAAGCCGCCAATGTGTTCGAGGGCATCCTGCACCTGCTTGCGTTTCAGGCGCAGCTGTTCCGCATAGTCCATGTGCTGCCACTTGCACCCTCCGCACAGGCCGAAGTAGGGACAGACGGGGTCGATGCGGTGGGGCGAGGGTCTGACGATTTCGCGATAGCGCGCCACCAGGTAGTTCTTTTTAATCTTGAAGATTTCCGCCCGAACCACATCACCGACAGCCGCCGCGCCCTGCACGAAAATACTCATACCATCGTCGAGCCGGCCGAAGCACTGGTTCTTGTCGCCAAGGTCGACGATCTCGACCTCCACTATCTGTTTCTTCATGTACATGGCGCGGAAACATAGTCCAGCGCCATCGGGGTGGCAATCTATCTGCGCAACATAATGCCTTGCCCGCCTTTCATCCGCTGGGAGAGCGGACAGGCGCCTGCCGTACGGTGCTGCCGCCGGAATCCCGCTTCGATCCGGAACGGATTCATCAAAAACAAATGGGAAGCAATTGCTTTGATTTTTGAACGTAAGATGGAATTATCGATCTGATTTGAAACTTAAAGGAGTAAAACAATGGCTGAAGGCGTAATTGAACTGGACGAAAACGGGTACGACGACGCAACCAAGAGCGGTGTGGTTCTGGTGGATTTCTGGGCCCCCTGGTGCGGTCCGTGCAAGATGCAGACCCCGATTCTGGAAAAGGTAGCGGCGGAAATCGGCGAAAAGGCCGTCATCGCGAAGGTCAATGTCGATGAAAGCCCCGAGTTGGCTGCCAAGTATGGCATCCGTTCCATTCCGACGCTGATCCTGCTCAAGGACGGCGAAAACAAGCAGCAGTTTGTCGGCCTCCAGCAGCAGGCCGCGCTGGTTTCGGCGATTGAAGCGGAACAGTAGGATTCGGTCTGAACGAATCTGCAGAAGGTGCCGTTAGCGGCACCTTTTTTTTTTGTTTAAGGGGTTTGTTTTTCAAGGCGCGTTCGATGCCTTGCAGAGCCCGAGAGGGCAAAGTGCAGTGGTTGGTCGGGCATTCATGTAGGTGGGGTCCATGACCTCACTCCGCGATCACGGATCGCGGCTACATATGATTTGAGCTTGGTTGTGCGACCTTCGCGTCTTTAAGAGCGATGGCAGGAGTTCCTGAAGATCCTGCCGTGCCAGGCTGAAGCCTTCGGCGGAGGTTGGTTATCCTGCCAAAAAAAACTAAACCAGGCTCTGTTCCTTGAAGGCGAGGCAGATCTTGCGGCCGAGCCAGGCGTCGGTGGCGGCGTAGGTCATTTGAGAGTCGGTCAGGTCATTTCTCGCCCAGTTGGAGACCTGCTCCCGTTTGGAGATACGAAAGCCGAAGAGGATGGCAGTCAGGCCGCGCAGTCCCAGGTTTTTGATCCTTGCCTCCTTGGCACAGTTCGCCAGCTCAACGAAGCCGTCGGGCTCGAAAGGCCTTATGGCCTGCAATTCCTCAATATCGCGGTCGATGGCCACACCGGCCTTAATGATCTTGGGGCTGGATAGCACCTGAAGCAGGGAGGGGGTCAGGCCGCAATGCTGGAGCTGAAACAGATAGACCGTGCTTTCGGTGGCGAGCTGGAGCAACGAAGGATCGTAGCTTTCGCCCTTGCGGAAAGCCGGGCGGGTTTCCGTGTCGAAGCCCAGCAGGGTTTCCTTCAACAGTTTCTTCGCTGCGGTTTCAGCGGCCTCAGCGGTTTTGAAGAGCTCGATCGGCCCTTCATACTGCTGCATCGGAAGTGCGTTGATCTCGGCTTTGGTGATGTGTCTTTTCTCTATAAATTCGTTCATGTTGTCTTTCTGTAACACAAAGCCACAAAGGAAGGGAAGGGGCACTAAGCCCATCCGGCGTTTTTTTTTGAGTCCTTAGAGCTTGGGTGCTTACTGATTCTCTTCTTTATTCTGCTTTGCAGCAGCCTCACTTCGTGTCCATTGATCGGCCACCCAGAGGGATTGTTTGGCGAGACCCATCAGGATCTTGCAGTCGGGGACCGTGAGCTTGCCACGGGTAAAGATGCGGCGCAGGCCCATCATCATATGGTCGAGCTTCTGGTCGTGAACAAATTCTGTTTCGGTCATCATTTCGCGCCACATGGAAAACATGCGTTCGCGCAGTTCGGAACCGGCTTCCGGTGCGCTCTCCTCGGCAGGCTGGAAAACGCCGCTGGCCGCAAAGATTTCATAGCAGCAGATGTAGACGGCGTGCGACAGGTTGAGCGACGTATACAGCTCGCTCGACGGGATTTGAATGATGTGCGAGCAGAGCGCCAGCTCCTCGTTGAACAGCCCCTTGTCCTCGCGCCCGAATACCAATGCAATCTTGTGGTCCTTGGCGCTCTCCAGCGCGATCGGCGCAAGCTCGCGGGGCGAGTAGGCGGTGTCGCGGTAGAATCCGGTGCGTGCCGAAGTGGCTGCGACGACCGTGCAGTCGCCCACGGCCTCGGCCAGCGTGGCGTATTCTTTGCGAGCGTCAAGCTGGGCTTTAGCATTGCATGCCAGTTTGCGTGCATCATCCCAATCGGTGGTAGAGCGGGGGTTAACGACTGCCAGATCGGTGATGCCGTTGTTGTTCATGGCGCGGCAGACCGACCCAATGTTTCCACCGAAGATCGGTTCCACTAATACAACCCGGATATTATCCAATATATTTTTCATAGCTAAATTTATCACCACGAAGATTGGAAGTTCACGAAGAAAAGTACCTAGGCCGGCATCTTCGTGCTCTTCCCGGCATCGTGGTTAATGATCCTGATAACTGCGTAACAGTTTTATCTCCTCCGCCGAACATCGGCTCGACCAGGACTATTCTGATGTTATCCAGTATGTTCATTTGTTTACCACCCGCTTCGCTAGAGTACACAGAGGACTCAGAGATGCTAGCGCTTCAAACCCTCCGTGTTCCTTTGTGTCCTCTGTGGTGAAAAATCAGGTGTCCCACTATCCTTCCTCATAACTTCTGAGCAACTTGATTTCATCTGCCCAGATCGTATCGTCGATGGTTTCGAGGATGAGGGGCATGTCGTCGAAACGCGGATCATTCATGATGTATTTAAAAACCGCGAGTCCCATCACACCCTGGCCAAGGCTGTGGTGGCGGTCGACGCGGCTGCCGAGGTCTTTCTTGGAATCGTTGAGGTGCATGCCGCGCAGGTATTTGAAGCCGACGAGGGTATCGAACTCGGCAAAGACGGCCGCGCACGATTCGGCGGTCTGGAGGTCGTAGCCGGCGACAAAGCTGTGGCAGGTATCGATGCAGACGCCGACGCGGCTTTTATCTTCGACCTGCTCAATGATTTCCGCGAGGTGCTCAAACCGGAAGCCCAGGTTGGAGCCCTGGCCGGCGGTGTTTTCAATGACGGCGGTTACGCCTTTGGTTTGAGCAAGGGCGATGTTGATCGATGCGGCGATGGTGGCAAGACATTCGGATTCGGAAATCTGCTTGAGGTGGCTACCGGGATGAAAGTTAAGGCGCTCGAGTCCGAGCTGTTCGCAGCGCTGCAGTTCGTCGAGGAAGGCGGCGCGGGATTTTTCGAGTTTGTCGGCTTCGGGATGGCCGAGGTTGATGAGGTAGCTGTCGTGGGGGAGGATGCTCTCCGGGCCGAAGCCGTGCTCGGCGCAGTTTTTCCGGAAAGCGTCAATGCTCTCCTTGGTCAACGGTTTGGCGACCCATTGGCGCTGGTTCTTGGTGAACAGTGCAAAAGCGGTTGCGCCAATGGCGGCGGCATTCAACGGCGCATTCTCTACGCCTCCGCTGGCGCTGACATGGGCTCCGACTCGTTTCATCAAAAGATCTCCGGTTAACAATGGCCGCACATAAAAACATAATGGGGATGAGGATAAAAGCCCGCATATCATGCCGATTCCAGCACTATGAGTTTTCATGGATTTTGGCCATGTCGTAGTTTTCGACACTTTCCTTTGGGGTAAAAATTCGTAAAATGCATATTAAGTGGGCTCTCAACCGGGGCGGGCGGAGGGGAATTTACGGGATCATCTCTGATAACACCCAAAACATGATCTTTATGGACATGATTTTGGTGTTTTTTTATTGTGTACCGGTTAGGGCGTATTTAGTCTGCGGGCTCTTTAACGAAAGTAGATAACTATGGATAACACTGATTTTGCAAAACAGGACTGGCTGGATGCGCTGGATGACCTGCTCGAAGCCGAAGGAGCCGATCGCGTTAATGATATTCTGCACGATCTGCAAGTAAGCGCCCATCGTCAGGGAGTTCGCCTGCCGTTCTCTGCCAACACGCCCTACATCAACACCATTCCGATCGAAGAACAGCCGATCTATCCCGGTGACCGCGAAATGGAACGCCGCATCAAGAGTCTGATCCGCTGGAACGCCATGGCCATGGTCGTGCGCGCCAACCGTAATGAAGACGGCATCGGCGGCCATATTTCCAGTTACCAGTCGATCGCCACGCTTTACGAGGTGGGCTTCAACCACTTCTTTAAGGGCCGTACCGACGATTATCCGGGCGACCTCGTATATTTCCAGGGCCACTCTTCGCCGGGCGTTTATGCGCGCGCTTATTTGGAAGGCCGCCTGACCGACGACCACCTGAGCAACTTCCGTCATGAGCTGAACGACAAGCCCGGCCTTTCGTCCTACCCGCATCCATGGCTCATGCCCGACTTCTGGCAGTTCCCGACGGTGTCGATGGGGCTCGGACCGATCACAGCCATTTACCACGCGCGTTTTATTAAGTATCTGGAAGATCGCGGTCTGCGCGAGCCGACCAATCAGCAGGTCTGGGCCTTCCTCGGCGACGGTGAAACCGACGAGCCTGAAACGCTGGGTGCCATCAACCTGGCATCCCGCGAAAAGCTCGACAACCTGACGTTCGTGGTCAATTGCAACCTTCAGCGTCTCGATGGCCCCGTTCGCGGTAACGGAAAAATTATCCAGGAGCTGGAAGCTTCCTTCCGCGGTGCCGGGTGGAACGTCATTAAGGTGGTATGGGGCGATAGCTGGGATCCTCTGCTCGCAAAAGACGAAGACGATCTGCTCGTCAAACGCATGGGCGAAGTGGTCGACGGCCAGTATCAGAAGTACACCGTCGAAGACGCCAAGTATGTGCGCGAACACTTCTTCGGGACCGATCCGAAGCTACTGAAGCTGGCGGAGCACCTGTCCGACACGGAGCTCAAACGCATGCGCCGCGGCGGACACGATCCGGCCAAGGTGTATGCGGCCTATAAACAGGCGGCCGATACGAAGGACCGTCCGACCGTGATCCTCGCCAAAACCGTTAAGGGGTATGGTCTGGGTGCTGCCGGGGAAGGGCAGAACATTACCCATTCCCAGAAAAAAATGGGCGAGGAGGCGCTGCGCGAATTCCGGAGTCGTTTCGGCATTCCGATTTCCGATGAAGACATCGACAGCGTACCGTTTTACCGCCCGCCGGAAGACAGCCCGGAAATGCAGTATCTCCTGAAGCGCCGCGGCGAGCTGGGCGGCTATGTGCCGACCCGCCGTACGGACTACACCCCGGTGAAAATGCCGGCCGACAAGATCTTCGCCGAGTTTGATGCCGGTTCAGATCGCGCCGCCTCCACCACCATGGTATTTGTCCGTGTGCTCAGCAAACTGTTGTCCGATAAGAATATAGGCAAGTTGGTGGTTCCGATTGTTCCGGACGAAGCGCGTACCTTTGGTATGGATTCCCTCTTCCGTCAGGTTGGTATTTATGCGCACGCCGGCCAGCTATACGAACCGGTAGACGCCGACAATCTGCTCTACTACAAGGAAGCCATCGACGGTCAGATTCTTGAAGAAGGAATCACCGAAGCTGGCGCATTTTCCTCGTTTGTTGCAGCTGGAACGGCCTACGCGAACCACGGTATCAATACGATCCCGTTCTATACGTACTATTCCATGTTCGGCTTCCAGCGTATCGGTGATTCTGCCTGGCTCGCGGGCGATTCCCGTTGCAAAGGCTTCCTTATGGGTGCCACGGCCGGGCGTACCTCGCTGGCCGGTGAAGGTTTGCAGCACCAGGACGGGCATAGCTTGGTTACGGCTCTGACGATCCCGAACCTGGTGGCATACGACCCGGCTTACGCCTTCGAGCTGGCGGCCATCGTGAAAGACGGCATCCGCCGCATGTATGTGGAAAACGAACAGGTCTTCTACTACATCACGCTGATGAACGATAACTATGCACAGCCGCCCAAACCCAAGGGTTGCGAAGAAGGCATCCTGAAGGGGATGTACAAGTTCCAGACTTCGGAAAATGCCCAGGCGCAGATTCTCGGCAGTGGTGCCATTCTGCCTGAGGCCGTGAACGCCTCCGAGCTGCTGAAGGAAAAGTATGGCGTGGAGACCAACGTGTGGTCGGTGACCAGCTACAAGAACCTGATCAACGATGCGCAGGATGCCGAACGTGAAACTGTGCGTAACGGTACCGAAACTAAACCGTATGTCTACGAGTGCCTGGTTAATGAAGCCGGTCCGGTAGTTGCGGCTTCCGACTACATGAAGCTGCTGCCCGAATCGCTTTCCAAATGGGTGCCGAACGGGCTCGTTTCGCTGGGAACCGACGGCTTCGGCCGTTCCGATGGGCGCCGTGCGCTACGAAAGCATTTTGAAGTCGATTTCAATGCCATTGCCTGGACGGTCCTTTCGTCGCTGGCAGCGCGTGGTGAATTTGATAAGAAGAAACTCGAAAAAGCCCGCAAGGAACTGGGCATTGATGCCGATAAACCCAATCCGGTAGGAGAATAACCATGGCACTTGAATTTAAACTTCCCGAGTTGGGAGAAAATATTGAATCCGGCGACGTGGTGAGCGTATTGGTTGACGTAGGCGCAACCGTCTCCGCGGGCGATTCCCTGATTGAAATCGAGGCCGGTAAAGCCAGTATGGAAATTCCTGCGCCGGCGGACGGAACGATCAGCGCGATTCACGTGGCGGCCGGCGACACCGTTGAAGTCGGTCAGCTGGTTTTCACCATTGAAGCAGGCGATGCCGCTGCGGCTCCGGCGGAAGAACCTGCTCCTGCTCCCGCTGCCGAGCCGGAACCCGAAGCCCCGGCCGCTGAAGCACCTGCGTCGGCTGCCCCTGCGAAGGAAGCGCCAGCGCCCGCACCAAAACCAGCTCCCGCACCGGCTCCAAAGGCTGCACCGGCCCCTGCGCCTGCATCGGCGGAAAAGGCGGTTTCCGCCGGGCCGAACGTACGCCGTCTGGCGCGCGAACTGGGGGTTGATATTCATCAGGTTGAGCCATCCACCCCGAATGGACGACTCAGTCTGGAAGATGTGAAGAGTTTTACGAAGAGCAGTATTTCAACCGGCGGCGGAGGCCGCAAGGTCAGTGTTCAGGGCGCAACCCGCGTTGAAAAAATGTCTGCCATCCGTAAGGCGACCATGAATCACATGACGCATTGCTGGACCACTATCCCGCACGTTACGCAGCATGACATGGCCGATATCACCAACCTGGAAGCATTGCGAAAGCGTTTTGCTCCGAAGGCCGAGGCCGCCGGCGCTAAGCTGACCGTCACGGCCATCCTGATGAAGGTGGTTGCCTCTGCGCTGAAAGTGTTCCCGAACTTTAACTGCAGCATCGATCCTGAAAAGGCCGAGATCATCTACAAGGATTTCTGCAATATCGGCATTGCCGTTGACACCGAGAAGGGCCTGATGGTTCCGGTGATTACGGATTGCGATCAGAAGAACATGATTCATATTGCCCAGGATCTTGGCTCCATTGCCAAGAAAGCCCGTGCCGGCGAAATCAGTCTGGCTGACATGCAGAACGGAACCTTCACCATCACCAACCTCGGGGGCATCGGCGGGTCGTTCTTTACGCCGATCGTCAATTCGCCGGAAGTGGCGATTCTCGGCGTCGGTAGGGCGATCATGGATCCGGGCATCGGCGGGAACGAACTGAACGCTCCGCGCCTGCGGATGCCGCTCTCACTCTCCTACGACCACCGCATCATCGATGGCGCCGACGGCGCGCGATTCCTGCGCTGGATCGTCGAGGCGATCGAGGAGCCGATGCTCATTTCGCTCGAAGGATAATTGAAATTCCATCCTTGATGTGGAAGATAATGGCCATGGATTCAACCATGGCCATTTTTGATGCCGAGATCACGGTGCTGGATTATGAAACAACGGGCACGCTGCGCGGTTTTGCGAACGAGCCTTGGCAGATCGGTATGGTGACGCTGAAGAATGGGAAGGTCGCTGCCGAATCCCTGTTCGAAAGCTTCTTGAGGGTCGACGTTAACCGTCCTTTCAATCCATATGCACCGGGTCGTCATGCGCTATTGCGCGATGAGATTGCTCAGGCGCCGGCCCCGCACGAATTGTGGCCCCAGATCATGCCGCGTATCACGAATACCCCCCTGTGCGCGCACAACGTCGCTACAGAAAAAACGGTTACCCGTGCCATGGCGCCGATGCACCGTTTTGGCATTTGGATCGACACCTTGCGCATTGCCCGAAAGGTGTGGCCGGGCTGTCCCTCCTACGCATTGGAGGACCTGGTCGTCATGCTTGATCTCAAAGGTCGCGTCGACACGCTATGCCCCGGGAGGGAAGCCCATGACGCGCTCTATGATGCCGTAGCATCGGCGGCACTGCTTGAGCACTTGGTGGAACGGCCGGAATGGCACAAAGTGACGGTCAACGAGCTGGCCTCCCTCTAGGCGCTTTATTAATTTCAGCGAAGCATTCAATGGTTCATTTGAATATTTCCACATGCCTGGGGTCAAAGATGCAGACATGAGTGAAAATGCATTGAAACGGAGAGCGTGGGATGAAAAAACATGGCCTCATTAGTAGAAGGGTTCTCGGCGTTCTTATAATCGCGCTGTCGGGCAACTTTGCCGCGCAAAGCGAGGAGAATCAGTCGGCGTCCGCCGCGGCTCAGACCGACCTGCCACCGGACAGGGCAACGAGTGCCGTGCCGGTTGGTATGCAGACCGCGGAGGTCGATTCACGTAGCGCCTATGACGAGCTGGTGCGCCTGGTCCAGGCCAGTGTGGATCAAGCGGTCATATTAACCTATGTCGAAAATTCATTGCGGTTTTTCAATCTTGATGCGGACCGGATCATCTACCTCGCGGATTTCGGAGCTCCATCCGAAATCATCGAAGCTGCGATGGAGCGCGATAAGCAGTTGCTGCAGGAAGGTATAGCGTCCGCTACGGCGCCATTCACGGAAGATGCCGAAGCAATGAGCACACCGCCGCCCGAAGTTACAGTGGACTATCTTTACGACACACTCACACCGTATGGAGAATGGGTTTATATCGAAGGGTATGGTCGGTGCTGGCGTCCCACGGTGGTGACCTATCAAGCCGACTGGCGGCCCTATAGCGACAACGGACGCTGGGTCTACTCGGATTATGGTTGGTATTGGATGTCCGATTATTCCTGGGGATGGGCCGCATTCCATTATGGGCGATGGTTCCGCCATGACCGCTATGGCTGGTGCTGGTGGCCCGATACGGTCTGGTCTCCCTCGTGGGTGTGCTGGCGCTACGATCGCACGTACTGTGGCTGGGCCCCGTTACCGCCCTACACCTCGTTGCGGTACGGTACCGGCATTGTGTACCGGGGGAAACGGGTGGGTGTCGGGTTCAACTTTGGTCTGGATTCGGATTGCTATACCTTTGTCGCAACCCGGTATTTCTGCGATCCAAAACCCAGTCGACACTACGTACATAGACGGGATGCAAAGAGGATTTACGACCGCACCAAGGTATTGAACAGGATGGATTACGACGTACGCAAGCAGAGTGTGGTGAATGGCGGTATATCTCCGAATATTATTTCAACGCTCAGCGGACAGGGCATCTCGACCGTATCCATTCGCCACGCAAAAAGCCCATCGGGAAGCAACAATCGGCATGAACAGTTGAGCCGGAATACGCAAACGCTGGTCGTCAGCCGGCCGGATCATGCGGTTGGGCAAAAGCATCCGTCTCCTACACAGCGGAGCAGTAACGCGCAGCAATCCAATCCGCCGCAACAGCGGAGAACTGCAACGGCAGGCCGCAACCACCACAACCCGGGACGCGAGACGGTCTATACGCCCGAAGGGCGCGCGCAGCGCGCACAATCATCCAGTACACGACAGCCGACCCCCGCACCACAGGCAAGACCACAGCGATCAACGCCGCCTCCGGCAGGAACGACCTCCCAACGGCCCGCCACACGTAATCCGTCTTCGCCGCAGCAGGGTAACAGGGGAGCATCTGCTTCGCAGGGTAACCGTTCGTCCGGTACCGCTGCCGGCCGGGCTCCGGCAAAGAACCGTAATACCAAGCCGCATGGTCAGCAGTCCGGAAAATCGAACCCTTCTGGGCAGACGAATTGACGGGAAAGGTCCATCCGATCCGGTGTTGCGGATGACGATCGGGAGTGTGAATCAGATTGCGAAAACCGGTAATTACCCGTTCAGCATAGTTTCGGTCGATGCCCAGTCGATGCATGGGTCGGTAATGGAGAGTCCGTACTGCAGGTCTTCCGCTATCTTCTGGTTTCCTTCTTCAATGAAGCTTTCCACCATGACGCCGGTAACCGGGGATTTCCCCTTGGCGCGTTGCTTGAGAATATCCTTCCATACCTTGATCTGGTTGCGTGCGATCTTGTTGGCGTTGGCGTGCGAGCAGTCGACCATCAATGAAGGCTCCAGACCGGCCGCCTCCAGCTTGCAGGCGGCATAGGTTACTTCGGGAGTTTCAAAGTTGGGTTGCTTGTCGCCTCCGCGCAGGACCAGCTGGGTATTGGGATTGCCCGCGGTGGTAACCACGGCCGTTTGCCCATTCTGATCGATGCCCAGGAA
>CAXMPN010000051.1:0-12814 GCA_964195195.1 Pontiella sp. | reverse complement strand
GTGGCGCAGATTGATGAATTTCTGGCGACGCCTCCACGGGAGTTGCCCTGGGGATCGGAGCGGCGCGTTGCGCTGCTGCCGGGCAGCCGGAAGCAGGAAATCCTGCGCATCCTGCCCGCCATCATGGCCGCTGCAAAGCGGTTGGAAGACCGGTTTCCGGATGTGTCGTTCATGATTGCCTCTCCCAACGAGCGGATCGAAGCGCTGGTGAACGAACAGATTGAACAGTGCGCCGACCAACCGTCCCGGCTGGCGGTGGTATGCGGCCATGCGCGCGAGCTGATGCGCCAGGCCGATGCCGCCATAGTGGCCTCGGGCACCGCAACGCTCGAAACCGCGCTGATCGGAACGCCGCAGATTATTGTCTACAAGACCAGTCCGGCCACCTATTGGTTTGCCCGCACGGTGTTGACCATCCGCCACATCGGGCTGGTGAACATTTTGGCAAAACGCACCGTGTGTCCGGAGCTGATCCAGCAGGATGCAACGCCGGAATCGGTGGCGGAAGGGATTTCCCGGCTGCTGATGGATACCGCGGAGCGGAATGAAATGCTGGCGGGCTATGAAGAGGTGCGGCAGCTGCTCGGTGCGCGGAACGCCGCCGAAAACGCAGCGGACATCCTGTTGGAAGGAGCGGCCGGCCTGTAGCGCAATCTCCGCAAACGGGTGCAACCGACGCTAAAGGGCATTGCGCCGGTTGAGGGATTGGATTAGTTTATACCGTTATTTTGAGTCGAAGTTTCGGGCGAGTGCCTGCAGGGGACCCAATTAGATTTAGTAAAAACGAGAGGGGTATATTATGAGAATCAGCAACGTCTTTGCATCCGTTCTGTCAGCTGTAGGAGTCCTGTCCATGACATTCTTGCTGTTTGCGCCTTCATCCGATGCGGCTCCGCGTTGGGAGGACGAAAGCGTTTTCCGCGTCAACAAGGAGGCGCCGCATGCGACCAAGATGCCATTCCCGACGGCGGAAGACGCTGCGGGAAAGACCCGCATGGAGAGCTCGTGGGCCCTCTTGCTGAATGGCGAATGGAAATTCCACTGGGCGCCAACGGTCGAAGAGCATGAAGCCGCCGCCAAGGATTTTGAATCCATCGGCTTCGATGATTCGGCCTGGGACACGATACCCGTTCCGTCCAATGTGGAACTCCATGGATACGGCACGCCCATCTACACCAACATCAAGTATCCGTTCGTACAAAATCCTCCCAGCGTCACCGACGAGCCGCCCGCGGATTGGACCACCTACAAGGAACGCTCGCCGGTTTCCGCTTATCGCCGCGCCTTCACGGTTCCGGCGTCGTGGGACGGACGAAATACGTTCATCGTCTTTAACGGCGTCGAATCCGCCTTCACCCTGTATGTCAACGGACAGGAAGTAGGCTACTCTCAGGACAGCCGTACCCCGGCGGAATTCAATATCACGAAGTATCTCCAGGAGGGGGACAATCTGCTGGCGGTGGAAGTGCACCGTTTCAGCGATGGCTCGTATCTGGAAGACCAGGATTTCTGGCGCCTTTCCGGCATCTTCCGCGATGTCTATCTCTGGACCGGCGACCTGCTCGATCTGCGCGATATTGAAATCAACGCCTCGCTCGACGATACCTATTCAAAGGGCGTACTGGGTCTCAAGACATGGGTGTACAACTTTACCGACAGCACCAGGAAGTATGTTATCGAAGCGGTCCTGACCGATGCGGACGGCAAGCCGGTGGCCACCCATACCGTGAACGGAAACGCATTCCAGGGCACCGACCATGCCTCCATCGTCAGTCTGGACGGTCTTTCCATCAAGCCCTGGTCGGCAGAGGCGCCGAACCTCTATACCCTGCAGCTTGCGCTGAAGGATGAAGCGGGCGCGGAGATCGCCCACTATGCATTTCCGGTCGGATTCCTGCGGACGGAAATGAAGGACGGCAACCTGCTGGTCAATGGACAACCGGTACTGATCAAGGGGGTCAACCGCCACGATCATGACGAGGTCACCGGGCACTATGTTCCCGAGGAAACCATGCGCGCGGAGCTGGAGCTGATGAAGCGCCTCAATATCAACGCCATCCGCACATCGCACTATCCCAACGATCCGCGCTTCCTCGAACTGGTCAACGAGTATGGCTTCTACGTCATCAGCGAAGCCAACGTCGAGACGCATGCGTTCGGGGCCGATGCGCAGAACCAGCTGGCCAAGGATTCATCCTGGAAGTCCGCCATGCTCGACCGCGTGAAAAACATGGTCGAAACCTTCAAGAACCAGCCCTGCATCATTGCATGGTCACTGGGCAACGAAGCGGGATCGGGCTCCAACCTGGAAAGCATGGCCGACGCGGTGAGCGAGCGGGATCCGTCGCGCCCCGTCCATTACGAGGGGGCGAATGCCGCCGACTACAACTATGTGGATTTCGTATCGCCGATGTATGCACCGATCGACAGCCTCGATGCGTGGTGCCGTAAAATGGAAGAGAAAGACCCGGAAGATCAGCAACCGATGATCCAGTGTGAATACAGTCACGCTATGGGCAACTCCTGCGGTGGTCTGGCGGAATACTGGGCACTCTTCCGCAAGGAACGCCTCCTGCAGGGCGGCTTCATCTGGGATTGGCGCGACCAGGGACTCCTGCGCACCCAACCGGTGAATAAGAAGGCTCCGCCTGCCTTCATGGCGCAAGACAAGAACCGTTTCGTTGCGGAGGACGGCTCGCTCATCCACTTCGCCTATGGCGGGGACTATGGTGACAAGCCCAACGATGGCAACTTCTGCATGAACGGCTTAGTGGGTGCCGATCTGGTGCCCAATCCCCATGCCACCGAGGTCGCGTACCAGTACCGTTCCATCCTGACCAGCGGGGTCGATCTCTCCGCACCGCAGCCGATGGTCAGGATATTCAACGAAAACTTCTTTGCCCCGCTCAAGAACCAGCCGATGGTCTGGACGCTGCTTGAAAACGGCAAGCCGGTGAAGACGGGAACGCTGGTGATTGAAGAACTCGCACCGCAGGCCTCCGTCGAGATGACCATTCCGTTACCCGGCCTCAAGGCCAAGGAAAGTGCGGCGTATCACCTCAACGTGGAATATCCGCTGGCCCGTGATCTCCGGTGGGCCGGGAAGGACTTCGTTGGTGCCCGCGACCAGTTGGTGCTCGAATGGATCCCGGCCGCGGCCCAGCCGTACGAAGCCGGCGAGAGTTCGGTGCAAAGCCCCGGGAAATCCGGTGACAACCTGGTCTTCGCATCGGGCAAGATCACCGCCGCCATCAATGAAAAGAACGGGCAGCTGGTCTCCTACAAAGTGGGTAGCCGGGAATACCTGCGGGAACCGCTGCAGCTTAACTTCTGGCGCCCGCCAGTCGACAACGACCGAGGCGGCTCCATGGAGGAAAAGTGCGCCCCGTGGCGCGAGGCCGGCGCCCTTGCGGAAGTGACGCAGCTTTCGAAAAACAAGGCGACCGATGCCTACGAACTGGTGTTTGACCTGGCCGTTCCCGTAGGCGAGACCACCGCCGCAGTAACGTATAGTTTTTACAGCGACGGAGCGCTGGGCGTATCGCTCAAACTGGAGCCCCAAGGCGAGAATCTTCCGGAGATTCCCCGCGTGGGATTCCAGTGTTCCATTGCGCCGGAGTTCAGAGCATGGACCTGGTTTGGCCGGGGACCGGAGGAAAATTACAGTGATCGCAATGCCGGTACGTTTGTTGGATTGTGGAAAGCCGATGTCCGCAAGAACTGGTTCCCCTATGCCCGGCCGCAGGAAACCGCCAACCGCACCGGGGTGCACCGCGCGGCGTTCATTGACAGCAAGAAGCATGGCCTGATCATTCGACCAACCGATGGACAGCCGCTCGAAATCGGGGCCTATCCCTTCCTGCAGTCGGATCTGGAAGGCCCCGGACATGCCGCCGATATTCCGTTTCGCAGACTCATCACGGTACAGATTGCCCATCGCCAGATGGGCGTTGGCGGCGAGAACTCCTGGGGGGCATGGCCGCGACCCGACCATGTGCTCAAGGCCGAGGGCACCTACGAATACTCGTTTGTGCTGCAACCGTTCTAACTTCGGTGCATCCGATGGTACGGGGGCCGGGCGGGAAACCGCCGGGCCCTTATTCGTTTCCGGTCATGGATACGCCCAAATCATGGAGCAGGCCGTCTTCGAGACGGTAGATCCATCCGTGCACGGCAGGGTCCTGCCCCGAATCCCAAGCGTTGCGCACCATGGTGGTGTTGCACACATTCGAAACCTGCTCAACGACGTTGAGTTCGCACAGCCGGTCCTGGCGCTCGGTGGGGTCTTGGATGGCATCCAGGGCCTCGCGGTGGTAGCGATAGACGTCGCGGATGTGCCGGAGCCAGTTGTCGATCAATCCGTGGTTGGTTTCGTCCAATGCTGCGCGTACGCCGCCGCAGCCATAGTGGCCGCAGACGATGATGTGCTTCACTTTCAGCACCTCGACCGCATACTGGATCACGGACAGGCAGTTGAGGTCGGTATGCACGACGAGGTTGGCAATATTGCGGTGTACGAACACCTCGCCGGGCGGGAGGTTGATGATTTCGTTGGCCGGAACGCGGCTGTCCGCGCAGCCGATCCAAAGATATTCCGGATTCTGCTGCTTGGAAAGCTGCTCAAAAAAACCGGGCTGTTCCCGCTGGATGCGTTCGGCCCATTCACGGTTGCTCTCGAAGAGTGGTTTAAGAAACTCCATTCATGCCTCGCTGGTTGATGGCATTCTTGCCATCCAGGATGAAAACACCAGTCGAAACTGTCCCGTACTTTTCCGGACGGCCCTTCGTTCGCACGTGGCCGCCTGCTCCGGGTTTCTTCCCGCAACAGAATGAGTTCATCCGTGTTGATCGCCACGGGGGCGCTCATTACGGGATGACCAGCCGGTAGAAGGCCGAATTCCCCGGCCCGGTCGGGTCGGTCCAGTTCGTTGTGCTATCAAACGGGACGAGGCTGCCTGCATTCGTCCACGCCGGTGAATTCAAGGTAGAGGGGGCCTCTTCGGCATGCGTCCCGAGGGGACCGGCCGCAAGCAGCAAGGCGACGATGGCAATACCCTTTTTCATATCGGTTCCTTTCTATGCATTTTGGCCTGCGATAAAGCCGGTGGTCCAGCAGAGCTGGAGCGAATAGCCGCCGGAGGGTCGGCTTACATGCAGCAGGTCGCCCACGACGAACAGGTTCGGGTGGAGTCGGGAGGCCATGGTGCGCGTGTCGATTTCCGTCATCGGCACGCCGCCATCGCAGACCACCGCCCAGTCGTATCCCATGGTGCCGGTCACGGTCAGCGGCAGGCCTTTGGCTGCCAGGGTAAGGGCCTTGCGCTCCTCCTGGGTGACGACATTCACCTTCTTTTCCATCAGCTCCGGCTGCAGTTGGGCCGCCAGGGCGCGCCCCATGCCGGACGGGGCGATCTGCTTGACGACGTTGCGCACGATCTTGTTCTTGTTTTCGTTGAAGACCTCCAGAATCCGGCGGTCGACTTCGGGACGCTCAAAGCCGGGGAACAGGTCGATGGCCGCCGCCACAGGCCCTTGCTTGAGCAGCTTCTTCACCTCGTTCGCGCTGTTGAGGATCAGCGGACCGGAGATGCCGAAGTGGGTGAAGAGAATCTTGCCCTGCTTCACCACCGTTTCGCCGTTGGCGGCCGTAAAGGTGATGCGCATGGGCTCGAGCGCGGTGCCCGAAAGATCCTTCACCCACGGCTCCTTCACGCGCAGCGGCACAATGTCCGGCGTGGCGTCCGCCACCGTATGGCCGGTTTCGCGCAGCCAGTCGAAGCCGTCGCCGGTGGAGCCGGTTTCCCGGTAGGAGGCGCCCCCGGTGGCCAGCACGATGCTTTCGCCGCGAACTATTCCCCGGTTGGTTTTTACCCCCGCAATCCGTCCATCCTCCATCAGCAGGTGTTCCACCGTGAGGCCAACGCGGATCTCCACCCCGTGTTCCCGCAGGTATTCTTCCAGCACACGATGCACATCGGAGGCCTTTTCCGTCTGCGGAAAGGCCCGTTTGCGGTCATCCGAGATGAACAGCGGCAGCCCGCGGCCTTCAAAAAACTCGAACGTATCGCTCACCGAAAAGCGCGAAAAGGGAGAAAAGAGAAACTTGGCCGCCTCGCCGAAAAAAGAAAGAAAGGCCCGCGTGTCGAACTCGGCGTTGGTAATGTTGCACCGCCCCCCGCCGGTCAGCTTGAGCTTTTCGCCCAGCGACCGGTTCTTTTCCAGCAGCAGGACGCGCCGCCCGGATTCCGCCGCGTGCCCGGCGGCCATCATCCCGGACGCCCCGCCGCCCACCACGATTACCTCGAATGCTTCCATGGCCGGAATCTAGCAGAAGGGTGCCTCGGAATCCTCTCAAATATGCCCTTTCTGCGAACGGGTGGGTTATGTATGCTCACCCCCGCTTTTTTCCAAACCATGGACCCCGGAGTTGACTCGAATGAAACGCACTTTTTCGATAGGAACCGCTTTACTGATTTGCAGTACCGCGGCGATGGCACAATTTACCAACGTGCTGGAGAACGGAACCAACCTGACCGTAAACTCGGCATGGACCAACGATACCATCTGGGTCGGCCAAACCACGTCCAGCAACACGCTGCAAATCATTGATGGCGGAATGGTGTTCAGCACCAACGCCTTTGTGGGAGCAACCAACAACGCCAACGACAACGTGGTCTCCGTTACGGGCACAGGAAGCTGGACGATTGAAGACTCCCTGGAAATCGGCATCGGCACCAGCAACGTTGTATCGGTGGGCGATGGCGGAACGATTGCCGTGGGCAATCTGGTTCTCAATTCCGGCAACACCTTCAACCTCGACAACGGCGGAACCTTCGCCATAGCCACCAACTTCAATGCGTCGACGCACGGCTTCAACTGGAATGACGGTGGAAAACTATCCGTGGGCGGCGAGCTGACCGGCATGGCGGTATCCAACAATGCCTACTTTCTCGACGGCGGGCGCGACCTGACCCTCGACGGCGGCACGTGGGATATTTCGGGCACCAATCTGGTGGTCGGCTATGGCGGCTCCGGCAGCGAACTGCTCGTTGAGAACACCGGGACACTTTCCAGCGCGACAACCTACATCGGGTGGGATACGAACTCCGCCAACAACACGATTACCGTGCGTGATGGATCGGTCTGGAACAACAGCGGGGATGTATGGGTGGGCTACGGCGCGGACGGCAATTTGCTCACGATTTCCGCTGCGGGTACGAACTCAATGACCGGCAATGCCTACATCGGTAACACCAATACCGCGAACAACCAGGTGCTGGTCACGGGAACCAACTCCCTGTGGGATGTGGGAGGAAACCTCGTCATTGGAACCGGCTCCAACAGTGTGGACCATCTTCTGGAAGTATCCGATGCCGCAGCGGTGCAGGTCGGCGGCGACCTGACGCTCAATACGGAAAATACCCTCTCGCTCGCCTCCGGCGGATCGATCGAGATAGACGGCGGCATGAATGTCTACAGCAATACCTCCCTCTCAGGATCGGGAACCATTCTGTTTGGCACCAACGATTCGACCCTCGCATTCAATGGCTCCGGCATCGGCGTTTCCACCAACCTGGTATTTGACGGGGGATTGGGAGCCAACTCGGTTTCCGTGAATGACGGAACCTTTACGGTATCCGCAGCAACCTCCTCGCAATATACAAACTTTCAGGCATTGGCCTTGAACAACAGCACGCTGGCCGGATACGGCACCGTCGACGCGTTTTCCGCGATCGACATGACTGGCGGCATGATTGATCCCCTGGGCGAAAGCTCCGACACGGCGCAACTGACGTTCGGGGGAACCTTTACGGCAACCAGTGGAACGGTCTACCGGGCGCAGGTCTACGATACGCGATGGGACGAGCTGGTCTTTGACGGAGCGGGTGCGGTGGACCTGTCGGACATGGCGGCCGATGTACTGGTGGCGAGCGCGCCGACCGGCACGGTCACCATCCTGAGCGCGACGACGCTTACCGGCACATTTTCCGAAACCAATCTGGTAGATCGACTGTTGCTCTACAATGCGGTACTTCAAGTCACCAACAACGAGGTGCAGGTCTCACTGGAAGCCGATCCGCTGGAATCGTCGATGGAATTTGCCGCAACGGAAATGATCCGTGCCGGCTTCGGCGGCATGCAAAATGCCGTCTTTACACGCACCAAGCAGCTGCGCCGTAATCTGGTATCCACGGCCCATGCCATTCCGAACGAGACCGATCTGCTCTCGAACACGAATGCCCCGGCCGGCGCGATGGGGCCCGGCGACCAGAATACCATTTTCGATATGCACGTCTGGTTGCAGCAGTACAGCGGACAGGGCGATTTCGATAGCCAGAATGCGTCCGACGGCTACACCCTCAATAATCAGGGCACTTCAGTTGGCGCGGACCGGCTGGTGGGTGAAGCGTTGACTCTGGGATTTAACTATACCTATGCCCGTTCTTCCGTGCGCACCACCGGCATGGATGATCTCGATTCGGAAACCTACTGGATAGGCGCCTATGGTGAATGGGTTGGTGAAGAGGGCCTGTACGTGGATGCGTTGGCCGCCTACGGGCTCTCCAACTATGATTCGGAACGGCGCGAGGAAAATTATCAGGGAACGGCTTCGTATGACGGTCAGGCTATCGGGGCCTACGCCGATGTGGGACAATACTACCATCGCGGGGCCCTGGCACTATCGCCCTATACCGGCATCCGTGTGCTGACCATCTCTGCCGACGGCCATGATGAAACCGATGAACTAGGCAGCTCCGTGTATGTCGATGAAGTGAACCGCGACCTGGTGGAGTCCGCCATCGGATTAAAGATGCGCCACCGCTTCGATACCCGGGTCGGTCGCTTCCACACCACCGGCTATGCCGAATGGGCCCACGATTTCATCGAAGACGACGTTTCGGCGACGCTGACAGCCGAAGGGTTTCCGACCGTCGGTACGGGAGCCATCTCGCCCGATGCCGATACGATCAATGTCGGGCTTGGCTACAGCTGGATCAGCACCGACTACTTGGAAGTCGGCATCGGCTATACCGGCCGCTTCAGCGAAAACTATGAAGAGCATAACGGATCGCTCATGCTCGATATCATGTTCTAAAAATAGCGGAGCAGATTAACCACCCGCTTCGCTAGAGGGCACGAAGGTTCAGGAGGATGATCCCTCTGCGTCGCTCCGTGTCCTCTGTGGTGAAACAACAGGGGAATGGAATGCTGTCATTCGGATGCTTGTGCGTGTTGCTGGGGCTTGGCTATTGGCTGCGCCGCAGGAGTCTGTTTCTACAACGCCTCTTTCTGCCCGCCAGCGTGATTGCCGGTCTGCTGGGTCTGCTGCTCTTCCAGGTATTCGCCGGAATCGGACATCCCGTGCCGGCGGAGGTGTCGGTTGGATGGAACCAGCTGCCGGGCCTGTTAATTAATATCGTCTTCGCCTGCCTCTTTCTCGGTACGGCTTTGCCCACCGTTTCCAAGGTTTGGAAAAGTTCCAGCCGCCAGCTGGCCTATGGTCAGATCGTCGCGTGGGGGCAATACGCCGTCGGATGCGCATTGGTCTTGCTGCTGCTGGGCCCCGTTTTCAACCTGCCCGATATTTTTGCCGGCATCATGCCCGTCGGTTTCGAGGGAGGCCACGGCACCGCCGGCGGCATGGGGCCGATTTTCGACGAACTCGGTTTTCCCGAAATGAAAGACTATGCGCTGGCAGCTGCTACCGGCGGCATTCTGGGTGCCATCATTGTAGGCATGGGTCTGGTGAACTGGGCCGTGCGCAAGGGCTATGTGGAAAAGAAGGCCGCCCCCCGGTACGACGCCGAGGATCTGACCGGCATCATTCCCGACGGGCAGCGCCCGGAGGCGGGGAAGCTGACGGTTTCCAGCGATGTCATTGAATCGCTCTCCCTCCATCTCGTATTTGTCGGAGCCGCCATTCTGCTCGGCTGGCTGATGAAGCAGGGACTGTTGCAGGTTGCGGCCCAACTTCCCGGATCCGGCAGCGATATTTTCAAAAGCTTCCCGCTCTTCCCGCTCTGCATGCTGGGCGGCGTAGTGGTTCAATGGCTGGCCGACCGTTTCGATAAACATGAGCACATGGACCCCGGCCTGATGCTGCGCATCCAAAACTGTGCGCTCGACTTTCTGGTGGTGGCGGCCATCGCCACCATCCGGCTCGATGTCGTCGCCAAAGGCTGGCTTCCGCTCGTCATTCTTATCGCGGGCGGAATCCTGTGGAACGTGCTATGCCTGACCGTCTTCGCCCGCCGCGCCTTCAAGGATGCCTGGTTCGAGCGGGGCATTGCCGAAATGGGGCAGTCCATGGGGGTCACCGCGACGGGTCTGCTGCTGCTGCGCGTCGTCGATCCCGACTATGAAACCGAAGCCGCCGAAGCCTTTGCCGCCAAACAGCTGTTGCACGAACCTTTCATGGGCGGCGGACTCTGGACCGGCGCGGCCATTCCGCTGCTCGCCCTCTGGGGCGGCTGGCCGATCCTCGGCATTGCGCTGACGGTCATGGCCATTTGGACGGGTTGTCTGTTCTTCATGAACCGAAGCAATGGATGAGCGCTGGCTCCAGGGCATTTTAATAAAACCGGGCCACCTTGGTGGAGGGCCGAAATGGCTGCTAAACGGTGCAATTACCGCGACGACCGGGCATCCAACGTTCCGCGCCAACGTGGTCACGCGAAGAGGACGATGCCCCTCCAAAAGTTAATCGAAGCGCACAACCTTAGATGGCTGCTGGAGTTTTTTGATCATGCTCCATCACAACCATTCCTGCCCGCCTGGATCGGCGGGCAAGGGAGGGATCCGTAGGAACAAAATACGCAACAATCACCCTCCTTGGGTTTGAGTAGGGTAAGACACTTCGTGCACTCATAAAACCATTGGCAGGAATCCGTGGGCATCTGTTCTTCTTTTTCGTAGCCACACTTCGGACACGTGATGATGGATTGGAGAATAATGTTTTTCATTCGTATGTTTTCCCTGCTCCTACGTCTGCAATGAGGGTGGAGGCGAGCTGCTCGCCGATACCCTCCAGTGCTTTGTTCGATTCTTTATCGGTACACGTCACGACGATCGCCCACCTTTACTACAGTGATGACGAGTTGTGCGTCTTCGATGGAGTATAGTATGCGGTAGTTGCCTTGCCTCATGCGGTATCGATCTTGCCCTGATAGCTTCTTCACCTGAGGTGGGCGAGGGTCATCGGCCAACGAACGAATTACCTTTAGGATCTTCGATACGTCCTTTTTTGGAATCTTCTTGAGGTCTTTGGCTACGGATTTCTTGAAGACGATCTTATAGGGTTCCATCGCGTTTCAATCCCTTCACAAAGGCCTCAAACTCGATGGTGGGTTCATTCTTCCGACTGTCAAAGTCGGCAAGATCTGCTGCATCTTCTGCCAATTCGTCACGCACGGCGTCGTTTACGAGTTCGGACACAGATCTGTTTGTTTCCAGTGCCTGCAAGCGCAGTGCCTTGTGCAGGGCTGGTTCAAGATAGATTGTTGCGCGTTTTGTCAGAGTACTCATGGGGTTCTCCTTATTTCTGTCATCACTATAACTCTATGACGTTATGACGTCAAGGAGTTGTTCTGACCCCTTTTTTCAGTACCATATTCATTCTGCAAGAACCTCTGCGATACGACGCTGAAGGGCAGGCAATACCTCAACCTCGAACCACGGATTGCGGCGCAGCCAAATGTTGTTCCTAGGGCTGGGGTGGGGAAGTGGAATGAGCCGTGGCCAATAGGTACGCCAAGACTTTACGAGTTCGGTGACCGCGACTCTCTTATTGCCGAAGTGATACGCTTGTGCGTATTGGCCAAGCACTATCGTGATCTCTACCTGACCAAGATACCCAAGAAGCTGTTTTCGCCATGCGGGCTCACACTCAGGGCGAGGGGGGAGATCTCCCGAACGGCCAGAACCAGGGTAGCAGAAGCCCATTGGCAATATTGCGATTTGCCTGGGATCGTAAAACACCTCGGTTGTAACCCCCATCCACTCCCGTAAGCGTTTCCCACTAGCATCATCAAATGGCACACCAGATTCATGAACCCTTTTTCCCGGTGCTTGCCCTGCAATCAAAACCCTTGCATTCGGATGCAACTGCAAAACGGGCCGAGGCCCTAGTGGCAATTCAGACTTACAGATGGTGCAAGCTCGAACCTCACTTAACAGGGTGGTAAACGTTGGCATGATAGTAGTCTTCTCCCAGTGGTCTAACGTTACACATGACTTTCGGTGCACATAAACTTCGACCTAATCAACCTGCGTTTTCAACGTAAAGTCCATGTACTGGTTATCGTATCCTGCAAAGTATTCACCTGTTCTTGCTCTCTACGATTCGTCCTATCTCCTTCACAACAATAGGAAAGGCAGGCTCAGTAATTTCATGCCCGTAGCCTTTCAACTCGAGCAGAGTGGTGTCTTTGTGGCCTGACACTTTCATCATACGCATCATGTAAGCATTCTCTTCATACCGACCCAACATCTCCTTCTCTCTGTCACCAGTAATCAGCAAGAGAGGCGGGGCGTCAGCCCGAACGTGGTATAAAGGAGCCAAGTCATCAATAACGGGTTTGGTTCCGGGAATACCTCTCTCTTTGCGCACGGTAAAGTGAGTTATGGTGTGGCCGCTTAGAGGGATGAGTCCTGCTATCCGATTAGCATCTATCTCATGAGCTTCTAACCATCTTTTGTCTATTCCAACCATGCTGGTTAGATATCCGCCCGCCGAGTGCCCTGACACGAAAATACGTGATGTACTGCCTCCATACTTATCAACATTGTTGAATACCCAGGCAACAGCTGCAGC
>CAXMPN010000050.1:0-13175 GCA_964195195.1 Pontiella sp. | reverse complement strand
CAAATCAAATATACACCCTTCTCGCCGTACAGGCACCCATTGGTAGCGATATTAGAAACATATGCCGGCCTGTACCGAAACGATTATGAAAACACTAATGGAACTTTGCAAAATAATGTAGGAGACAGAACTAGGACCTGCGAGCGTCTAAAAAATGAATACAATATCCCACTGTTCGGATATAAACCTGAAGCTCCCGAGCATAAAAGGCGCGCAAGTTGCAAAAAAATATTGGAATGGTTGGAGGCTAACAGATTTCAATGGGATACCAGTGAACCTAAACTGCCCATGCCGGAGGAACAGCGTGAGGAGTTCTTAGACCGGTAAAATGGAAACTCATGAAGTTAACATAGTCTAAAAAGGGGTCAGCCGATGAATTTTAGAATCCGCTCCTTTTCCCTTGCCCAGATATCCTTTGCTTCTTCATAAAAACGCATGGCTCAACTCACGGTTGGGCGAAAAAGATTGTGACCGTAATTTCGTAATCCGTGTCCTTCGGAAATTGATCACTAGCTCTCAATTATTATCAGTGGCTGCTTTTGCCTAGATTGTTCACTAGTCGCTCGAAATCATCTTTGGTCGTTGCTGCCTTTTTGGCAGCCTCGCTGCGCGTCCCGCCTTCCTGCTCATTTCGGTTTTCTTCATGAAACTTGCGGGGTAACCCCAGTTTGACTGACCCTTTTGATGGGGTTAGAATCCCGGGAACATTTGGTCGCCGAAACCGGTCGCATTCGCGATCAGTAACACAACCGTAGAGGAGCACCTATGACCACCGAAACCACCAGGAACCGCCGCATCGTACTCGCCGCCCGCCCGCATGGCGCACCTACCGCTGAAAACTTCCGGTTGGAAGAGTCGGACAAACCCGTTCCGCAGGAGGGGGAGGTCTTGCTTCGCTGTGTCTATCTTTCGCTCGATCCGTACATGCGCGGTCGTATGAGCGCGGGGCCCTCGTATGCCCCGCCGGTTGAACTCGACGATGTGATGGTCGGCGGCACGGTCTGTCAGGTGGAAGCCTCGCAGCATCCCGACTACGCCGTCGGCGAATGGGTACTCGCCTACAGCGGCTGGCAGGATTATGCGGTGTCGGACGGCACGGGCCTGATGAAACTCGGCGCTCACCCGGAGAATCCTTCCTATGCGCTCGGCATCATGGGCATGCCCGGCTTTACCGCCTACATGGGGCTGCTCGATATCGGAAAACCGCAGGCCGGCGAAACGCTGGTTGTCGCCGCCGCTACCGGACCGGTCGGTGCGACCGTCGGGCAGATCGGCAAGCTCAAAGGCTGCCGCGTCATCGGCATCGCGGGCGGCCCTGAAAAGTGCCAATACGCCAAAGAGGTGTTGGGCTTTGACGAATGTCTTGATCACAAAGCCTCCGACTTTGCCGAACAGCTCAAGCAGGTCTGCAGCGACGGCATCGACGTCTATTTTGAAAACGTCGGCGGCAAGGTTTTCGACGCGGTGCTGCCTTTGCTCAATTCCGGCGCGCGTATTCCGGTTTGCGGGCTCATTGCCCATTATAATGCGACCGAACTGCCGACCGGTCCGGATCGATTGAGTCTGTTGATGAGCACCATCCTTATCAAACGGCTCACCGTGAAAGGCTTTATCATCTTTGATGACTATGCCCCTCGTTATAACGAGTTTGCGACCGATATGGTGCAGTGGATTGCTGATGGCTCGATTAAGTATCGCGAGCAGGTGGTCGAGGGGTTGGCCAATGCGCCGTCGGCATTCATCGGATTGTTGAAAGGCGCAAACTTCGGCAAGCTGGTCGTCCAATTGAATGCGCCGTTCGCCGCGCAATAAGGGGCAGGGAAAAGGAGTCCAGCCGTCGCTAACAGCTATGGCTGACAAGCGGTCCGATATTTTGATGTTATTGAACCTCTCTGCAGCAGGCCGAGGTAAAGGGGTCAGTCCCGGAACTGAGCCCATTGGGCGAAAGAGGCTGGCGCGCAGCGACGGCAACAACGAGGCCATTTAGTAATTCGTGGCTACCTTTTCGCCTTCCTGCTCATTTCGGTTTTCTTCATGCAACTTGCGGAGTAGGATCTGTGCATCCAATGAAGAAGAGGAATTCATTATGTCGGTTGAAGAATTACAAAACAGTCCGCTGCATGGCTTGTCGGCGGAGACGATGTTGACGGAGCTGGTTGAATTTTATGGCTGGGCGGTGCTGGACGCGGCGATCGACCTGAAGTGTTTTCGGATTCAACCGACGATTCCCAGCTGCCTGACGTTTCTGCAAAAGGCCGAATGGGCCCGGAACAGAGTGGAGGATTTTTATCTCTACTGTTTTAAGGGGATGCCGAAAGCCAGCGATGAGGAAGCGGAATTAAAACCGCGCGAGCGTGGGTTTCCGAACGGCACGGTTCCGAAAAAGCCGCGCAAGTTGACGGTTGAGAAGGCTGAAAAGACGAGGATGGAAATGGTGGAGCACGCGGAAAAAGCGAAGGTGGAAGAGAAACCAGAGGAAAGCACCTTCAAGTCCCGTTATTCGAGGCCCCGGGATTAACCGGGCGCGGAGGGGGAGATTCACCACCGAGGGCACAGAGGTTCACAGAGAACGATATTTCTATTGCCTCAGTCGTTGCAATTGCGTTGCTGGTTGACGCCAGCTCTATTTAGTATCTCTGTGCTGTCTGTTGTAAAAATTCAGTCCTCCTGTTTATCCTGTCTGACGTTAGTCAACTAAAGCTCTACCCCGTGTACCTCTGTGTACTCTGTGGTTAAAATAAGCATGGGGAAGGGGTCCAGTTGTTGCTAACAACTATGGCTGACAAGCAGCAAAGGAGTCAGTCCCGTAATCGAGTAATGGAAATGGGGCGACCAGGCTCAGCAAGCAGATAAACCCATAGTTGAACCGCTCCTTCGAACGGGTGAGCGATCGGAGGATACAATAAGTTCGACGATGTTTGGGGATGCTTGTGAATATGTGGTCGGCGTTACGCATCAGGATTCACCGAAACCGCGCAGCGGAACGGTGATAGCCTGATGCGGTGGTCAGGCGGGATTACCACGACCTAATGGCGTTTTCACTTCTACCGTTGAGTGTTCTTGTATTGCCTAATGAATGACGACTATTCCGATGGATGTTCAGCGAGTGGTTTTCCCACCATCCGCGCGACTGCGTCCTTGGTGGTCACGACCTCGCTGGCTATGAACCCGTAATTGACCAGCGCCGCTGCGTACCCGTCTCCCAGTTCCGGCGTTATAGCCGCGGCGGTCGCGTCCATTACCACAATCACCTCGAATCCCTGTTCCACAAGTTCGCGCATGTGGCTTTCGGTGCAGAGGTTGGCGGACATCCCGCCCAAGACCACGGTGTTGATGCCGCGTTTGCGCAGCTGCAATACCAGGTCATTGCTTTCCGGACCGTAAACCTTATGGGGACTTGTGATGATCGTCTGACCATCCTCGATGTATTTTTTGTAGACTTCGAGCCAGTCAGCACCGGAGCCTTTGAAGTCGTCCACGTTCAACGCTCCCTTGCGGTCGAACATGTGAATACTGTGCATGGCCTTCTCAAGCGTCCCTCCGAACTTCCAGTCATGATCTGTTGGGTAATAATAGTGCGGTGAAATAAACACCGGAAACCCGTTACCCTTAGCGGATATGAATAGACTTTCAATATGCTCAACGGTTTTGTTCTCGGTCACGCTTTTCCCGACCATCCCCCAGGTAACACCCTCGGGGCTCAGGAAATCGTTCTGTGGGTCTGTGATGACCAAGGCGGTGTTCGCTCGGTCAAACGGAGTGCTCTCTGCCGAGGTCACGCCGGACAGCATGGTAGTGTATGTGAGCGCTAGCGCCACAAACAGGCCTCTGGATTGTCTCATTGTCATTTCGATTCTCCTCTTATGGTTGGTTTCTGAACAATCGATCATTTCTCTAACAACTGCTTTTCATAACCTCCTTTCTGTCTGCCGAACAAGGCGCTTATAACACCACAATAACTTGCCGTCAATAAGCTCTCATGAGAAATCTTATCCTCAAGGTTCGTGGATTTATATATTTGTCCTGCAACGGGTTAGGCTTTTGCAGATATAGTGCCGGAAAGGAGTCAGCCCGTGATATGTAGGATATCATGTATTCCAAAGCCCTTTGCACCTCAAATCGGCGTCCTTAAGGACCTGACCTACCAGCTGCGGATAATCCCGACCCATCCTCCCGTCTATGACCGGTTCCGTTTTTTCATGCAGGGAATGAGCATGGGTACACGGCGGCTGTATTCCTCGTAGTCCGGTCCGATGGCGGCTTTCAGGTCGTGCTCTTCGAATTGCAGGCCCATGAAGATGTATACGGTCGTCATGGCCGCGAAGAGGAGATGACCGGTCGTCATGTGCGGCGTGGCCCAGAAGGCGATGATGAAGCCGAGCATGATGGGATGCCGAACGAATTTGTAGAGCATCGTGGTTTTGAATTTTATCCCGGTGTATTCCTTGTTCTGCAGGGGGAGAAAAACCTGTCGCAGGCCAAACAGATCGAAGTGGTCGATCATGAAGGTGGACAAGAGCACCACCCCCCAGCCCAGCCAGAACAGGCCGGTAAGAAGGATCGTTCCAATGCGGCCTTCTACGCTCCAGACCACGGCGGTCATGGGCCGCCATTGCCAGTAGAGGAGGAGCAACAGCAGGCTGGCCACCAGAACAAAGGTGCTGCGTTCCACTTCCTTGGGAATGATTTTAGTCCACCACTTTTTGAACCCGGGGCGGGCCATGATGGTGTGTTGTACGGCAAACAGGCCGAGCAGGACCACATTGATGATCAGCGCTTCGGGCAGGCTGCTTGCGGCCCCGGAATCGATTCCCTTCGGTACACACAGGTTTCCCACGAAACCGATGGCGTAGAGGAAGGAAATGAAGAATACGGCGTAACAAAGGACCCCGTAGATAAACGCAGACATTTTTTGCATGGTCATGCTCCTTTATGGTGTAGCTGATCACATTGCTAACGGATGGTCTTAACGCGCTTAAGCGTACGCCGATTCACCCTGTGGGCAAGGATTTTTTTGATGCCTGGGGAACCCCGTTTTCATCTGATTCATCCAATAAAGTTTTGGACCGGTTTGAAATGCTTCTTGTTGTCCATATTCACCTCGTTAATACGTTAATACGTTGATAAGTGCCTGGCGGAGTGCATAATTTGCGGGACGCAAAGAGCGACCGCAGGGAATGATTCCTATCGGTCCATACTGTACAGGCGGTATGTGGAAAATTTCCACCAAACCCACTGTTCGCCGTACGTTAAATCAGAATCGTGCAACCCACAGAAAAGGAGTAAATCATGAACCTATCCGAAATTGTACAAAGAGGTTGGAATGCGGTTGGTAGCGGAGACTTCGATACGCTCGTGGCTGACTACGCAGAAGACATGATTTTCATTATGCCTGGACAGGCCGATGTCCTGGAGGGACGACAAGCCTTCCGTACCGCCCTGGATGGTCTTGGAGGAATACTCCCGGCGGGTTTTGAAATTACCGGACTTCGTCAGCTGGAAGGAGAAAATGAAGTGGTATCGATCCTTGAGTGGAAATCAGACAAGGTGGCGAGCTCACAACTGTCGGTTCTATTTAAGTTCAATGGAGACGAAATTTACGAAGAACGGTGGTTTATCGATACAGAGCAGTGGAAGAATGCATTCTGAGTTAAGCATCTTAATTGCTGCATCGGCATACGAGAAAAGTCTGCCGAGGATGAATGCTAGCTATCCTCCATGTTCAATTCATACTGCAGGTCTTGCTGGAAGGCATAATGGCCATCCTGCAGTCCATCGATAAATTGACGGGAAAAGTAGGCAAAGAAAATTTCGTCATTATACCAAAGCTCGCCTTTGACATAGTGCTGCTTAAACCGCGGGCCGGATTGCAGTTCCCTGAGCACGGACCCGTCGAAGCCGTCCGAATCGATTCCGATTATAATATCCGGTTGCCATTCATGTAAAATATCATGGTTCACCGGAATCGGGTTCCCGCTCTGCCCGCCTCCGACAGCCATCGGACCCATTTGTCTATCCGTCAGCCCCGTCAGATCATACACATTCCCGGCATAGGTATGCTTGTATCCACCCGCCGTGCTTGCCGCAATGCGCGGCAGCGGGGTATGCCCCTCAAACATACGTGCCAGGACGGCTCCCTGCTCGCGGCTTTCACGGGCCATACTGAATTCATGCCGCAGGTTCGGTGATAAAGCAAAAATCAGCCACCCCGCCGCCAGCAGCGCGACCGGAGCCAATCGCCGCAACGGCTTGTTGAGCCGGTTATACAGCAGCGGCATGACCCATGCTGACACCAGGCACATCAACGGCCACAGCGGTAGATATAAACGAAAAGCTCTAAAGCTTTCCTCTTCCATCAGCAGCGGGATCCCCAGACCGGGCAGCAGGCAGAATCCGACCGCCAGCTGTCTCGACAGTCCTTGCTTCCGGACGATTTCCCGGATGCATACCCAGTTGAAGACGAGCACGACGAGCAGTACCACGGGATTGGAAAAAAGATAATCCAGCAGATCGTGGACTCCGCTTCCAATGTTGATATGCAGACCCGGCGATGTGTTGGTGCAGGAGCTGCTCGGTAGCAGCTTTCCGAAAGCGTGTCCCCGGAACAGCAATAGCGCCGCCCAGACGGTTCCATACGCAAACAGCGGCCGAAAGAGCAACCGGAGTCCGACCTTCCAGCCCCGGTCCACGCCCAGCCCCGCGAACAACACCAGCAGTAGCCACCAGCCCCACAGCATCGATTCCGGACGTGTCAGCGCCAGCAAAGGCAGCAGCACGGTACACTGGAAGATCCTTCGCTCCGATACCGCCAGAATTGTCAGCGTCAGCAACAGACACCAGAGGCCGGATTCCACCAGGGTAATCTGGCACCAGGCAAACCACGCGGGAGCCGCGCACAGCAGAACGAGAAAGGTGGGTTTTTGATTACATCGTTTCAGGCAGATGTAGACCGTGATGATTCCGAATAACAGGTTCAGCAGGAAAAGGGGCACCTCCACCGAGCGGCCCATCACCAAAAAAATCGAGCAGATCATCATCCACAGCAGCGAGGGGAATCCTTCGATCTGTTCACTGCCGACGTTGTAGACAAACCCATGGCCGTCCAGAAAATTCCAGGCATAGACCAGAAAAACATCGGCATCGTTAATGCCCGACGAGGGCGCACCGAGCAAAAGCCAGGCCAGCGTACTGCACACCAGTACACTGAGTAGCGCTGCTCCATTTTGCCTGTTGACCCGATCCTGCATAAACGCAACAGCATACAAAAGATCGGCCAAAATAAAACAGCATAAAATGAAGCGACGCTTAGCCGGGCAGGCTGGAGGACGTGAGGGCATTCGGGGCGGGGCAGTCTATCTCGCGCATCCACCGCCGTCTAAGACTATGGCGGACAGGAAGGCGCGAAGGGTAAAAACTGGGTTTTCTTACACGAAGGCACAAAGCCACAGAGGGGACTTATATATCTCGCGCAAAGGCGCAGAGATCTCTGGGGAAGAAGTAAGGTCATGTTTGTGGTCGGCAGGGATATGTCTCACACGGAGGCACAAAGCCACAGAGAGGAGGTATGTCTCGCGCAAAGGCGCAAAAACGGAGAGATTATAAAACTGGTTTTCCCACACGGAGATACAAAGGTACGGAGTCACGAAGGAGAATTCTTATCATAAGGAATGGAGGGACAAGGTCCTCGTTGTCCGCTCTGGATGAGTGGTCGGTGGGGACGCCGACCCTCCAGCAGATCCTGTCAGATATACGTGCTTCTTTGTCGGCTTCGGATGCTGTAGCCGCGATCCGTGATCGCGGAGGCGGGGCACGGACCCCGCCCTACACGTATTGCGGCCACACCATTTCTTTAAATGCCCGGTGCCTTGAACCTTTCGCGGTGCTCAATATTTGCGTTGCAAATTATCACTTCGTGGGTGGCTTGGCGTCTTGGCGTGAGAATCAACCTGTTGCAGGGCTGGGGAAGAGGTCGGTCCTCGGATTCAAGTGCGCCGAAAGCGGAGTCGGATCAGCCGTGTCGCTTCGGCCGCGTAAGGTCCACGCGCTGGTTCGCATGATTTTTAATGTGGGTCCTGCACGTGTGTGAGTGATAAACCAAATTCCTCTTCTTTGAGATTGTTACTATGAGAGATTCCCTTAGTGCGCGAACCTTTCATTAAGAGATCGTCTATTTGCGCTATTCGTCCGTTGGGAATGGGGTAAAAGATATTTCCAGTGAAGACATTTGTAGTGCTTGATCGTGCTGAAAATGAGCTGGCAATGATTGCCGTATTGAGGCAGGTCTTATCTTCACTAGGCCAAACCAATAACTTTATTTTTTCTCCCCCCTTAAATCTCAATCCAGTGCACCCATAAAAGGTTTCCCCTTCGTAACTTTTCAACTGAATCTCGAATATGTCATTTGCGTCGTATTCGCTGGGTATCTCTATATTCCACCAGTTCATTCTAAGCGCGTACGTTAAATCATTTAAGTTTAAATCATCGGCATGGGTCGCAGTGGGTGTTGGGGTTACACACCCGGCCATGCAAAGTAGCAAAATGATCATGAAACAAAGTGAGGATATATTATTCATACTATTTTCCTTCTGCGGACATAGTGGCGGGTGCAGACACGATCCATCATCCGGGGCTGAGGAACCGCGCCCCGGGATGATGGAAGGGTTGGACTACTCTGCGTGACTCTTGTTTCTGGCGTTTTCTTTTTTGATCTGGCGTTTTTCCTTCAGGCTATGTTTCGCCTCTTTCTTTTTTTCCTTGCCGCCTTTGTCTTTTTTTCCTTTTTCGCCCATGACGATTCCTCCGTTGTGTTATGCCGCATCCGATGCGGTAATCCAGCGCACGATGCCGCTGGAGGGGCTGTTTTGTTGAATGTAGGAATATCTCGCGCCAAGACGCCCCGGCACCAGATTTTCCGTGGATAAATATCTCACACCGGGTGCAGAACCACGAAGGGAATGTTGGAATACCTTCAATCCTGCGGATCCGTAGGGGATTGCAGTGCGGGAAGTGTATATCGCGCAAAGACGCAAAGGCGCAGAGAGTATTAAAAATGGGGTTCTCACACGGAGGCACAAAGGCACGGAGGCACGACGGAGAATTCTTATCATAAGGGACACGGTCCTCGTTGTCCGTTCTGGATGAGTGGTCGGCGGGGACGCCGACCCTCCAGCAGATTCTGTCAAAAAAACATGTTTCTTTGTCGGCTTCGGTTGCTGCAGCCGCGATCTGAGATCGCGGAGGCGGGTTCACGGATCCCGCCCTACACCTCTTGTGGCTACACCATTTCTTCAATTATCCGGTATCTTGAACCTTTCGCGGTGCTCAATATTGAACCCTGCCTACGGCACTATTTCCTTCGGAAATTATGCTTCGCGGCGCTGCAAATTATCACTTCGTGGGCGGCATGGCATCTTGCGCGAGAATCAACCTATTGCAGGGCCGTATGGGTTCCATTTCCTTTTAAAACATGCCTTTGGCATTATTGGACCGACCTGGGGCCTATTTCCCTCAGGGAAATTATGGTGCGCGGCGGTGCAAATTATTTATCGCTGCGCTTTTAGGCGTGAAATCGGGGCGGGGCGCCTGTAGATTGCGCGCTTCGTTTTTTGAAGGAGTGTAATTTCATGGCCAAACAGAAGAAGACAGCGGTTACGCCTACGCGCGAGGAAAACTATCCGGAATGGTTCCAGCAGGTGGTACGAGCGGCGGAGCTGGCGGAAAACAGCGATGTGCGCGGCTGCATGGTGATCAAGCCTTGGGGGTATGCCCTGTGGGAAAACATCCAGCGCGGCCTCGATAAAATGTTCAAGGAAACCGGCCATGTGAACGCCTATTTCCCGCTGTTTATCCCCTTGAGCTATCTCGAAAAGGAAGCGGAGCACGTCGAGGGTTTTGCCAAGGAATGCGCGGTGGTAACGCATCACCGTCTGGAGCAGGGGCCCGACGGCAAGCTGATTCCGGCGGGCGAGCTGGAGGAGCCTTTGATTGTGCGGCCGACGTCGGAAACCATCATCGGCGCCACGTATGCCAAATGGGTGCAGAGTTACCGTGATCTACCCATTCTGATCAATCAATGGGCGAATGTCGTACGCTGGGAGATGCGCACGCGCCTCTTCCTGCGGACGGCCGAATTTCTTTGGCAGGAAGGGCATACCGCGCACGAAACCGAAGCCGAGGCGTGGGAAGAAACCCGCAAGATGCTGGAGGTCTACAAGACGTTCGCCGAAGAATATATGGCCATGCCGGTGCTGACCGGCGAAAAGACGGCGGGCGAACGTTTTCCTGGTGCGGTGAGTACGCTGTGCATCGAGGCGATGATGCAGGACCGTAAGGCGTTGCAGGCGGGAACGAGTCATTTTCTCGGACAGAATTTTGCAAAGGCGTCGAACATCCAATACAGCAGCCGCGACGGCGGGAAAGAATATGCATGGACGACGTCATGGGGCGTTTCGACCCGTCTGATCGGCGGAATGATTATGACGCATGGCGATGACGACGGCATGGTGATGCCGCCGCGTTTGGCCCCGCAACATGTCGTGCTCCTGCCGATCATCCGTAACGAAGAAGACCGCGAAGCGATCCTGGCCTACTGCAATGAAATCGCCGCAGGACTGCGAGCTCAGCGTTTTCACGAGCGCGATGTGGAGGTGGTGGTTGACGACCGCGATATCAATGCCGGCGAAAAGGGATGGAGCTGGGTCAAGAAGGGCATTCCGGTCCGCGCTGAAATCGGTCCGCGCGATATGGCGAACGATTCCGTCTTCATGGCGCGCCGCGATACCAATGAAAAACAGGGGATCGGCAAGGTGGAATTTGTGGACGGAATTGTCGATCTGCTGGAGAGCATTCAGCAAAACCTGCTGCAGCGTGCGCTCGATCTCCGCACGGAAAACACGAAGGAAATAGACTCCTTCGACGAGTTTGTCGCCTTTTTCACACCGGCAAACAAGGAACGCCCGGAGGCGCATGGCGGCTTCGCCATGAGCCACTGGTGCGACGGGCAGGAATGTGAGGACCAAATCAACAATGACTTGTCGGTGACGATCCGCACGGTTCCTTTCGAACGGGAAGAAAGCGGGGCGGGCACGTGCATTAGCTGCGGCAAGCCGAGTGTAGGTCGCGTTGTATTTGCAAAGAGTTACTAGGCGGAAACGGTGACCTCGCGATATTTCCATTGGGTTGCAATTGCCGATTCAACCAGCGTGAAGTAGATTCCACCCACTATGCATATTATTCGACATTTTCTGGTGCTGACCGTGTTCGGTCTTGGTTTGAGCGCCGGCCGCTGCGTCGCTGCGGACGCGGACAGTTATGTGGTGCAAGAACAGGGGCGTAAGCAGTTTCGGGCGTACTTTGAAAAGACCATGAATACGTCTGCGGAACAGTGGACGTACGCCCGGGAGACGCAAAACAGGGGTTGGCTGAAAAAGGCGGATCGGCGCATGCTGTATCTGGTACGCCGCTGGCCGAACAGCCAGGAAGCCCCCTGGGCGGCCCGTGCCCGTGCGGACATGCTGCTGGCACGCGACAAGTTCGATAAGGCTTTCGATGCCTATCAGTTCCTGATCGACAACTATTCCAGCCGTATGCGCGATTATGACGCGGTGCTGGAGTCCCAGCTGCAGATTGCAAAGAAAATCATGCACCGCAAGCATATGCGGTTTCTGTTTGGCGGATATCTTGCGCCTGAATATGCCATTGAATATTACGAGAACGTCATCCGCAACGGTCCGCAGTGGTCCCGTACGCCGGAGGCGCAGTTCCTGATCGGGCAATGCTACCAGGATTCCAATGATTATGAACTGGCCATTACGGCGTATGGCTTACTCGGCTACCGCTATCCCGACAGTTCATACGCCGAGGAGGGTGCATGGCAGCAAATTGTCTGCTTTAGAGCACTGCGTAAGGAATATCCCGAAAGTCCTGAAATACTGGACCGCACCCTGGTCACGACCACGGTTTTCCTTTCGACCTACCCCGAGTCCAAATACAAGAACCAGATCATCCAGATGCGCAATGATCTCTATGAGATCAAGGCAGGCAGGGTGTTCGATGAAGCGGCGTTCTATGCAACGGTTCCAAAGGAGCCTGCGGCGGCGATCCTCTATTATAAATCGTTAATTGAAGAATATCCTAAGAGCAAGCTGGTACCGTATGCCGAGCAGCGCATCGCCGATCTGGAGGCGCTGATGGCCCACCCGACCAAGGCCCGGACGGCGATTGTACCGCGTTCCAAGCCGCTTCCATTTGGAAAGGATGCCGGGAATGATGCGGGCTAGCGGGCTATGGATTCTTGGTATGGTCTGCGTGGCTGCGCTGCCGGTGGCCGCCAGCGACGTGGCCGATGTTCCGAAGGAAATACCCGACGAGCCTTTCGATATCCGTGCCGCCCGGTTCGAGTATACCAACGAGACCTTCATTGCCAGCGGTGGGGTTACGGGAACCTTTGAAAATGTCACCATCAAGGCGGATCACCTGTCTGGCAACCCGGAGACCGGGGAGCTGCATATCGGCGGAGATATCCAGTTCGAGCGGGACAACATTCTCTGGCAGGGTTCCGAACTCGATTACAACTACATAACACAGACCGGAAATTTCGGCCCGTCGTCACTGGATTTTGATCCGGTTCTGATGAGCGTGGGGCATGTGGAGCGCGTGTCGACCAACGAGTACCTTTTACGGGATGCGGTCTTCACGACCTGCCCGCTTGAAAAGAGCCATTACCGTGTTCATGTCAACGAAGCGCGGCTGATCGATGAAAAACTCCTGAAAGCGAAGGGAGCGACCTTCTACGTAGGAAATGTCCCGGTATTCTATTTGCCGTACTGGCGGCAGACTCTCAGCCGCAGCATCTTTACCTTTGAAGCAGGACTCCGAAGCGAGTGGGGGGCCTATGGCCTGATCAAGGCCACGGTGCCCGTGAACAACAACGTCGATTCAATTACGGATCTGAATCTTTACAGCAAGCGTGGAGTGGGCCTCGGGCAGGGGTTTGCGTGGGATACCTCTTCCGTAAAAGGCGAGATATCCGGATTCTATCTGAACGATCAGGACCCGAATAAGCGCTTCACCAGCCCCTTGATCACCGAAGATCGTTATCGGTTCAAGGTTGAGCATTTGCAGAATTTTTCGGACACCCATTACCTGAACACCAAGTGGAATTACCTGAGCGATCC
>CAXMPN010000049.1:265-13204 GCA_964195195.1 Pontiella sp. | reverse complement strand
AGGGCTTCACCTAGCTTTTCATTGTCGGCGTTGGATTCCGGTTTTATGGAAATCGAAATAACCGGTGCCGGGAAATCCATGGATTCGAGGAAAATTTCATTATCCTTTTCGCAGAGGGTATCTCCGGTTTTGGTTTCCGCGAGACCGGCCACGGCAACAATGTCGCCGGCTACGGCGATATCAATGGCTTCCTGGCGGTTGGCGTGCATGCGGAGCAGGCGGCCAATACGCTGTTTCTTCTGTTGGCTGCTGTTCCAGATATTCGTTCCGGCCGTCATGGTGCCGGAGTAGACCCGCAGGTAGGTCAGTTTGCCCATGTGCTTGTCGGACATGATCTTGAAGGCCAGTGCGCAAAAGACTTCGTTGTCGTCGACCTTGCGCTGGTTTTCCGGATCCTTGGTGCAGATGATCGGCGGAATCTCGTTCGGCGCAGGAAGAATCTTGATGACGCCGTCCAGGACCTGCTGGACGCCCTTGTTCTTGAAGGCGGAGCCGCAGTAAACCGGAACCACTTGGCGGGCGCAGGTCGCCTTGCGCAGGATTTTCCAGATTTCGTCTTCGGACAGGTCGCCTTCTGCAAAGTATTTTTCGAGCAGTTCTTCATCCATTTCGGCACATTTTTCAACGAGGTTGTTACGCCATTCCTTGGCGGTTTCAACGAGATCGTCAGGAATGTCGGTTTCATCCCACTCGGCACCCTGTGAGTCTTCTTTAAAGATCAAGGCTTTCATGGTGACCAGGTCGACTACGCCCACAAAGGTATCGGAAGCGCCGATCGGAATTACAACCGGAACAGCATTGGCACCGAGCATGTCCTGAATGCCTTCAATAACGCTAAAGAAGTCGGCACCGATACGGTCCATCTTGTTGACGAACGCGATTTTCGGTACTTCATAGCGCTCGGACTGATGCCAAACGGTTTCGGATTGGGGCTGAACGCCGCCTACTGCGCAATAGAGGGCAATGGCACCATCGAGCACGCGCAGGGCGCGTTCCACTTCCATCGTGAAATCCACGTGGCCGGGGGTGTCGATGATGGAAATCATGTGGTCTTTCCACATGCAGGTCGTGGCCGCGGACGTAATCGTGATGCCTCGTTCCTGTTCCTGTTCCATCCAGTCCATGGTGGCGGCGCCGTCATGTACTTCGCCGATTTTATGCGAGCGGCCGGTATAATAAAGGATACGTTCGGATACGGTGGTTTTGCCGGCGTCAATATGCGCCATGATGCCGATGTTTCGGACATTCGTCAAAGGGACTGTTCTAGACATTGATCTTCCTCGTTAAATATTTCTTTAACCTATTAAAGGCGCGCAAATATGCCGATTGGCCCCCTCGTCTTCAAGGGTTAATTCGTTAAAAGTTGGTAATCTAGGAAATACGCATTTTCGGGGAAAAATGAGGGCGCCAACTTAACGTCATTGGCAGCATCACGGATGTCGCCCTGCAGGTAGCCGCGATTCGTGATCGCGGGGGTAGGGGACGGTTCGCCGAGCCGTCCTCCCGACAGGACGGCGCGCTCGGACTTCGGTGAGCTCAGTCGAACCGCGAGCACGCCCTACCTTTATTTCCAAATAACCTCGCGCGTCCGTGCTCCGATTCGCTTTACTGCTCGGCAATATGTTTATTGATTCCCATGTACATTTTGATCCGTTTGTAAAAGACGGCACGTTTGAAGAGATTCTGGCGGACGCTAAAGAATCTCAGGTGCTGGAAATGGGGGCTATTGGCGGCTCGACGGAGGCCAATACGCTCTCGCTGAAACTGGCGACGGAGCATCGGGGGCAGATTTTCGGTTGCGCGGGCTATGACCGGGACCTGGCTACCGAGGACTATGATCTGGCCGAACTTCGCGAGTTGGTGGCTAATCCCTTAGTCCGGGCCGTCGGCGAAACCGGGCTGGACTATTATTATACGGCCGATACCGCCACGGAGCAGAAAAAGCTGTTTAACGAAAACCTGGCTTTTGCTGCTGAGTTTGAAAAGCCGGTCGTTGTGCATTCACGCGATGCCGATGAGGATACGGTGGCGCTACTGAAAGAGTATTCCAATGCATGGAAAGGCGAGGGGTGCTGCGGGGTGCTGCACTGCTTTACGCGTGATACCGCGTTTGCCCGTCAGGTGCTCGACCTGGGCCTGCTGATCAGTTTCAGCGGTATCGTCACCTTTGCCAATGCCGATCCGCTGCGTGAGGTAGTTCAGTACGTGCCGGACGACCGGCTACTGATTGAAACAGATGCACCCTATCTGGCTCCGATGCCGATGCGCGGCAAGCGAAACGAACCCGCGTTTGTGGTTCATGTAGCTAAACAGCTTGCGGAACTCAAAGGGTGTTCGCTAGACTTCATTGCAAATCTGACCGCAACCAATGCGCGGACCCTGTTTGCTCTCTGAATTTCGAGGATATGCCATGAGAATCTTAATGTTGATCTTCGCCGCAGTGGCCACCGTGCATGCCCAGACCAACGAGGTATTGAAGATCCGCGTAACGGGGGACCGGGTAAGCCTGCGCGCCAAGCCGGACCTGAATGGCGATCTGCTCGATCGCGCCATGCGCGGCGAGGAGATGGCGTACTTCGAGCAGACTAACGGCTGGGTCGCGGTTCAAGCCCCTGAAAGCCTTGATTTCTGGGTCGCTGGCGAATATGTGAAGAATGGAGTTATTGAGCCGGAAAAACTGAATGTACGTTCCGGTCCAAGTCGCAATTATACCGTCGTTGCTGTTTTAAGCAAAGGGGACGCCGTATCTCTGCGGGGTGAATTCAACGATTGGCTCAAGATTGCCCCTCCACAGGGGAGCAGAGTCTGGATCAGCGAGGACTTTGTGGAATTTATCGAACCACCCAAACCGGAACCGGTGATTGAAACCATTCCAGAACAGGTGCTAGTGGTCGAGCCCACACCGGAGCCGGAAGTCGAATCCAAGGACGCTCCCGAACCCGTTGCGGAAGTCGAAAAGGAAACGCTGCCACCGCTCATTCTGGTGATGACCAAAAGCAAACCGCAGGGTCAATATGACGAGATTCCCGGTGTGTTGCGCCGTGCCAATCCAGGGCTCTACAAGCTCGTTCTCATAGCCGACGGCTTCGAGGAACCCATCTGTCTCGTGCGCGGCAGGGAATCGCAAATGGAGCGCTATCTCAACCGGTCGATGCTGATCAAGGGCAAGGTGTACTGGGCGAAGGATATCGACCTTCCGATTATCCAACCCGAAAAGATCCATCTCGATCCGATCCTCTCCGATTAGTCAGCGAGCGACGCCCATGCATCGGTTGCTCGACATGCTCTATCCACGCAACTGTATTGGTTGCGGAAAATCCTCGCCGGAGACCTTTTCCCATATCTGCTGGGACTGCTGGTCGGACACCCAGCGCGTCGAACCGCCGTTCTGTGATCTGTGCGGCGATCCCGTCGCAGGAGCGATTGACCACGATTTTGTCTGCTACTCCTGTTCCGCCGAAAACCCATCCTTCGATGGCGCACGGTCGGTGGTGCGCTACGATGGAGTGGTGGGTGAGGCCTTAAGGCGGTTTAAATACGAGAAGGCGCTGTGGCTGGCACCCGATCTCGCCAAGCTGCTCCGAAATGGATTGTCTGCTGAATATCCGGACGCGGTATTCGATTGCATCGTTCCGGTTCCGCTCCATCATGTCCATCGCCGCGAGCGCGGCTTCAACCAATCGGCCGTGTTGGCTTTCGAGCTGTCTCGGCTTATTCGGTGCAAATCGAGGCCGAGCTTGCTTCGCCGAATTCGACCGACCGCCACGCAAACGCATTTGACAGCTTCACAGCGGCTTAGTAACGTTCAGAACGCTTTTCAACCGAGAAGAAGGGCGATCATGGCTGAACAGCGCGTGCTGCTCGTCGATGATGTAATGACTACGGGAGCAACCGTGAACGCCTGTGCAAAGGCCCTGAAAACGGGCGGGGCAAAAACCGTGCATGTCATGACGATTGCCCGGGGGTAACAAGAGGAATTTAAAATGGCTCTATTTGGACACAAGAAAACCTATTCCAGCATTACCGTCAAAAAGCGCGATGTGCCCGATGGCCTATGGATGAAATGCCCCTCCTGCGGCGAGATCATTTACAAGGAAGAGGTAACGGCCAATCTGGAAGTCTGCACCAAGTGCGATCACCATTTCATCCTTCCCCGGCAGGCGCGTATTGATCTGCTGTCCGATGAGGGCACCTTCCAGGAGTGGGCGGGCCATATTAAATCGACCGATGTCCTGGGCTTCACCGGCCGGCAGTCCTATATCGACAAGCTTGAGGCCAATCAGAAAAAATCCGGCTGGGATGATGCCATTACCGTAGGCGGATGCCAGCTCGCCGGACGTGACATCGGTCTCGGTGTGATGGACTTTTCCTTCCTCGGTGCCAGCATGGGCAGCGTGGTGGGTGAGCGCGTTACCTGCCTCATCGAGCGCTGCACCCAGGAAGGACGCCCGGTATTGCTGTCCTGCGCCTCCGGCGGTGCACGGATGTACGAAGGGTTGCTGAGCCTCATGCAGATGGCCAAGACCAGCGCCGCACTGTCCCGCCACGCGGCAGCCGGACTTCCCTATATTCCTATTCTTACCCACCCGACCATGGCCGGCGTCATGGCCAGTTTCGCCACACTGGGCGATCTGATCGTGGCGGAGCCGGAAGCCCTGATCGGTTTTGCGGGGCCCCGCGTGATCAAAGAAACCATCCAGCAGGATCTTCCGGAAGGCTTCCAGCGCTCCGAATTCCTGCAGCAGCATGGCCTCATTGACATGGTCATACCACGCAGCGAACTCCGGGAACGCATGATCACCGTTTTCGACTACCTCTGCGATAATTAACCTTCTTTTGACGGGATTAACAGGATGGACAGGATTCGATCATGTTAATCCTGTCTGAATTCAGTCATGAGCAGCTCCTACGAAAAACTTTTTAAGCGCACGACGCAGGGGATCAAACCCGGTCTCGACATCATCACGGCCTTACTCGATGCCATGGGTAATCCGCACCACGGGCTGGCCGTTATCCATGTGGCCGGCACCAACGGCAAGGGTTCGGTTTGCGCCATGCTCGAATCGGTTTTGCGTGCCTCCGGCTTCAAGACCGGTCTCTATACCTCGCCGCACCTGATCGACTTTGCCGAGCGTTTCCGCATCAACGGTACGCAGATGCCGGAAGCCCGGCTGGATGACTATATCCGGGACATGGAAAAAACGGCGGACCTAGTCGAAGCATCAACGGGTCAGCGAGGTGCCACCTTCTTTGAAATCTCAACGGCCATCGCCTTTCAGTATTTTGCCGACGAAGGCGTCGATATTGCCATTATCGAAACCGGGATGGGCGGGCGCTGGGATGCGACCAATGTGGTCATTCCATTGGTGTCGGTGATAACGCATATCGACATCGACCACACCAACTTCCTCGGCGATACCCTTGAAAAGATCGCCTCCGAAAAGGCGGGCATCATCAAGCCAGGTCGACCCGTGGTCTGCGCTCCCCAATCCGATAAAATCATGGCGGTACTGCGGGGAGCAGGCGAGCCGATCATCTGTAGTTCGGAAGCTGTGTCGGTCGTCAGCGTAGACGGAGCTTCCATCTCCGTTGGGAAGAAGAGGGGATCGTCAAAGTTGGCAATACACTCGGTCGAATCGAACGGAGCAGGATGCTCCGTCTACGTTCCTTCCCAGAAGCTCAGGATAGAAACACCTTCCCGCAACCTGCCGCCGATCAACCTGCCGTTGCTCGGCGAATGCCATCGTGAGAACTGCGCCGTCGCCGTGGCAACGCTTGAAGTCCTGTCCGACCTACTCGACGTGGAGCTGGAATTCAAGAAAGGGTTGGAGGCGGTCTTGTGGCCGGCGCGCTTCCAGACAATCTGCAATGATCCCCTGGTAATTCTCGACGGCGCGCACAATCCGTCCGCCGCCCGTGCCCTGTTCAAAACGCTCAAGGAGTTTTATCCAAAGCATCGGATCGGATTCATTTTCGGTTTCCTCGATGACAAGGACTCGGTTGAATTTGTTCGCATGCTCAAGCCGCTGGTTGCTCGGGCGTGGGCCGTCTCCATCGATGCGCCGCGCGGCACCACGGCCGGGCATGCCGCAGCGCAGATCCGCGCTGCGGGACTCGAAGCCACGTCCGCCGAGGTTTCAGTTGTCTGGAATCAGGCCCGCGAATGGGCCGTCGCCGAACCCGACCGTCTGGTGGTCGTTACCGGGTCGCTCTACCTTAAGCACATGCTGGCCGTAGCCGGTTGCGCATAAAAAAAGAACCCCGGATGGGCGGTAAGGTGTAGCGCGATCCATGATCGTGGAGTGGGTTCGAGAAACCCACCTATAAATTTTGTCAGTCTAATGACCCTCGTCGACCCTGTTGCCGGCTTCGACTTGATTGATATGCCATCGTGCCGTCGAGATGCTGATCAACGTCCATTCTAAGCACCACTCATTTCAGTCTTTAATTTATTAATTAAACTATACAAAGATAATCTGATATATACGGGTGAGTTAGTATGCCGATTCCGAAAATGAGCATAAACCTTTACGACTAAGCCTCATCCGCGTCGGGACGCTTGAGTCGCGCGAAGTACGAAGCAAGAATTCGTTTGACTTGCCCCCCTGCGAGCCTCTACACACTCCGAGCTATGTTATATGACGTACCAGTGGATCTAGCGGATCGCTCCTATCAAATTCATATCGGGGCGGGGGTTTTGGAACGGCTTGGCGATCTTTGCGCCGAGGCCGGTCTGAAGGGGAGATGTCTGATCATTACCGACGAAAACGTCGGCGATCTATATGCCGAACCGGCTCTGAAATCACTGGAATCCGCCGGTTTTTCGGCCTGCGTGGCGACCTTGCCCGCCGGCGAGCCGAGCAAGTGCGGCGATCGGGTTTTCGAGCTGTATAGCCGCTGTATCGAAGCTGGTCTCGACCGAAAATCATTCATCGTCGCGCTCGGCGGCGGGGTGATTGGCGATCTGGCCGGCTATGTGGCCGCCACCTATTTAAGGGGGGTCCCGTTCGTGCAGGTGCCGACCTCGCTGCTGGCCATGGTCGACGCGGCGATCGGAGGGAAGACCGGCGTCAACCTGCCCGAGGGCAAGAACCTCGTCGGCGCCTTCTATCAGCCCGAGCTGGTGCTGGCCGACCTGCATACGCTCACAACCCTGCCGCCGCGCGAATATCGCGCGGGTTTAGCGGAGATTGTAAAATACGGCATCATCTACGATGCGCCGTTTTTCGACTTACTCGAAGCAAACATTGAAAAACTGCCCGAGGTCGGAAACGTTGACCTGCTCGCCACGGTGGTGAGGCGTTGTTGCGAGATCAAGGCCGATGTCGTGGCGCAGGACGAGCGCGAGAGTGGATTGCGCGCCATTCTCAACTTCGGACACACCGTCGGGCATGCCCTTGAAAAAGTGGCTGGTTACGGGGAATATGTTCATGGCGAAGCCGTGGCTATCGGTGCCACTTTCGCGGCCCGTGCTTCGGTGGCGCTGACCGACCTTGCGCAGGCGGAATGCAACCGGATCGAAAATATCTTTGCGGATCTGGGGCTGCCGGTGAACGCACCGAAATACAGCTGGACGGAGCTGCGCAACGCGCTGTCGGTCGATAAGAAAACCGTCGGCGGTATGCCCAGGTTCGTGCTCGCCTCCAATATCGGAACCGTGTCCATCGGAAATGAAATCCCCGAAGCGGTCATGGAAACCCTCTGGAATGATCTTGGCTAACGAAAGTTTGAAACCGCTATAGAACGCAAGGAGCGCTAATAGGGAGTCTATGCGTTCCTTGGGTTCTTTCGCGGTTAATAAATAAAATGGAACAGCGAGAAGCATATATCATTTTGAATATGATCGAGGGACTGGGGCCGGTAAGCGTCCGCCGTTTGGTCGATGCGCTGGAGTCGCCCAAAGCGATTCTTGAAGCGGACCGAGAGCTGCTGATGGAAGCTCGCGGCGTCGGCGAAAAGCTGGCGCTCAAGATCATTGCTCAACGCGACCACCTTGACGCCGAAACAGAGATCGGAAAGGCGGCCGATGCCGGTGCCCGTATCGTTACACCGCTCGACGACGAATATCCGGAAGCGTTGAAGACGATTCACAATCCGCCACTGGCGCTCTATGTCCAGGGGCGTTTTCTGCCGCAGGATGCCAAGGCGCTGGCGATCGTCGGCTCGCGATCGACCAGTCATTACGGACTTTCCGCCGCGGATCGTCTGGCTTACCAGCTGGGGCAGGTCGGCTTTACCGTGGTCAGCGGACTGGCACGCGGAACCGATACGGCGGCACACAGCGGAGCGCTGAAAAGCGACGGGCGAACCATCGCGGTACTGGGCGGCGCGCTCGATTGCCTCTATCCGCCGGAAAACGATGCGCTGGCCGAAAAGATCGCCAAGCAGGGCGCAGTGATCAGCGAATATCCGATGGGGCGGCAGGCCGACCGCATGACGTTCCCGTACCGCAACCGGATCATCAGCGGGCTGAGCATGGGTGTGTTGCTGATCGAATCGGCTGTAAAGGGCGGTTCAATGCATACGGCCGATGCGGCGATGGAGCAGGGGCGTACCGTCTTTGCCCTGCCGGGAAGAATCGATACCCCGGGTGCCCGTGGCCCGCACCGACTGATTAAAAACGGCGCGAAGTTGATCGAGTCGCTCGATGATATTTTGGAAGAATACGAGTTCCTGATTTCACCGTCGGAGCGGGCGATTCCGGCGGCGGCCTCGGCGGCTCGACCGGATGTGCCCATGACGGAAACGGAATCGAAAATTGCGGAGGCACTGTGGCACGAGCCGCTCGATGTGGACTCGCTGGGTCGCGAAACCGGCCTGAAAAGTCAGGAACTCAGCGGCATTCTGCTGGGGCTTGAAATGAAGCGGGTAGTACGCATGCGGCCGGGCCGCATCGTTGAACTCGCGGACGACCTCCGCTCGGGAAAATTTTAGACAGGATAAACAGGATGGACGGGATTGGATCATGTAGATCCTGTTAATCCTGTCAGAAAAATATTTAGCAAAGGAAATAGAGCAATGAGTAAAAATCTAGTGATTGTGGAGTCGCCGGCAAAGGCGAAGAAGATTGGTCAGTTTCTGGGCAAGGACTATGCGGTGATGGCGTCGGTGGGCCACGTGCGCGACCTGCCGCCCAAGGAGCTGGGTGTGGATGTCGAAAACGGGTTCGTTCCTAAATATGTCGACACGACGCGAGGAAAAAAAATTCTGAAGGAGATCAAGGCCGAAGCCAAGAAGTGCGAAAAGGTGTTCCTTGCGCCTGACCCGGACCGTGAAGGAGAGGCGATTGCATGGCACTTGTACGAGGCGCTCAAGAAAAACGTTGCCGACGAAAACTTCTACCGTGTCACCTACAATGAAATCACCAAGCCAGCGATTCTTGCAGCGTTCGAACAGCCGGAAAAGATTGATATGGATCGTGTGAACGCCCAGCAGGCGCGCCGCATCCTCGACCGCCTCGTCGGCTTCCAGGGCAGTCCCGTGGTGCGCAAGCAGATTCGCGGCGCGCAGAGCGTTGGTCGCGTGCAGACCGTGGCGCTGCGCCTCGTGGTCGAGCGCGAAAACGAGATCACCAATTTCGAGCCGGAAACCTATTTCGCCGTGGGCGCAGAGGTGCGCAAGCAGGAAGCCCCGCTTGATCCGTTTTCCGTAAAGTTGGCCCGCATCAACGGTGAACCGGTCGGTATCAAGGATCGCAAGCTGCTGCCCGGTGCAGTGAAGACGCCGGAACAGCTCGAAGCGATGCAGCAAGAGCTGGAAAGCAGCCCGCTGAAGGTCAGTGATGTTATTACCAAGGAAGTCACTCGCCGGGCCCGCCCCCCCTTCATCACCAGCACGCTGCAGCAATCGGCCTCCGGATCGCTCGGCTATGCGCCCGCCCGCACGATGGGCATTGCCCAGAAGCTCTATGAAGCGGGGCTGATCACCTACATGCGTACCGACTCATTCAACATTGCGCAATCCGCACAGGCGGAATGCCGCACGTTTGTCTCCGAAAGCTATGGTGCAGAATATCTCCCCGAAAAACCCAACTTCTATAAAAGCAAGGGTGCCGCGCAAGAGGCGCACGAAGCCATTCGGCCGACGGATGTGGCTGTGGAGCCGGGCCGGGAGGGCGTAAAGCTCGAGCCCGCCGAGCAAAAGCTGTATCGCCTGATCTGGGAGCGTTACGTTGCCAGCCAGATGGTGCCCGCCCGGATTGCCCGCCGCACCATAGAAGTCGAGGCCGGTTCCGCCAATACATACCTCTTCCGCGCCACGGCGTCGGATATCATCTTCCCGGGCTATATGAAGGCCAGCGGAATCGAAGCCGCCGCCGACAAGCCGAAGAACGGCGAAGGCGACGATTCCGAAACCGAAAAACTTCCGCCGCTAGTACCGGGCGAAGGTCTCGATGTGCTTGACTGGCTGGCCGAACAGAAGGAAACCAAGCCGGTGGCCCGTTATACCGAAGCCTCGCTCATTCGTGTACTGGAAGAAAACGGAGTCGGGCGGCCGAGCACCTATGCGGCCATCATGTCGAAGCTCGACGAACGCGAATATGTCATCAAGGAGAAGCGCGCGCTCATTCCGACCGATCTCGGCAAGGAACTGGTTGGACTTATTTTGAAGACCGAGGAAAAGCTCAAGTCCAGCAACAAGGTCGACCTGTTCGAGGCACGGTTTACCGCTGATATGGAGTCCAAGCTCGATGATGTCGAAGAAGGCAAGCTCGAGTGGACGGACATGATGAGCGAGTTTTACCCCTCGCTGCTCGAATGGATCGAACATGCCAAGGAAACCGCCGACCCCGCGCTGGTTCAACAGTGCTTCGATGCCCTGGGCAATGTCACCGCATGGGCGGAGCCGGTCAAATCCGGCCGCCGCACCTACGACGACCGGAAGACCTTCGAGGATCTGAAGGAAAAAGTCGGGGAAGGGGAACCCCTCTCCAAGCGGCAGGGCGAAATGCTCCACAAAATGTGCTGCCGCTATATACAGCAGGTCCCCGCCGCTTTGGTGCAGGCACTGGAGCTGGTCGAGCCCGAAGCCGTGCGCAGCGATACGCCGCGCAAGATTGAAATCCTCTCCAAGGTTACCTTTGAAGAAGCCCGGAAGGTCGGAAAGCGCACCTACGATGACAAAAAATTTGTCACGTCGCTCGGCGACCAGGTCACCATGGGCAAGCGGTTGAGCGATCGCCAGCTGGCCTATCTCGATACCTTGCTGACCAAGTATTCCGAGCAGATTCCCGATTTTGAAACGCTCAGGGTCGAGTTCAAGCTGGACGAGAAAAAGGACGTCGAGGCCGATCCCTCCACCGCGCCGATTCTGGATATGATGGCGCATGTCAAGGAGTGGGCGGAACCGACCCTGCGCGGCAAGCGGGAGTTCAACGACAAGACCTTCTATGAATCGCTGGCTTCGCAGTTCAAGTCCAAGGGTACGCTCTCTGATCGCCAGCTTGCAGCGTTGAAGAAGATGGCCGCGCGCTATGCCGACCAGATCCCGAACTATGCGGAGCTGCAGGATCAGTACAGTCTCTACGCCCCGCGCAAGCCGAAGGCCAAAAAAGAAGAAATTCCTACCGAGGAGTAGAAACACAAAGGCACAAAGTGCACCAAGGGGAAGCGCCTTCGTGTTCTTCGTGTCTTCGTGGTTAATCATATATCTGGTAGCCATGAACGATCCGTGCATAGAGCATTTCGTGAAGTATCTCGAGGGCGAGAAAAACGCCTCCGAACATACGATCAGCAACTATGTGCTCGATATCCGGCAGTTCTGTGAAATTACGTGGGGCGGGGATGCGCAGCCGCCCTACCAGTGGAAAGAGGCCGACCGCTTTACCGCGCGCAAGTTTCTGGTTTTCTTTCAGAAGCTCGAAATGGCGCCGACCACCACCGGGCGAAAACTTTCCGCTCTGCGCTCGTTCTACAAGTTTCTGCTGCGCGAGGAATATGTGGAGCAGAATCCCTTCAGTGGCCTTAATCTCCCAAAGAAGGGCCATTATCTGCCGCAGATTCTGTCGGTGAACGAAGTGGGCAGGTTACTCGATGCGCCGGCGAAGTATGACGAACAGCAAACCGTCGTAAATCCGAAACAAAAGGTATGGCGCGAATACATGGTTGCGCGCGATGCCGCCATCCTGGAACTGCTCTACAGCACCGGCATGCGCATCAACGAACTGGTCATATTGCCCGAAGAGAGCATTGACCTGCTTTCCGGCGTGGCGCGTGTGCGTGGGAAGGGCAAGAAGGAACGGCTCTGTCCGCTGGGATCGCCTGCCATCCGGACATTGATGAAAAATCTCGAATTGCGCGAAAACGTCTGGTTGCTGGAAGGCAAGCATGATGTCCGCAGTCCGGTGTTTCTCAACAAGAACGGCGGGGCGATCAGCGCCCGCTCGATCGAGCGCATGATGAAGAAATATGTGCTGTTTTGCGGGCTGAATGCGGAACTGTCGCCCCACAGCCTGCGCCACAGTTTTGCAACCCATTTGCTGGATGCCGGCGCCGATCTGCGCAGCGTGCAGGAGCTGCTGGGCCATGCCTCGCTCTCCACCACGCAGATCTATACCCACGTCTCCGTCGAACGCCTGAAAGAGGTTTACCAACTGGCCCATCCACGAGCCTGAGATGCACTTGCATTCCCGGCGCCGCCCCTTCAAGTTTACAGCTTCAAGTGTCATATTTCACGTTTCAAGTTTCCCCCTCTTTCCCGCTTGCCATTCAGCGGCGGATTCGTACACTACGCACTTCTTTTGGTCAATCGGGGCGTGGCTCAGCCTGGTAGAGCGCTACGTTCGGGACGTAGAAGTCGCTGGTTCGAATCCAGTCGCCCCGACCACTTTCCAAAAACTGGATTTGAACCAGCGAGCTGGTTTGACGCGAGCCTGCGAGCGAGACTTGAGCTTGCGAAGTGAGATTATTGTGCAGCAATAGCCCGGAAGGGTGGGTTTCT
>CAXMPN010000049.1:0-255 GCA_964195195.1 Pontiella sp. | reverse complement strand
GAGCTGGTTTGACGCGAGTTCACGAGCGAGACTTGAGTTTGCGAAAGTCCACAAAGGGGTGAAACAATCCAGCGTGTCCCGCCGAAGCTGCATAGCGAAGGAGGATCGCTCAACCATAATTTAACGTCATTCATTGCGAATGACGTTTTTTTGTATCTGGATGAGCACCCGCGAGCAGGCGAGTCCGACTATATTAAATCGGGTGGCGCTGAGTTATCGGATGTTATCGGCGCGGTCTATAAACGGACCCATAAA
>CAXMPN010000048.1:7377-13218 GCA_964195195.1 Pontiella sp. | reverse complement strand
TCGATATTCGGCTTCAGGTAGCTGCCGAAAGAAGTCGCTGGTAGGTCCGCAGGGTTGCTACGAAACCGCTCCTTCGAAAACCCCCATTGCACGGAACTTGTCATAGCGATCCTGCATCAGTTCTTCGGGAGATTTCTTTGAGAGTTCATCGAGGTTTTGCAGTAGGGCCGATTTTAGGTTTTCAGCCATGGTGGCAGGGTTGGCGTGGGCACCGCCCTTGGGCTCCGGTACGATTTCGTCCGCCAGTTTGAGTTCGGTCAAATCCTTGCCCGTTATCTTGAGGGCTTCGGCCGCCTTGTCGGAGTAGGCGCGATCCTTCCAGAGAATGGCCGCGCACCCTTCCGGCGAAATAACCGAATAGTAGGCGTGCTCAAGAATGAGCATGCGGTTTCCGATGCCGATACCCAGCGCACCGCCGCTGCCTCCTTCGCCAATGATCACGCAGATGACCGGAACCTTGAGGTTGAACATTTCCCGCAGGTTAACGGCAATGGCTTCCGCGATGTGTCGTTCTTCCGACTCCAGCCCTGCATAGGCCCCTTTGGTGTCGATCAGGGTAATGACCGGTACGCCGAACTTGTCGGCCAGTTTCATCATGCGCAGGGCCTTGCGGTAGCCTTCCGGATGGGCGCACCCAAAGTTGCATTCGACATTGCTTTTGGTGTCACGCCCTTTCTGGGAGCCAATGATCATCACCTTGCGGCCGTCGATTCTAGCGAAACCGCCGATGATCGCGCGATCATCCCGATGGATGCGATCGCCGTGGATTTCGACAAAGTCGGAGGTCATGGCATTGATATAGTCCATGGTGTAGGGGCGATTCGGATGGCGAGCAACCTGAACCTTCTGCCATGCACTGAGGTTTGCGTAGATGTTGTCGCGAGTCTGACTGATCTTGTCCTTCATTCGGTTTATTTCATGTGAAACATCGATGTCCTGCTCATTGCTGAAGGACTCGAGTTCCTGAAGCTTGGTCTCCAGTTCGGCGATCGGACTTTCAAATGGAAGGTTGATTGTTGCGCTCATACGGGTGCTCCTTGTCCGGGAATTAGTCGTTGATAATAACGGTTATTTTGCGGGGAACCAGATCAAATAATTCTTCTACATCTTCGTTCAGCATGCGGATGCATCCGGCGCTGGATTGCTTTCCGATGCTATCGCGTTCCCATGTACCATGAATGCCGAATCCGGTCAGTTCCGGGTGGTCGGTGGATTTGATGGCCATCCAGCGGGTACCAAGCACGTTTTCCGGATCGCCATACTCAATCTGCCTGTTGTCGGCGGGCCGTGTCCATGGGGGCTCGACGATCTTGTCGATCACCGTAAATTCAACCGACGGTGTCTTGCCGAACTTTCCGGTTCCAACCCGGTAGCGTTTGAAAAGCCTGCCGTCCATTAGCAGGTCGAGATGGTTGTGAGTCTTCGAAACCCGGATGGAAAAATTGCTGTTGAAAACGAGCAAACGTGCGCCGCTGCGGATCACATCGGTCTCAAGCCCGTTCATTTCCTGGATGAGTTCAACGGTGGTGTTGAACTGCTTGGCGATCTTCTGCAGATAGTCGCCGGACTGGATCACATAGTATTCCTTCCCGGGCATCATCAACGGTGATTTAAGCAGTTGAACGTTCACCTCACCCAGCAGTTCAATGGATTCCGGGTTGGATGTTGCCGCAACCAGTTTATCCAGGGTCATCTTTGCATCGACCAGCTGTCCACCGGCAATAGCCGCCTTGGCATCCGCCAGAGCGGCGCGTGATTCGGGAGTCGATGCAGTGGTGGTTGCCGGGGCGGTCGTCGCGGGTGCCAGCGGTAGGGAGGGAATGGCCAGTCCGCCCGAAGCGGGGACCGCCGGAGCCGGCGAAACAGATTCGTTTTTTGAGTCGGACGCCTTGCGCTTCCACAAATAGATGCCGACGATTACGATCTGGATGAGTACGATAATGATGAAAACCTGTTTCCATCGCCCACGCCCACGGTTGGTGTAGGATCCTGCATAAATTGGTTTTGCCATAGTTATAAGCTTCCGTTTGGTACAAGGTGTTTCTTTATGCCGAATCGCTTAATCGGGTGCAATCATAATGCGATTGCAGATGGTTGCTCAAAGAGCCCCGGCGGGAGATTTCCGCACCCTATTGAGGCGGGTTTCATTGGGCAACTTTTTATGTATCGATAGTTGATTGCTTAATATCTTATTCAAATGCTTTTTTAATTCGTACTGCCGGGGTGTTTATGTTTAATAATGATCGAAAGGGAGGAGCATCTACTGTTGGGTTCATAATAGGTGTTTTTTTGTAGAATGAAGAGATTCAGTACGGTGTTGTTTTTGTGGGTCTGGCTTGTTTTTCCGTTCACCGGATACGGGCAGGACAGCGATATTGTACCGATGCTTAATGCAACTCCGACCCAAGCCCAAAGCGCGATGCTTGATGCAACCCCGACCCAGCCCAAAATAAAACAGGGTGCCCGCGTAACTGCGGTATACGGAGTGGGTGTAGACGATTATTTGCCGCTCAAGAAAGTGGCACGCCAGCATTTGCGACCCAATTTACGAAGAAACGTCTCTCACCCCGCTTTTGATCTCCCGGATGCCTTCTTTTTCATTGGTGCGCCCATATTTATTCTCATATTTCTGAGGGTGTTGGTAATTTTTCTCAATGGATTCGAGGAAAAACGCCAGGATGAACTTCGTATGGCCGTTAATAAATATGTACCCGGCGAGAGCATTCCCGGCGACTAGGGCGGTTTTCAATTTTGCGGACTTGCCCAAAACGCGCCTTCATTGGATACTTCGCTCAATATGCTCAGAACCCTCAAAATCAAGAACCTTGCTCTAGTGGACGATGTCCAAGTGGGCTTCAACGACGGGTTAAACGTCATTACCGGTGAAACCGGTGCCGGCAAATCACTTTTGATGGGTGCCTTGCGCCTTTTGCTGGGGGAACGCGCCGACAAGTCGATGATCCGTACCGGGGAAACATCCTGTTCCGTGCATGCCGAGTTTGGCTTATCCGACGCATCACGGGTGGATGACGTCTTGGCAGACGTTGGGCTGGATTCCTGCGACGGGGGCTTGCTGATCATTCGACGGTTGATCACCGAATCTTCAAACAAAACCCTGGTGAATGATGAATCGGTTACCCTGCAGGTGCTCAAGCGTCTGGGCGAGGTGCTGGTCGACATGCATGGTCCCTACGACCACCAGTCGTTGCTAGACCAGGGTGTCCAGCTTGAAATCCTCGACGCTTTCGGGCAGCTGGACGCCGAAATGGCCGCGTATGAGGAAAAGTATTCCAAATACCGTGATCTTCAGAGGCAAATTACCGCGCTCAACTCCGACAACGAGGAGGATCTCGAACGGCAGATTGAGTTTCTCGACTACCGTGTGAATGAAATCGAGAAGGCCAATCTGTCTGATGAAGAAGATAATCAGGTGATCGAAGAGCACAGTATACTTGCGAACTCGCAGCAGGTGATCGAATTGGCCAACGGCGCAGTAAACGCCTTAACGGCGGGGGAAGGCTGCGCGTTCGACGGACTGGTGGGCGCCCAGCAGTGCCTGAACCGGCTGGTCAAAATGATGCCCGAAGCACAGGAGTGGCACGACGAACTGGAAAGCGCCATTGCCTCCGTGCAGGACATCGTTCGCTCCATCGAAAACTCGGCCTCCGGTATCGATGCCAGTGCGGAACGGATGCAGTGGCTCGATGATCGGCTCACGACCTATCAGACGCTTAAGCGAAAGTATGGCGCGACGGTCGAAGAGGTGCTCGATAGCTGCGATAAGTGGAAGGAACAATTGGGTGCCCTGCGAGGGCGCGACAAGAAGCGCGCCGTGCTTCAGGCCGAACTTGAAATGGTACTGCAGGCGGTCGAAAAAGAAGGCTTCGCGTTGAGGAAACGCCGTGAAAACGTAGCGGATCTCCTTTCCGAATGCATTACCCGTGAATTGGTGGACATTGGGTTCGAGTATGGATTTTTCGACGTTCAACTCAAACCGTGTGAGCCAGGCGCGTCCGGCATGGACGAGATCGAATTCGGCTTTGCGCCCAATGCGGGCGAGGATATGCGACCGCTGCGCATGATTGCATCCAGTGGCGAAATCTCCCGCGTCATGCTGGCCACCAAGGCCGTGCTCGCCAAGCAAGACCGGATTCCGGTGCTGGTCTTCGATGAAATCGACGCCAATGTCGGTGGAGAAATCGGCGGAGCGGTCGGCCGCAAGCTTGCACAGGTGGCGAAATGTCATCAGCTCATTTGCATTACCCATCTCCCGCAGGTGGCCGCTTGCGGGACCACGCATCTGGCGGTGTCCAAGAAGGTCGAGGACGGTCGCACCTACACAGAAGTCGAGCTGCTCGGTGCTGAATCGCGCCCCGATGAAATCGCCCGCATGCTCGGCGGCAAGGAAAGCACGGGTGTAACCCTCCAGCACGCGCGGGAAATGCTCGAGCAGCAGACCCTTGCCATCTAGCAGCGCACCAGGGCGAGCAATTCTTTAAGCATCGGCGTCGTCTGTGTTTCTTCGAGGCGGGGATGGCGGCCGGCGATCGTCAGATACTCCTTTTCCGTTGAAAGCATTACGGTGCGATCCCGGACCATGACGGACTTGATGCCGCGATCAGCGGCGACCATTCGCAACTCGGCGATGAGCATAAGGCGTTGCATCTCCTTCGGCAGCTTGCCGAAGCGGTCCTTGATCTCCTGCTTTATTGACGCGATCTCCTGCCTGGTGGCCAGTGCGGACATGCGCTGGTAAAGGCGCAATCGCAGATTTTCATCCTCGATGTAGTGGTACGGAATATAGGCTCCGCTCGCCGCGGTTCCCGTGGCCGGCGAGAGATCGAGGAAGTCGAGCTTAACGGTAACATCCATGAGCGGCGGCGGCTTTTTCCCCTGCATGATGGCAATGGTGCGCTTGAGCAGCTGGCAGTAGAGATCAAAGCCGACGGCCGATATATGCCCGCTCTGTTTTGCACCAAGCAGGTTGCCTGCTCCACGCAGTTCAAGGTCGCGCAGTGCGAGGCGGAAGCCGGAGCCCAGACCAGTGTAGCGCTGGATGGCGTTCATGCGATCGCGCGCAGCATCGATCATTTCACCGCCGGGTGAGAGCATCAGGTAGGCAAACGCCTTGTGGTTTGATCGGCCGACGCGACCGCGCAATTGGTAGAGGTCTGAAAGACCGAAGCGTTCGGCGTTCTCGATGAGCATCGTGTTGCAGTTCGGAATATCGACGCCGCTTTCAATGATGGTGGTGCAAAGGAGCACGTCGAACCGTCCATGCACAAACGCGTGCATGATCTCGGAAAGCTCCTTTTCTCCCATCTGGCCGTGAGCCACGGCGATGCGTGCCTCGGGCACCAGAGCGCGAAGTCGGGTGTCGACGAGGTGAATGGTTTTGACGCGGTTGTGCAGGTAGAAAACCTGTCCGCCGCGGTGTAGCTCCGTGCGGATTGCTTCGCGGATGATGTCCTCATCGTAGGGGATTACTTTGGTGTCGACCGGCTGGCGTTCTTGCGGTGCGGTTTTTATTGTGCTCAAATCGCGTACGCCGGTGAGGCTCATGTAGAGCGTGCGCGGAATCGGTGTGGCCGACATGGTGATCATGTCCACCTGCGTGCGCAGCTCCTTCAGATGTTCCTTGGCCTCGACGCCGAAACGCTGTTCTTCGTCGATAATGACCAGTCCGAGGTTCTTGAACCGGACATCACCGGAGAGCAGGCGTTCTCGTAAGTCTAAGTCATGGACAAAGACCAGAACTCAACAGCCAAGTCCCGCCGTGCAACGCTGACCATAGCCGCCATCGGCGTGGTGTATGGTGACATCGGCACTAGCCCCCTATAT
>CAXMPN010000048.1:299-7367 GCA_964195195.1 Pontiella sp. | reverse complement strand
AAAGGTCGACTTCGCCTTCGGCGGTATTGAAAAGTGTTATATTTTGCTGGCCGCGTGTGCGGAAGCGGCTAACCATGTCCACGCGAATTGGAAAGGCGGCCATGCGTTCGGTGAAGGTATCGTAATGCTGCTGCGCCAAAACAGTGGTCGGTACGAGAATGGCCACCTGCTTGCCGTCCATAACCGCCTTGAACGCGGCGCGCATGGCGACCTCGGTTTTGCCGAAACCGACATCGCCGCAAAGCAGGCGATCCATCGGGCGAACCTTTTCCATATCCAGCTTTAATTCGTCGGCGGAGGAGAGCTGGTCAGTGGTTTCCGTGTAGGGGAAGGCCGCCTCGAACTCGGCTTGCATGGCGGTGTCTTTCGAGAATTTGTAGCCGCGCTTTGCCTGCCGTTCGGCCTGAGTCTGCAATAGTTTGGCGGCCAGATCCTGTATAGCCTCCTGCGCGTTTGCCTTGTCGTTGCGCCACTTGCGGCCGCCGAGCGTGTGCGGTTTCGGGGTTTGTTTTCCCATGCCCTTGTAGCGGGTTAGCAGGTGTGCCTGCGTGACAGGCAGATAGACCTTCTCTCCTTTGGCGTATTCGATGGAGAGCACCTCCATGCTTTTGCCGCTGAATGTGGTTTCGACGATGCCGAGATACTTACCGACTCCGTGTTCCACATGCACCACGAAATCACCAGGCTGTATGTCGGCGGCTTCCGATACGCGCTCCTGCTTGCGGAACCGCTTGGCACTCCGGGCGTGGGCGCTGCGGTTGCTATGGTACGCGTAGAAATCGCTTTCCGTGATAATCAGTATTTTGCGTGCCTGATCGATCGCGCTTTCATGCAACACCCCGTAATGGAGTTGGAGTGCCTCGAATCCCTTGATGTCCTCATAGAGTTCTTTAAAACGTGTCAGCGTACCTTGGGTTTCGAAAAACAAGTGGATGTTCCACCCATTGGAGAGGTCGGTACAGCGTTGCTCCACAAATCGGCGGCGCGCCTGTTCGGCCGCCTTGGGATGCAGGTCGAACGAGACCGCTTGCAGGTGGGTGTCGTAAAAATCGAACCCCGTCGTGAGACGTGACGATAGAGGCGTGGCTGTCGGATCGGAGGGGTTGACGATCAGTGTGTTTTCGGGAAGCAGGTCGGTCAGCGGACAGGTTTCGTCTCCGGCAAATCCGAAGTCGAGCTGGGGTAGCTGGACGGATTCGATCTTTTCGACAGAGCATTGAGTCTGATCGTCGAAGTAGCGGATGGAGTCGATCTCGTCGCCGAAGAATTCGATGCGGACGGGGCGGGGGCATCCCGGTGGCCAGCAGTCGAGGATGCCACCGCGCAACGCGGCCTCGCCCTGTACATAGACTTCCACGCCAAACGCGTAGCCCGCACTGGACATCCATCCGGTCAGTTCTGCCAGCGGGTGATTTTCATTCAGGCGCAGGGTTCGTACCGCCTGTTCCGACTTGACGCCCGTCGGTACCTCCTGCTCCAGTGCCTGAGGGCAAGTGACGATGATGAATGGTTTTTGTTCCGATAGATGCTGGACCAGTTTCAGGTGCTCGCCGAATACCGCAGGGTCCTTTTCCATGGGTTGGAAAAGCAGGATGCCGACAACGCCGCTTTTATGGGTGTTCGAAACGGTCCGCAACGATTCGTGAAGCCGTTCCATTTCTCGAACATCCGTGGCGATCCAGAGTGCGCTCATGCAATGTATCCTAAAGATATCAAGACAGAGCAGCGCCTGGGCGCTGATGGGTGCATCGCTTACCTGCGCCATGCCGCCTTTAACGCCTATTAGCACCGCCCCGTCGACACGGGGGGTGCTGTTTGTTGAATCGGATGACATGAAGGAAATTGTGGAGAAGAAGCTGAATGATTGGAAGGTTAATTCGATACGGAACGTTCCGCGATCACGGCTACCGGAGAATGGTGTAGGGCGGGGGCCGTGACCCCGCCATTCGGATGCATGCCGGATGTTTCGACCGAAAGATTCAGAAATGGGAAGGGTGGACTTTATATGGCCGGACGCTATTATTGGAGAATTGCAGATAGGAGAATAGCGATCATGGCGGTTGAAAAAAAACTGAGTGATATACCGTGGAAGGATTTCAATGCGTTAGCTTTGAGAGACAAGGGGGCCTATTTTCAGGCCGTTCCCCAGCATACCTTGATCGCCCAGCAGTTTTTGCGGGAGCAACTGGAACAGCTGTGCACGCTCGCCACCCGGATCAAGCGGATCAACAAACGCCGCGATGGGGCGAATTTCCTTAAAGGGCTGCTTTCAGACAAGCGGGCCATGCTTTATTTCGCGCAACCGTCGTCGCGCACCTACCTTTCGTTCAACGCGGCCTGCCAGATCCTGGGCCTCGACACCATGGATGTGCGCGATTCGAAGACCTCGAGCGAGGTGAAGGGCGAATCGCCGGAGGACACCATCCGGACATTCAGCTCGTACGTGGACATGATTATTATGCGCCACCCGGTGGGCGGCTTCGCGGAGCGGGTGGCGTGGATGCTGGCGCATACGAATCGCGAAATTCCCGTGCTGAACGCGGGTTCCGGCGCAGATCAACATCCGACGCAGGCGCTTCTCGACATCTATACCCTGGCACGTAGTTTCGAGGAAATTGGCGGAATTGATGGAAAGCATGTGGCCTTTGTCGGCGATCTGAGGCGCGGTCGCACGGTACGGTCGCTGGCGTGGCTGCTGACGCTCTACGACAACATGACGCTATATTTCGTGGCTCCAGAGCCCTTGCAGGTCGGTCAGGATATCCTGGACCTGCTGGACCAGGCTGGTACGAAATATATCGTGACGCAGGATTTTGTTTCCATCATGCCGATTGCCGACGCCATCTACATGACGCGCATTCAGGACGAGTGGGATGTGGACGGCGAAAGCAATACGATCGATACGACCGGCTTCAGCATCGGGGCCGAGCATATGGATATCATCAAGCCATCCGCTGTGATCATGCATCCGCTACCCCGCCGCAAGGAGATCAGTACCGATATCGACAACGAGCCGCGGGCCATCTATTGGCGGCAAATGCGTAACGGCATGTGGATCCGCGCGGCGCTGATCCTGACGACGTTTGGTCGGCAGGGCGAGGCGAACCGCTATTACGACGATTACAAACCTGGCAGCTGAAACGTGACGATTGAAGCGTGACTTGTTTCGGTTTACATTTCACGACTCACTTTTCACTCATCAAAGGAAATACCATGGAACATTTTATTTCACTCAAGGAATGGAGTCCGGAGAACATTCGGCAGATGCTGGATTTGGCCAGGGATGTGAAGGCCCACCCGGAAAAATACCACCATGCGATGTCACACAAGACGTTGTTGATGATCTTTGAAAAGCCTAGCCTGCGTACGCGCTTGTCGTTCGAAGCGGGCATGAGCCAGATGGGCGGGCACGCGATCTACTACCATACCGGAAACTCGCCCATGGGCAGCGGCAAGGAAAGTATCAGCGATTCGGTTAGAACGGCATCCCGCTTTGTCGATGTGATCATGGCCCGGCTCTTCAAGCATACCGATCTGCTGGAGATGGCGGAGTATGCGATGGTGCCGGTGATCAATGCGTTGACCGATGACAGCCACCCTTGCCAGATCCTTGCAGACCTGCAGGCGATCGAGGAAAAGAAGGGCCGACTGGCCGGTCTCAAGATGGCCTATCTCGGGGACGGTTTCAACAACGTGACTCATTCGCTGATGTTCGGCGGAACCAAGATGGGAATGCATGTGAGCGTGGGCTCGCCGGCGGGAGCGGATTATTCCCCGCGGGCCGATGTTGTGGCCGACTGTTCAACGTTTGCGGCCGCATCGGGTGGTTCGGTCTTTGTCACCGACGATCCGGTTGAAGCCATCAAGGATGCCGATGTAGTCTATACCGACTCCTGGATGAGTTACCACATCCCGAAGGACCAGGAAGAGCAGAGAATCGCAAAGTTCATGCCCTACCAGGTGAACAGCGCCCTCATGGCACACGCCAAGCCCGATGCGGTATTCATGAACTGCCTGCCGGCAATCCGTGGCTGCGAGCAGACGGCGGAGGTCATCGACGGCCCGCAGTCGATCGTATTCGACGAGGCGGAAAACCGTTTGCATGCCCAAAAGGCGATTATACTGACCCTTTGCAACGCGGTATAGTTTGTTGCTGCCGGAGGCACGGTTTCTGTGGAGAAGTGATGGTCATGAAACTTTGTGATTATGATGCCTTCATCTTTGATCTGGACGGCACGATCATTGATTCAGAGAAGTACCACTCCCGGGCTTTTGCGGATGCGGTGCTTGCCCAGAGCGGCTACCGGCTCACCCCGGACGAGCATCTGGAATTTTTTGGAAAGCACAGTGCCTGGTTTGCGGAGGAACTGAACGCGAAACACGGCTTGTCGCTGGATCCGGCCGAAATTCTTGCACACAAGCAGCGGCGGATCCGGGAAATCTTCGAGGCGAGACCGTTCGCTGGAGCGCGGGAATTTCTTGATAGGTGGTTTGGGAAAAAACCGATGGCACTGGCTACCAATTCTCCGCTTGGGTTTGTTCAGCCTGCACTGGACGAGGCGGGGTTGTTTAAATTCTTTGATTACATTACCACCTCCGACGAGGTAGTGCATCGCAAGCCGGATCCCGAAATCATTGAATGCACGGTTCAAAAACTGGGGAGCGATCCATTGAAGACGCTGGTTTTCGAGGATCAGGTGATCGGCATACAGGCAGCCCGTTCCGCGGGTGCACAGGTGGTGGCGGTTGACAATGGGCAATTGGTCGATTTCCCATCCGATGTGGACATCCACACCTGGTACGAACTTTTGATGTTTTCCGAGGCGCGTTGATGACTTCTCAATTGTTGATATTCGATCTGGATGGAACCTTGATCGATTCGCGCGCGGATCTGGCGGAAGGCATTAATCATATGCGGCGCCATTTCGGTCTTGAGCCACTTCCGTTGGAAACGGTGGTCGGCTATATCGGCCATGGCGTTCAAAGACTGGTTGAAGGATCGTTGCAGGGCAACGATGTGGATATGGGTGAGGCTTTGCGAATTAACATGGAATACTATTATTCGCATCTGACCGTTCATACGACGCTCTATGAGGGGGTGGAGCAGGGAGTCCGCAGGCTGAGCGCCGCCGGACACACGCTGGCCGTGCTCACCAATAAGCCGGGCGATCCCAGCCGGCAGATTATGAAATATTTCGGCATCGACGGCTCTTTTGCCTCCATTATAGGCGGCGGCGATGTGGAACACCTGAAGCCGGAACCCGATGGTATCCATCGCTGCATGGAGGTTTCGGGAGCCGATGCAGCGCACACATGGATGATTGGCGACCACTGCACCGATCTGGCTGTGGCGGAGAATGCGGGCGTTAAAAGCGCATTTGTCCGATACGGGTTCGGGGAGGAATGCGGCTATAAACCCGACGTATATTTTGCTTCGTTTTCTGAACTTGTCGGGTACTTTTGCTGAGCTATGAAAACGAATCTTTCCGAAATATTCAGCTCGATCCAGGGCGAAGGCCCCTACGTGGGCGAACGCCATCTGTTTGTGCGGTTCTGCGGTTGCCACCGCGAATGCATCTTTTGCGACACCAATACCGAGCGCACGGAGACGGTCATGGTTGAAAGCGATCCCGGTTCGGGATCGCTCGAGCAGGTGCCCAATCCGCTTTCCGTGGAACAGATCATGGAGCTGATACTCAAGGTGGACCGGAAGAAAACAAACCACCGCATCTCGCTGACCGGCGGCGCCCCGCTACTTCAAGCCCACTTCCTGCGCGAACTATTGCCCCACCTTTGTGCAGAGGAATACAGCATCTATCTGGAAACCGCCGGAGATCTCGTGCCACAACTCAAGTCGATCATCGAATGGGTCGATATCGTAGCCATGGATGTCAAACTTTCCAGCGTGACCAAGGAACCCAATACGTTTCCGGCACACTGGCAATTCCTGAAAACCTGCCGCGATTTCGATGTGGATGTTTTTGTGAAGATGGTTTTGTCGGCCGAAACCAACGACGGGGAACTGATTGAAGCAGTCAAAGGCATCAAAAAGTCCGGCGGGGCCGATACCCTGGTCGTGCTTCAACCGATGACCAAGGCCGCGAAGACCGATGCCGTACCGTCCGGGGAACAGCTTTTGCGCTGGCAGGATAAGGTGTCGAGCATACTCCCCAACGTGCGCGTAATTCCGCAAACCCACAAGATGCTGGAAATGCTGTGAGGATGCTTCGCAGCCAATTTTCGATTTCAGATTGCCGATTTTTGATTTGTGGGTCTGCGACAGCTTTTCTTTATATAGGCCAACGCCGTTTGAGTTCCGAAAATCGGCACTCAAAAATCTAAAATCGGAAATGGGTTGAATGCTCTGTGTGATTTTGTTTTTCAGGTGATCTATGGATAGTCACAAAAAGGCGATCGTATTACTAAGTGGCGGACTTGATTCGGCCACTGCGCTGGCGATTGCGCGCACCGAGGGGTTCGTAGTGTACGCCTTGTCATTCCACTATGGTCAGCGGCATGCCGTCGAACTCGACTGCGCCGCTCAGCAGGTGGACGGGGCGACCGAGGAACATCGCGTGGTGGAGATTGATCTACGCGCCTTTGGCGGCTCTGCCTTGACGGCGGATATCGCCGTGCCGAAGCATGATAACATAGAGGAATTGACCGACGAAATTCCCGTCACTTATGTCCCCGCTCGCAATACGGTGTTCCTTTCCTACGCACTGGCCTGGGCCGAGGTACTCGGCGCACACGATATATTTATCGGGGTGAATGCACTCGATTACAGCGGTTATCCCGATTGTCGTCCGGAATTTATCGCGGCTTTCGAAAAAATGGCCAACCTGGCGACGGTGGCCGGTGTCAAGGGGCGGACGCTGACCATTCATACACCGTTGATTGATCTGACCAAGGCGGAAATCATACAACTGGGGCTGGACTTGGGCGTGGATTACGCTAAAACCACGAGTTGCTACGACCCCGCTCCCGACGGCCGCGCCTGCGGACGGTGCGATTCATGCCTGTTGAGAAAGAAAGGCTTCAAGGACGCGGGCGCTATAGACCCTAGAT
>CAXMPN010000048.1:0-274 GCA_964195195.1 Pontiella sp. | reverse complement strand
GCTCCGTTGCGAAGTAGCGGAACCCGGCGTGTGCAATGGAGCTGGAAGCTCCATCTACTTTTGAGAGGATTAAGTCATGCCGAAAATGAGAATCTACAAGGAGTTCAAGTTTGATTCAGCGCACTGGCTTCCCAATGTGCCGCCAACACACAAGTGCGCCAATATGCATGGGCACACCTACTACATTGAAATCCACGTGGAGGATGAGCTGGATCCTCGGCTGGGCTGGGTGCTCGACTATAACGATCTTCGGAAAGCCGTAGAGCCGCTGATC